>NZ_JBEORF010000005.1:0-210929 GCF_040302125.1 Nocardioides sp. NPDC127514 | reverse complement strand
CCCGCTGGTCGAGCCGCCGGAGCCGCTAGGCGGAGGCGTGTCGAGACCAACACGGTCCGCCGTCGCGCTCGAGAGGACTGTGTTGGTCTCGACACGACGTCGTTCGTCCCTCACGACGTCGGCTCGACCGACGGAGGCGACGTCGGCTCGACCGACGGGGGCGAAGGCGTGGGCGGCGTCGGCGAAGCGGCGCGCCAGGTGCGGATGGCCGGCCCAGTGAACGTGGAGGTACGAGGCGTGCAGGGTGTCGCTGCTGACGCCCATCTCGGCACCGTCGACGGTCCACGCGGCCCGGGCCCCGGCGGCCGGGGCCGTCGTGGTGCGGTGGAACTCGTGGCCGGTGACCTGCTCGCCGGCGCGGGTGAGCAGGGAGTCGGAGGCGGCGGTGGCGACGGGGTAGCGCAGGGTCAGCCGCTCGCTCATGGCGGCGTGGGCGGGGATGGCGCCGGCCATCGGTACGCCGTCGAGAGACTCGGCCAGGTAGAGGAGACCGGCGCACTCGGCGACGGTCGGCACCCCGGCCTCGACGGCCGCCCGGAGGTCGCGGAGCAGGCTCGTGTTGGCGGCGAGGTCGGCGGCGTACATCTCCGGGAAACCGCCGCCGAGGTAGATCCCCCTGGTGCCCTCGGGGAGCGCGGGATCGGTGAGCGGGTCGAAGGCGCGTACGTCGCAACCCGCCGCCTCCAGGAGCTCCTCGGTCTCGGGGTAGCGGAACGTGAACGCGCGACCACCTGCGACCGCGACGACCGGGCGCTCCCGGTCAGGCACGGCCTCGGATTCCAGAGCCCGGGCCGGATCCCAGGCGACATCGTCGATGTCGGGGGCCGAGCGGGCGACGTCGAGCAGGGCCGCGAGGTCGAGGTGGGCGGCGACCTGCTCCCCCAGCCGCTCGATCAGCGCGACCGACTCGTCGCGCTCCGCGACCGGGACGAGGCCGAGGTGGCGCGACGGGGACGCGAGCGTCTCGTCGCGCGGGAGCATGCCGAGCACCGGCAGCCCGACCTGCTCCAGCGCTCGCCGGATCTCCTCGGCGTTGCGTCCCGGGGAGCAGCGGTTGAGCACGACTCCCCCGATGCGTACCGACGGGTCGAAGGCTGCCATCCCGGCGGCGATCGCGGCAGCGGAGCGGGACATCCGGGCGACGTCAAGGACCAGCACGACCGGCGAGGAGGTCAGCGCCGCGACGTGGGCGGTGGAGGCGAAGCCGTCGGTGCCGAGGCGGCCGTCGTAGAGGCCCATGACACCCTCGATGACCGCGACGTCCGCGCCGGCGGCGCCGTGGAGCAGCAGCGGCACGACCCGCGACTCCCCCACCAGGTGAGGGTCGAGGTTGCGCCCCGGGCGTCCGGTGGCGAGCGCGTGGTAGCCCGGATCGATGTAGTCCGGGCCCACCTTGTGACCGCTCACGACGCTCCCGGAGGCACGCAGCGCCGCCATCAGCCCGGTAGCGATCGTCGTCTTCCCCGAGCCGGTCGAGGGAGCAGCGACCACCAGCCGGGGCAGGGTCACCATTCGATGCCCCGCTGGCCCTTCTGGCCGGCGTCCATCGGGTGCTTGATCTTGGTCATCTCGGTGACCAGGTCGGCGACCTCGAGCACGGCGGGGTCGGCGTCGCGGCCGGTGATCACCACGTGCTGGCGCCCCGGTCGCTCGGCGAGGACGGAGGCGACCTCGGCGGCGTCGACCCAGCCCCACTTGATCGGGTAGGTGAACTCGTCGAGGACAAGCAGGTCGTACGTCTCCGCGGCCAGGCACCGCTTGATCTCGGCCCAGCCCTCGGCGGCAGCTGCGGCGTGGTCCTCGGCGTCACCCTGCTTGCGGCTCCAGGACCAGCCGGAGCCCATCTTGTGCCAGTCGACCGGCCCGCCCTCGCCGGTCTCCTCGTGCAGCTTCCCGAGGCGCTCGAGCACGGTCTGCTCGCCGATACGCCACTTGGCCGACTTCACGAACTGGAAGACGCCGATCCGCCAGCCCTGGTTCCAGCCGCGCAGCGCGAGCCCGAAGGCGGCGGTCGACTTCCCCTTGCCGGGGCCGGTGTGGACCATCACCAGGGGCCGGTTGCGACGCTGGCGGGTGGTGAGCCCGTCGTCGGGTACGTTCAGCGGCTGTCCCTTCGGCATCAGGCAGCGCCCCTTCCCATGGTGGATCCGGTGAACCCGTGGACGGCGGAGGTCAGCGCCTCGGCGCTCACCTCGGCGACCGGCACGTGCTCGGCGCCCAGGTGCTCGGCCAGCTGGCGGGCCAGCCCGAGCCGCATCGGCCCGCTCTCGGAGTCGATGACGACCGTGGTGACACCGAGTCCGGCGACGTACGCAGCCGCCTGCTGCGAGCGCCGGACGGCGTCCTTGCCGTGGGTCTTGGAGTTGGCGCGACCGTCGGTGACGACCACCAGCAGCGGCCGCAGATCGGGGTCACGCAGGTGCTCGCGCTGGAGCACACGGGCGGCCTCGAGGAGGCCTTCGGCCAGCGGCGTACGTCCTCCGGCGGGCACCTCGTCGAGGCGGGCCGCGGCGAGGTCGACCGACCCGGTCGGCGGCAGCACCAGCTCGGCGCCCTCGCCCCGGAAGGTGATCATCCCGACCTTGTCGCGGCGCCGGTAGGCGTCGAGCAGCAACGAGAGGACGGCGGCCTTGACCTGCGCCATCCGCTTGCGTGCGGCCATCGACCCGGAGGCGTCCACGCAGAAGAGCACCAGGTTGGCCTCGCGGCCCTCGCGAACCGCGGTGCGGAGGTCCTCGATCCGGAGCTCGACCTTCGCCGAGGTACGGTCCCGGGCGCTCTGCTTGCCTGCGGCCGCCTTGAGCGTCTCGACGAGGTGGAGCGAGCCGCGGGTGCTGGTGTCCGCGCCGATCCGGCGGCCGCTGCTGCCGATCGCCTTGCTCCGGCCGCCGGAGCGGCCGGTGCCCAGGCCGGAGACGGTCAGCAGGCGGGGGCGGTAGGCGGCGCCTGCGGCGGTGACCGTGTTGGTTTCGACACCGCTCGCTGCGCTCGCGGGCTCAACCATCGAAGAGTCGTCGCTCGCGGGCTCGACCGGCGGGGACTGCTGATCGGTGGTCGGGGGCTCCGCGTCGGTCGAGTCGTCGGAGCTGCCAGGCGGAGGCCCAGCGGAATCTGGCTCAGTGGGACCAACAGAGTCGTCGTGCGCGCCACCCTCGTCCGGCCCGCCGTCCGGCCCGCCCTCCGGCGGCTCGGGCGGCAGCTCCTCGTCGCCGAGGATGCGGTCGAGCAGGTCCTCGTCGAGCCCGGGAGCGTCGAAGGGGTTGCGACGGCGGCGGTGCGGGAGGGCCAGCAGCGCGGCCCGGCGGATGTCTTCGCGGGTGACCTCGGAGCGCCCGGCCCAGGCGGCGTGCGCGACCGCGGTGCGCGCGGTGACGATGTCGGCGCGCAGCCCGTCGACCTCGAACGCAGCGCAGACCTCGGCGATCTTGAGCAGCCCGGGCGCGGTGAGCCGGACCTTCCCGACGAGGGCGCGGGCGGTGGAGACGCGTGCGGTCAGGTCACGCTCGGCGGCCACATAGCGCTCGACGAACGCGGGAGCATCCAGGTCGAAGGCCATCCGGCGGCGTACGACCTCGGCGCGCAGCGCCGGATCCCGGGGCGCGGCGACCTCGACGGTGAGCCCGAAGCGGTCCAGGAGCTGCGGGCGCAGCTCGCCCTCCTCGGGGTTCATGGTGCCGATCAGCACGAACCGGGCGGCGTGCTCGACCGAGACGCCGTCGCGCTCGACCGAGACCCGGCCCATCGCCGCCGCGTCCAGCAGCAGGTCGACCAGGTGGTCGTGGAGCAGGTTGACCTCGTCGACGTAGAGCAGGCCGCGGTGTGCCCGCGCCAGCAGTCCCGGCTCGAACTCGACCGCGCCGCGCGAGAGCGCGCTCTCGAGGTGGAGCGAGCCGACGACGCGGTCCTCGGTGGCGCCGACCGGGAGCTCGACCAGCCGCACCGGCCGGCTCTCCACGACGGCGGCGGACCCGAAGGGCCCGTCCGGCGACTCCGCGGAGGGGTCGGCCGGGTCGATCGAGAACCGATCCCCGGCGTAGACCGAGATCGAGGGCAGCACGGCCGCCAGACCGCGTACGGCCGTCGACTTCGCGGTCCCCTTCTCGCCACGGACCAGGACCCCGCCGATCTCCGGGGAGATGGTGGTGAGCACGAGCGCGAGGCCCATGTCGTCGAGGTCGTCCGCCTGGCAGCCGAGGACGGCAGAAAATGGGTAGTGCACCGGCATGAGAGGCTCCCGCTCCCTATCGCGTTGATTGGATGGACGCGGGGCCGGTCTTCGGACTTGTCGAGTCCCCGTGATGGGGCTCGATTCACCGCAGCGGGCCTGTGCCGGAATCTCACCGGCTTCCCAGATTCTCCCCAGTCGGGGCACCTCGCGCCTGTGCGGTCACTGTAGCGTCTGGCCTCATGATCGTCGTGGTGGGCATCGGTGCCGGAGGTTGGGACGAGATTCCCGTACGTCACCAGCAGCTGGTCCTGCAGTCCGCCGTCCTCCTCGGCGGCAAGCGTCATCTCGACCTCGTCCCCGACGTCCCCGGCCAGCGCCGCGAGCCCTGGCCGTCGCCGCTGCGCGAGGGCCTCCCGGCTCTCCTCGAGTCCCTGCCGGACGACGCCCCCGTCGTGACCCTGGCCTCGGGCGACCCGCTGGTCTCCGGCATCGGAACGACCCTGATCTCGCTTCTCGGCCCGGAGAACGTACGCATCGAACCGGCCGTCTCCTCCGTCGCCCTCGCCCGCGCCCGGATGGGCTGGCCCGCGGAGTCGTGCGCGGTCGTCAGCCTCGTCGGCCGCGACGTGTCGCTGGTCGCCCGCGAGCTCGCCCCCGGTCGCCGGATCCTCGCACTCTCCTCGGACGGATCGACCCCAGCCTCGATCGCGAACCTCCTGGTCACGGCCGGTTTCGGCGGGTCCATGATGACCGTTCTGGGCGACCTGGGAGCGGAGACCGAGAGCGCACGGACCGGGACCGCCTCGACCTGGGCGGGCGAGTCGCCACGGCTCAACATCGTGGCGATCGAGTGCGTCGGCACCACCCTCCTCGGCTGGGCCGCGGGCCTGCCCGACGACGTCTTCGAGAACGACGGTCAGCTCACCAAGCGCGACCTGCGCGCCTCTGCTCTGGCACGCCTGGCCCCCACCCCCGGGGCGCACCTGTGGGACGTCGGCGCCGGTGCCGGCTCGGTCGGGATCGAGTGGATGCGGGCCCACCCCTCCTGCACCACGACCGCGGTCGAGGCCTCGCCCGAGCGGGCGGCCCGGATCGCCCGCAACGCGACCCGTCTCGGCGTACCCGGCCTCGCCGTCGTCCAAGGCCGCGCCCCCGACGCGCTGCACGATCTCCCGGCCCCCGACGCGATCTTCATCGGCGGCGGCTCGACTCGCCCCGGAGTGCTCGACACCTGCCTGGCCGCCCTCCGCCCCGGAGGCCGCCTCGTCGTCCACGGCGTGACGCTGGAGACCGAGCAGCTGCTGGCCACCGCCTACCAGCAGCACGGCGGCGAGCTCACCCGCATCGCCGTCGAGACCTCCGCCCCCATCGGCACCTTCACCGGCTGGACTCCCGCACGGAGGGTCACGCAGTGGTCCTTCGTCGACGCGACCAGCAGCTCCTCCTTGGCCGGCGTGTAGATCCGATAAGTGAGGCCCGAGGCCACGTCGGGGGAAAGAAAAATCTCTTTCACCGGGTCGCCCCGGCATGGGACGGAATCGAGCGAACGAAAATTCGTTCGCCCCACACTCCCGACCAACCCAGGGAAGGAAAATTCCTTCCCTCACTCAACCGTTCCACTGGTCAGGCCCCCGCGCCGAACGAATTTTCGTTCGCCTCCCGGCCCTCCACCGAGTGGCGGTCGCCGCGTGGAAGAAAAATTCCTTCCACCCACCAACCCACCCCGACTACCCGGGGGCAGGTCAAACCAGGATTCCCAAGCCCGTGCCCAACTCAAGACTCCGCGCCACACCCCTGCCGCCGACCCGATAGCCAGCCAAAATTCTCGGCGACGGCCGGTGTCAAGGATCGCCGAAGGCGACCGGCGAAGCCGGCGGCCGAAGGCCGTCCTTTACTCCGGACGGCACCGAGAACACCCTCCAAACAAGGGTCGGCGGCAAACACCAACCACGAAAAACCTCAGCGCCCCGAGAGATACCTCTCCTCATGAACCACGGACGACAGCTCCGACCGATGCCTCCACCCAAACCGCTCGAGGTCGGGAACTCCCGGGAGACCTTCGACGTGTCCGACGCAGAGCCAAGCCACCGGACGCACGTGCGACGGAAGCCCGACCAACGACCGCAGGAATTCCTCGCGATAGAAGCTGACCCAGCCGACACCGAGGCCCTCGGCGGTGGCAGCGAGCCAGAGGTTCTGGATCGCGAGGACGGTCGAGTAGAGCCCCGCGTCGGCGATGGCATGCCGCCCGAGGACCTGCGACCCACCGCGAGTCGGGTCGTAGCCGACGACCACCCCGAGCCCGGACTCGCAGATGCCCTCGATCTTGATCCGGGAGAACGTCTCGGCCCGCTCCCCGGAGAGCGAGGACGCGAACACGTCCCGCTCGGTGGCGACGTGCTCGCGGAAGGCCGCCAGCGTCTCCGGCGAGCGCACCAGCACGAAGTCCCACGGCTGCGTCATCCCGACGCTCGGCGCGGCGTGGGCTGCCGACAAGACCCGCTCGAGCACGGCAGGGTCGACCGGCTCACCGGTGAACTCTGCACGCGTGTCCCGACGGCGGTTGATCGCGTCGTAGAGCTCCATCAGGCACCTCTCGCCCTGGTGGTCGAGCTTGTCGAGACCCGCTCCCGAGCCGCGTCGTAGAGGAACGACTCGCCTCCGTCGCGGGCCAGCGCCGGCCCGGCGAGGATGACGGCAGCCTGCGTCAGACCGGCGTCCTCGACCGCGTCGGAGATGGTCGACACCGTCCCGCGAAGCACCAGCTCCTCGGGCTGGCTGGCACGGTAGACGACCACCACCGGACACTCCGGGCCGTAGTAGGGCAGCAGCTCGGCCATCAGCTCACGGGTGCGACGGATCGCCAGGTGGAGCACGAGCGTGGCGCCAGTGGCGGCGTACGCGGCAAGAGACTCCCCCTCCGGCATGGCCGTCGACCGGGCCTGCGTCCGGGTGAGGACGACCGACTGCGCCACCAGCGGCACGGTCAGCTCCCGGCCCACGAGCGCGGCCGCCGCGGCGTAGGCGGGCACGCCCGGCGTGACGTCCCAGGGCACTTGGGCGGCATCGAGCCGCCGGGTCTGCTCGGCGACCGCCGAGTAGACCGACGGGTCGCCGGAGACGAGGCGTACGACCTGCTTGCCGTCCCGGTGCGCGGCGACGATCTCGCCGACGATCTGGTCCAGATCGAGCTTCTGGGTGTCGACCAGCTCGGCCGCGGGGCTGCAGTGCGCCAGCACGTCGGGGTCCAGGTAGGTGCCGGGGTAGAGCACGACATCGGCGGCCTCGAGCAGCCTGGTCGCGCGTACGGTCAGCAGGTCGGCCGCGCCGGGGCCGGCGCCGACGAAGTGGACGGTCCGACGGGCCGTCACTGCACGTACCTCGGCGTCCAGACCTGCCCGGCCGCAGTCGCCCGGGTCGAGCTCGCCCCCACGATGACCAGGCACTTCATGTCGATGGTTGATGGGTCGAGGTCACCGAGCGTGGTCACCGTCAGCGACTCCTCGGCCCGCCCGACGTCGCGTCCGACGACGACCACGGTGTCCGGCTTGCGCTGCTCCAGGAGTACGTCGCGAGCCCGGCCGATCTGCTCGGTGCGCGAGCGCGAGGCCGGGTTGTAGATGGCCAGCACGAGGTCGGCGGCCGCGACCGCGCGCAGGCGGTCCTCCACGACGGACCACGGCTTGAGCCGGTCGGAGAGGGACATCACCGCGAAGTCGGCCCCGACCGGGGCGCCCGCCCGCGCGGCCACCGCCTGGACGGCGCTGACCCCGGGCAGCACCCGGACGCGTACGCCGGCGTAGGCCGGGTCCTCGGCCGCCTCGAAGACGGCTGACGCCATCCCGAAGACACCCGCGTCACCGCCGGACACGACGGCGACCCGCTCCCCGGCGAGCGCCAGGTCCAGGGCGTGCCGGGCTCGGTCGACCTCGACGGTGTTGCCCGACGCGTGCCGCCGCAGCCCTTCGCGTTGCGGCACCCGGTTGACGTACGGCGCATAGCCGACGACATGGCCGACCTCGGCCAATGCCGAGCTCACCTCCGGCGTCAGCCACCCGTCCGGCCCCGGACCGAGTCCGACGACCAGGACCTCCCCGGTGTCCCCGAAGGCCGAGCCCGTCGAGACGCCCCCGCGCGTCACCTCGACGGACTCGACCGCGGGGAGCTCTTGCCGCAGCCGCGCCGCGGCAGGTCCGGGAGCCGTGTCCCCGGGCACCACGATGAGCGAGAAGTACGGCACGGAGGACGGGTCGACATCGGCCACCGGCAGCCAGCGCTCCTCGGGCTGCGAGGCACGCTCGACGTACCAGGCACCGTCGAGCCGCCCAGCGGCGGCGAGCGCGGAACGGACCGCAGGGAAGGTCCGGCCGAGCTTCATGATGATCGCCGCCTCGGTGTCGGCGAGCCGACGGGCGAGCTCGGGCTCGGGCAAGGTCCCCGGGAGGACCGTGAGCACGTCGGTCTGGCGCACCAGCGGAGTCGAGACCGCGGCGGTGGCGGCCGCGAAGGCGGGGACGCCCGGCACGACGGAGGTCTCGTAGACCTCCTTGAACCGGTCGTGGAGGTACATCGAGGAGCCGTAGAAGAGCGGGTCGCCCTCGGCGAGCAGGACCACGTCGCGGCCGGCGTCGAGATGGGCGGAGAGCCGGACTGCGCAGGACTCGTAGAACTCGGCCATGGCACCGACATAGCCGCCCGGGTGCGAGGTGGTCCCGGTGGTGACCGGGTAGCGCAGCTCCTCCTCCACCGCGTCGGCGGGGATCAGGGACGACGCGATCCGCCGAGCGTGCGACTGCTTGCGCACCCCGGCGTGGTAGGCGATCACAGGGGCCGCGCCGATCAGCCGGGCGGCCTTGAGGGTGATCAGCTCGGGATCGCCCGGACCGATCCCGACGACGGTGAACCGCCCGCGTACGTCCGTGCTCATTCCTGCTCCTGGGCGAGTGCGTTGAGGGCGGAGGAGGTCATCGCGGAGCCGCCGCGGCGGCCCCGGACGGTGACGTAGGGGATGTCGATCCCGTGGTCGTCGGCGAACGAGGCGAGCGCCTCCTTCGACTCGGCCGCGCCGATGAAGCCGACCGGGCAGCCGACGATCGCGGCCGGCCGCGGACCGCCGTCGAGGATCATCTCGAGCAGGTGGAAGAGCGCCGTCGGGGCGTTGCCGATGGCGACCACCGCGCCCTCGAGGTACGGCTCCCACAGGGACAGCGCCGCGGCGGTGCGGGTCGTTCCCCACTCGCGCGCAAGCGCCGGGACCCGGTCGTCACCGAGCATGCAGAGCACCTCGTTGTCGCGCGGAAGCCGGCTGCGGGTGACCCCGGTGGCGACCATCGTCGCGTCGCACAGGATCGGCGCTCCTGCCTCCAGCGCACCCCGCGCGGCCTTCACGAGTCCGGGGTGGATGACCAGGTCGGAGGCGAGGTCGACCTGCCCGCTGCCGTGGATCATCCGCACCGCGAGCCGCTCGGCGTCGGCCGGCACCGCAGAGAGGTCGGCCTCGCGCCGGATGGTCGCGAAGGAGTCGACGTAGATCGCCGGCCCCTGGTCGATGTAGTCGTAGCGCCGGGGCGGCCGCACCTGCGGCGTAGGCACGAGTACGCCACGCCACGGCGTCACCACGACCGCCGGCACCCGCTCCGCCAGCGCCGAGACCGCGGCCCGGTCCAGGGCGCCGTCCGGGGCGGCGACGTGATCGCCACCGGGCACCGGCCCGTAGCCGAGCTCCTCGGTCGCGGCCGGGACCCGGTCGTCGGCCGCGACCGGCTCGACCATCGGTGCGTCGAGCTCGGAGACGTGCCAGGGCGCCGACGGCCCCTCGCCGCGTACGTCCAGGAAACGTGAGGCGAGCGCGACCAGCCGGGAAGCGGCCTCGGCGAGCGGCACGACCGGCCCCCAGGAGCCGCCGACGCGCAACTGTCCCTCCGTGGCAGACAGCGCCACCACGCCCAGGTCGCACTCCCGCGAGACCAGGTCGCCGCGGCCGTCGTCGAGCACGAAGAGGAACCGGCCCGGCAGCGCGGCCAGCCGCGGCGAGGCGCACAGCAGCCGGTCCAGGGACGCGGCGACGCCGCGCAGGTCGGCCCGGCCACCGGCGAGACCGGTCTGCGGGGAGACCATCACGTTGCGTACGAGCTCGTGGGTCTGCGCCGGCACCAGTCCGGTCGCCTTCAGCGCGGTGAGCACCTCGCCCGGCAGCCCGCCGTCGACGCTCGGCAGGCCGCGCACCTGCAGGTTGGCGCGACCGGTGAGGTAGATCCGCCCGTCGCCATAGGTCTCCGCCACGGAGATCAGCGAGAGCAGCGCGGCGGACGAGACGGACCCGCCGATCAGGCGCAGCCGCACCAGCAGGCCGTCCTCGGCCGCCCACGGACGACCGACTCCGGGGCACCGGTCGGTTCGGACTCGCGACATCAGGACACCTGCTCTGCGTCATGTGCCCTTGCGCGGGGCACGTGGTGACCTGGCGGCGGGCGCCGCCAGAGCCAGCAGGTCTTCGGACTCGGAATCGATCGGAACGGAGCGCCTTCCCGGAGCCAGGCTCCAGTGGCTGCTCTCCCCGGAAGGAGGGCGTGCCCCGCCCGTCATCCTCACCGCTGCGCGTCAGTCCCGGACTTTCACCGGGTTCCCTGACCCCATCAGGCATGGAGTACGACTGGCAGGGCGAGACTACCGACTTGGGGACACGGCGCCGAATTGCTCGCCGCCCGGCCGGGGTTTGTGCCAATGTTCGGCTACTCGAAATCTTCCGAGGCCACCCCCATAGATGGAGTCTCCCGTGACAGGCTCGGCTCACCGGCAGTTGTTCGTTCTGGCGCCCATCCCGGCGCTCGCGCTCGGCCTGACGGCCTGCGCCACGACCTCGGAGTCGAAGGTCTCGATCGGTCTGGTCGTACCGACCTCGGGCGTCCACAAGTCGATCGGCACCGACATGAGCCGGGGCTTCGACCTCTACCTCGACCAGCACGGCGGGGAGCTCGGCGGCCGGCTGGTCGACGTGATCGAGGCCGACGAGGGCGACCGCGCCGAGACCGGCGTCGCCGCGGTGACCAGGCTGATCCAGGACGACGAGGTCCAGGCGGTCGTCGGCCTGGCGAGCTCGGAGACGGCGCTCGCGGCCAAGGACGTCGCGAACAACAGCGAGACGCCGCTGATCGTGACCGGCGCCGGCGCCGACGAGTTCGCCGATGGCTCCGACTACCTGTGGCGTACGTCCTCGACCAACTCGGACCTGGGCGGTGCGCTCGGGACGGCGGTCGCCAAGGAGACCGACGGGGGCACGGCGTACGTCATCGGGTCCGACGACGCGGCCGGTCACGAGTTCTCCGACAGCTTCATGATCGCCCTGGAGGCGTCCGGCAGCAGCGTGGCCGGTCAGAGCTACACGCCGGCGGGCGTGACCGAGGAGTGGTCGGGGCTCTTCGACAAGGCGAAGAACTCGGGCGCGGACGCGATCTTCGCCGCCTATGCCGGCAAGGAGGCGGAGGCGTTCGTGCAGCAGTACCGCGAGTCCGGGCTGGCCAAGAGCACCCGGCTCTACGGCCCGGGCTACCTCACCGAGGGCGACGTGCTGTCCGCGCTGGGCAGCGCCGCGTCAGGGGTACGGACCGCGCTCCACTACAGCGACACGATGGACTCGCTGATGAACGACGCCTTCGTGAAGGACTACCGCGAGGCGTACGACGCCACCCCGACGGTCTACTCGGTGCAGGCCTACGACGCCGCGGCCGCGCTCGACAAGGCGCTCGATCTCTCCGACGACGTCAACCGCAACGAGATCGCCGACTCCCTCGGCTCGGTCGGCACCATCGTCAGCCCGCGCGGGAACTGGACCTTCGACCCCAACCACAACCCCGACCAGCCCTACTTCCTGCGGGTGGTCAAGGGCACCGCGGACGGTCCCCGCAACATGGTGGTGCAGGAGATCGCCTCAGCGGGCAGCTGAGTCCGACTTCAGCTCGGCCCGGGTGGCGGCCAGCTCCTCGCGTACGGCGGTGAGGTCCTCCCGCAACGAGGTGAGGATGGCCATCATCTCGGCGTCGGACTCCTCCTCGTGCTCGGCGAGCGTCTCGACGCTCTCCATGCCGGAGACGACCACGGCGAGGAAGAGGTTGAGGACGGCGAAGGTCATCACCAGGATGAAGACGACGAAGAAGATCCAGGCGGAGGGGTCCTCGGCCATCACCTCGCGGGCGATGTCGGGCCAGGCCTCCCCGGTCATGGTCTGGAACAGCGTGAATGCGCTGGTGCCGAGGTCGCCGAAGTACTCCGGCGCGATCTCGCCGTAGAGGTTGGTCGAGATGACCACCGCGACGTACATCATCAGCACCAGCAGGGCCGCGACCGAGCCCATCCCGGGCATCGCCGCGATCAGCCCGTCGACGACGCGACGCATGGACGGGACCGAGTTGACCAGGCGCAGCACGCGCAGGATCCGCAGTGCCCGCAATACCGACATCGGCCCGGTCGCCGGCACCAGCGCGATCGCGACGATCACGGTGTCGAAGATGTTCCACGGGTCGCGGAAGAACTTCGGGCCGTACGCCACCAGCCGCAGCACCAGCTCGACGACGAAGACTCCGAGGAGCACGCTGTCGAGGAACGCCAGCTCGTGGGCGAGGTGTTCGGGGACCATCGTCTCCACGCCGAGGACCACCGCGTTGAGGATGATCACCCCGATGATCGTCTTCTGGAAGAGGTCGTCTTCGACCAGCGCACGCACCCGGGCGCGCACCGAGATGTTGCTCGAACCCATGCTCGCGATGTCCTCCTGTGACCGTGACCGCGGCCGGAGCCTATCGGGCCGAGCCGGGTCTCAGCTTGTCGCCAGGTGCAGCGCGAGCCCGAGACCGGCCAGACCGACCAGCCAGCGCAGCGGGCGCTCGGGGGCGACCCGGACGATCGCCGGCCCCAGGAATCCGCCGATCACGGCACCCGCTCCGAGGGCGATCGCGGCGGGCCAGTCCACGGGAGCGAAGAAGACGTACGCGATCGCGGCGGTGCCGTTGGCGACGCCGGTGGCGACGTTCTTGACCGCGTTCGTGATCGCCAGGGCCTCGGTGCGCTCGAGCACCAGGACGGCCAGCGCGATGATCCCGACCCCGGCGCCGAAGTAGCCGCCGTAGATGCCGAGCACGAACACGATGACACCCCAGCCGAAGCCGCGGGCGAGCGTACGTCGCCCCTCGACGCCTGACGACGGGTCCTGCCGCGGCGGCCGCGCGGCGGCACGGGCGGCCGCACAGGACCGGATCCGGTCGCGGAGCAGCAGGAGCACCGCTCCCCCACCGACGAGCCAGGGCACCACGGTCTCGAACGCCTCGGCAGGCGTGGTGAGCAGCAGGGCCGCGCCGACCGCGCCGCCGAGGAAGGAGGCCAGGGCCAGCCAGGCGATCCTTCTGCCCTGGCCGCGCAGCTCGCGCCGCGAACCCGCGACGGTGCCGCCGGTGACGCCGAACATGGCCACCGTGTTGGTGACGTTGGCGACGACCGGCGGCAGCCCCGCGGCCAGCAGGGAAGGGTAGCTGACCAGCGAGGCCAGACCGGCCACCGAGCCGGTCAGTCCCGCACCGATGCCGGCGAGCAGGAGCCAGGCGAGCTCGGCGCTCACCGGGCTGTCAACGGACCAGGCACGGGCGCTTGGGGTCGAAGGTCCACCCCGGCACCAGGTACTGCATGGCAACGCCGTCGTCGCGTACGCCGAGCCCGTGCTCGAGGTAGAGCTCGTGCGCGGCCGCGACCCGGTCGCGGTCGAGCCGGATCCCGAGACCCGGTGCAGTCGGTACCGCGACAGCACCGTCCCGGATCTCCAGCGGCGACTCGGTCAGACCCTGGCCGTCCTGCCAGATCCAGTGGGTGTCCAGCGCGGTGATCTCCCCCGGTGCAGCGGCGCCGACGTGGGTGAACATCGCCAGCGAGACGTCGAAGTGGTTGTTGGAGTGGGATCCCCAGGTCAGCCCGAAGTCGTGGCACATCTGGGCGACGCGGACGGAGCCGGACATGGTCCAGAAGTGCGGGTCGGCCAGCGGGATGTCGACAGCGTTGGTGCGGATCGCGTGGGACATCTGGCGCCAGTCGGTGGCGATCATGTTGGTCGCCGTACGCAGCCCGGTGGCGCGCTTGAACTCGGCCATGATCTCGCGGCCCGAGTAGCCGCCCTCGGCGCCGCAGGGGTCCTCGGCGTACGCGAGCACGTCGTCCTTGCCCGTGAGCAGCCGGACCGCGTCGGCGAGCAGCCAGCCGCCGTTGGGGTCGAGGGTGATCCGGGCGTCGGGGAAGCGCTCGTGGAGCGCGGTCACAGCGGCGACCTCCTCCTCACCGGCGAGGACACCGCCCTTGAGCTTGAAGTCGGCGAAGCCGTAGCGGGCCTGGGCGGCCTCGGCAAGACGTACGACCGCCTCGGGGGTCAGCGCGACCTCTCGCCGCACGCGCTCCCAGTCGTCGGCGCCGTCCTTCTCGCGGAGATACGGCAGGTCGGTCCTGTCGGGGTCACCGACGTAGAAGAGGTAGCCGAGCATCGGCACCGAGTCGCGCTGCTGCCCGTCGCCGAGCAGCTCGGCAACCGGCACACCCTGCGCCTGACCTGCGAGATCGAGGAGCGCGGACTCCAGCGCGGTGACGGCGTGGACGGTCGTACGCAGGTCGAAGGTCTGCGCTCCGCGGCCGCCGGCGTCGCGGTCGGCGAACCGCTCCGCGACCTGCCGCAGCAGGCTGCGGTAGCGGGTGACGGGCTGGCCGACGAGCAGCTCGGCGGCCTCTTCGATGGTGCGCCGGATCGGCTCGCCGCCCGGCACCTCGCCGACACCCTCGCGACCCTCGGAGTCGGTGAGGATCGCGATGTTGCGGGTGAAGAACGGCGCGTGCGCGCCGCTGAGGTTGAGCAGCATCGAGTCGTGGCCCGCGACGGGGACGACCTCGATCTTGGCGATGGTCGTGGTGGTCATGGCAGCTGCAGCTCGCCGTCGATCCGGCGGGCGAGGTGCCACGGGTTGTCGTCGCGTACGGCCTCCGGGAGGATCGCGGCAGGTACGTCCTGGTAGGCGACGGGGCGCTGGAAGCGCTCGATCGCGAGGCTGCCGACCGAGGTGGTGCGGGAGTCGGAGGTGGCCGGGAACGGGCCGCCGTGAACCATCGCGTGGCCGACCTCGACGCCCGTCGGCCAGCCGTTGAAGAGGATCCGTCCGGCCTTGAGCTCGAGGGCCTCGACGACCTGGGCCGCGGCCTCGTTGTCGGCGTCGGTGGCGTGGACGGTCGCGGTGAGCTGGCCCTCGAGGGAGTCCAGGCTGGGCAGCAGCTCCTCGACGGTGTCGTAGCGGACCACGACGCCGGAGGCGCCGAAGACCTCGTCGGTCACGCCGTCGAGACGGGCGGCCTCGACGAGCTGGGGCGCGGGGGCGTCGGTCTCCCCGGCGGTGCCCTCGCCGACGACGGTGACGCCGTCGGTGGCGCGGAGGGCGGCCGTGCCCTTCTCGTAGGCGGCGGCGATGCCGGAGGTCAGCATGGTCCCGCCGACGGCTTCGGCCGTGGCCCGGCCGGCGGCGGCGAGGAAGGCGTCGCCCGCCTCGCTCTTCGGGAGGAAGAGCAGGCCGGGGTTGGTGCAGAACTGGCCGGAGCCGAGGGTCAGCGAGCCGACGTACGCCGTGGCGAGCGCGTCGACGTCACCATCGAGCGCTCCGGGGAGGACGACGACGGGGTTGATCGAGGACATCTCGGCGTAGACCGGGATCGGCTCGGGGCGGGCCGCCGCGGCCGCGACGATCGCCAGCCCGCCGCCGCGGGAGCCGGTGAAGCCGACGGCCTTGATCCTCGGGTCGACGACCAGGGCCTGGCCGAGCTCGATGCCGCCCTTGAAGTCGGTGTCGAGGAGGAAGGAGAAGGTGCCGGCGTGCAGCCCGGCCTTCTCGACCGCGCGGGTGATGGCCTGCGCGACCAGGTAGCCCGTGAGGGGGTGGGCAGGGTGGCCCTTGACCACCACGGGGCAGCCCGCGGCCAGCGCCGAGGCGGTGTCGCCGCCGGCGGTGGAGAAGGCGAGCGGGAAGTTGCTGGCGCCGAAGACCGCCACCGGGCCCAGGGCGATCTGGCGCTGCCGGATGTCGGACCGCGGGAGCGGGGTCCGGTCAGGGATGGCCGGGTCGATGCGTACGCCCAGGTGGTCACCGCGCCGCACGACGCCGGCGAACATCTTCAGCTGGCCGGTGGTGCGGCCGACCTCGCCGCTGATCCGGCCCTCGGGCAGGTGCGACTCGGCGACGGCGGCCTCGACGATCTCGGCGCGGGCCGCCTCGATCTCGGCGGCGACGGCTTCGAGGAAGTCCGCCCGGGCCTCAGGGGATGTGGCGCGATAGCCGGCGAAGGCCTCGGCCGCGGCGCTGGTGGCGGCGGTGACGTCGGGCTGCTCGGAGTCTGCTCCGGCGATGATCGAGCGGTAGCTCATGTTCCCTTCCTATCGGGTCGGTCTCTCAGGGGCGGATCGGCGTCAGGCGATCCGGGCGATCAGTTCGCGCAGCTCGTCGATCTCGTCCTCGCGCAGGTCGGTCAGTGGCGGGCGGACCGGGCCGGCGGGCCGGCCGATCGCGGTCAGGCCACCCTTGACGATCGACACGGCGTAGCCGGCCGTGCGGTCGCGGATGTCGAGGTAGGGGATCACGAACTCGTTGAGACGACGGTAGACCTCGTCACGATCCTGGGCACGTACGGCGTCGTAGAACTCCACCGCCCACTTCGGCGCGAAGTTGAACAGCGCCGAGGAGTACGTGCTCACGCCGAGCTGGAGCAGCGGCAGCGCGAACGTCTCCGCCGTCGGCAGGCCGCCGATGTAGATGAGCCGGTCGCCGACCCGGGCGTAGGTACGAGTCATCTGCTCGATGTTGCCGACGCCGTCCTTGAAGCCGATCAGCGTCGGGTTGCGCTCGGCGAGCTGGTCGACGGCCTCGTCCCGCAGCACCGCGTTGGCGCGGCTGTAGACGATCACGCCGAGCCCGGTCGCCTCGCACACGCGGCTGGCATGCTCGACGAGCCCCGCCTGCCCGGCCTCGGTGAGGTACGGCGGCATCAGCAGGATCCCGTCGGCGCCCGCGGCCTCCGCCGCCTTCGCCTGCGCGACCGCGTTGGCCGTGCTGCCCGTCGCCGGCGCCAGCACCGGCACGGCCCCAGCGACCTCGTCGACCGCGGCACGTACGACCTGGTCGGTCTCCTCCGCGTTCAGCGAGAAGCCCTCACCCGTGCCGCCGGCCGCGAAGAGCCCGGCCACCGGGTACTCCGCCAGCCAGCTCAGGTGCTTGCGGTAGCCCTCTTCGTCGACCTGGAGGTCCTCGTTGAAGTGGGTGACCGGGAACGAGAGAAGCCCGCTCTTGAGCTGGGCGGCCAGGTCGGTCGGGCTGTACTCGGTCACGAGTCACGTCCTTCAGGTGTTGGGTGTGCTGTGGGGAAGGTGGTGACCATCACGTTATGAACGTTCGATGATGCTTGTCCAAGCCCGAATTTGAATCTCGTGATGCTTTGGGGGCATTGCGGGGTCTGCTTGTGGCAGGCGGGTTCTACGGGGCTGGAGGGCCGCCGACCCTTGCTTTGAGGGTCTTCTCGCCGAACCCCGGAGTCAAGGACGGCCTGCGGCCGCCGGCTTCGCCGGCCGCTTCGCGGTCCTTGACACCGGCGCCCGTCGAGAAAGATTTGGCTGGCTATCGGGGCGGCGGCCCGGGTGTGGCGCAGCGGAATCTTGCTTGGGACAGGTGAGGTCGATGGGGCGGAAGGGTGGCCCTTCGGGCCACTTACCATCCACAGAAACGAAGTCGTTCGCTCACCGCGAAAACAGTGCTTGACCAGGGAAAATAGGTGGCCAGATGGGAGTGGGGAGCGTAGAATCAGACACATCACAGCACACCTCCGAGGAGAGGAACGGCGATGAGTCTCGGCCGCTCGATCGACCACTGGGGCACCAACCCCGGCGACGCGATCGACGCTGCCCTGGCCGCCATCGAGACCGCCCTCCAAGACCTGTTGACGACCGACCCCGCCTACTGGCGCACGGACCAGAAGAAAGACCTCCTCGAGCGGCTGGAGAAGCTCCAAGCCCAGCAGGCCGCGTTGAAACTGCGGGTGCTCGCGACGTCTGGTGACATCGCCGAGGAGACTGGCGCGAAAGACGCCTCCGGATGGCTGCGCACCGAACTCCTCGTCGACAAGGGCGTGGCCCGCTCCCAGATCAAACTCGCGGCCGCGGTGACCAAGTACGACCTCGTCGCTGATGGCCTCGCTGAAGGAGTGGTGTCCCAGGACAAGGCAAGGGTGATCACCCAGGCCCTCGATGCCATCGAGGCCGACCCCGCCGCCAGCGCCGAGGACCTGGTCCTGGCCGAGAAGCTGCTCGTGGACTATGCCACCCGGCTGACGGCGAACGAGTTGAAGATCGTCGGCCGCCGGATCCTGGCCGAGATCGACCCGGAGCGGTTCGAGCAGGCTGAGGCCAAAGCACTCCAGCGGGAGGAGGAGCACGCCCAGCGGCGTACGTTCTTCTCCTCGCGTGACAACGGCGACGGCACCATCGACCTCCACGCCCGCGTTTCCCGCGCGGTCGGGATGCGGCTCCGCACGTTGTTGGACTCCCTGGCCCAGCCCAGGAAGCTCTCGGCCGAGGACAAGGGCCGCAAAGCCCCCTACGACCGGCTGCTCGGCCAGGCCTTCGCCCGGGTGGTCGAGACCTACGACGTCGACCAGCTCCCCAGGCACGGCGGGCACGGCACCACGGTGTTCATCACCATGAGCCTCGAGGACCTCCGCAACGACCTCGGCACCGCCTCCCTCGGCTTCGACGGCGAGCAGATCACCGCCGCCGAGGCCCGCCGGATGGCCTGCAACGCCGACCTGGTCCCGGTGGTGTTGGGCACCGACTCCGAGATCCTCGACTTCGGCCGCACCGCGAGGTTGGCGTACCCGGTCCAACACAAGGCACTCCGGCTACGCGACAAGTGCTGCCAGGCCGAAGACTGCGACGCCCCAGCAGCCTGGACCGAAGCGCATCACCTGAAACCGTGGGCCGAAGGCGGCCGAACCGATCTGGCGAACATGGTCTTGTTGTGTGCGAGTGATCATCGCCGGATCCACGATCCCGACTATGCCTATGAGCGTCTTCCGGATGGGCGGATCCGGTTCACCAGGCGCGCACTGACCGGCTGATCGAGGCTGGGCTGGCCGGCATCGCCGGCCGGTTCCTCCCGATCCGATCCGTGCCGGGGGCATCCCTACCCAGGATCAGCGCGCACGCCCTGCTGGTTCCGATCGGACCTCCGTCGCCGTCCCCTTCGCGGCGACACCTCGTGAAGCGTTCACAAGGTGTCATCGTCTTGTAAAAGCACGAGGAGACCATCCGCTGCCAGGAGTCACCGGCCCCAGATCCCAAGCCCGGACGCAACCCAAGGAATCCGCGCCACACCCCGCCGCCGACCCGATAGCCAGCCAAAATTCTCGACGGAGCCCGGTGTCAAGGATCGCCGCAGGCGACCGGCGAAGCCGGCGGCCGAAGGCCGTCCTTGACTCCGGGATCTGGCGAGAACACCATCCGTAACGGGTCGGCGGCCAGTCCCTCAGCGATTCATCTCGATGATCGCATCGAGAACCCGGCGTACGACCGGACTGACAGACCCCCGCGCCCAGATCGCATGGAGCTCGACGGGGCGCTCGGGATCCTTGTCGAGGCGGGTGTCGCCGCCGCCGTGCTCGATGGGGCGGAAGACGACGCCTTCCACGTGCAGCGAGCTGGCCGAGACCGGGACGAAGCCGACGCCACGCTCGGCGGAGACCAGGAGCATTGCGGTGAGTACCTGATGCACGCGCTGCTCGATGCGCGGGTGGGCGTTGGCCAGGAAGCGTACGGAGAGCTCGTGGAAGTAGCGCGACTGCTGGGGGTGGTAGCCGATGACGGGTTGGCCCTCGAAGTCCTGGGGCGTCAGCGGTCGGTCGAGCTCGGCCAGGGGGTGGCCCTGCGGGAGTACGGCCATCAGCGGCTCGCGGGAGATGACTCTCGAGGAGAGCAGCTCGGTGTCGAAGGGCGGGCGGGCCAGGCCGATGTCGAGCTCGCCGTGGCGGATGCCGTCGACCTGGGCCAGGGTGACCCGCTCGGAGAGCCGTACCTCGACATCGGGGAGCTCGACGGTGAGGCGGCGCAGCAGGGGTCCCAGGATCGAGATCGCGGAGACCGCGGTGAAGCCGAGCCGGACCACGCCGGCGGCGCCCGCGTCCACCCGGCGGGCCAGGTCACCCGCGCTCTCGACCAGGTTGAGCATCCGGTAGGCCTCGTCGAGGAAGGCGGCTCCGGCACCGGTGAGAGCGACCCGGCGGTTGTCCCGCTCGAGCAGCTGCGCGCCGACGGCCTTCTCCAGCTTCTGGATCTGTCGAGACAGCGGCGGCTGCGTCATCCGCAGCCGCTCGGCGGCCCGGCCGAAGTGGAGCTCCTCGGCGACCGCCACGAAAGAGCGCACCTGGTCGAGCGTGATCATCTGGCCAGAGTAGACCACGATGCACCAGGTGGAACACTCTATGCCGAATCGGGCTTGGACCGGTATCGCTAAGACTCTTAGTGTCGGTGGTCACACGACGTCGGGCCATGCCACGTGCCATCACCAGCCCGGCCACCAGGATTTAGGAGCAACGATGCGTACCACTTCCCACCTTCTTGCCGCGACCGCAGGCGTCGCGGCCCTGGCTCTCTCGGCCTGCGGTGTCTCGAACACCACCGGAGGCAGCGGTGACGGCGAGGACTACCCCGCCGGCAACGTCGAGATGTACGTCGGTGCCTCGGCCGGCGGTTCCAGCGACCTGATCAGCCGGGCGGTCTCCAAGGGCCTCTCCGACGAGCTCGGCGCCTCCTTCCCGGTGATCAACATGGAGGGCGCCAACGGTGCTCTCGCCGCCAACAAGGTCGCCAAGGCCGAGCCCGACGGTCAGACCATCGCGATCCAGAACGCCTCCCTGTTCGCCATCACGCCGCTCGCGGTCAGCGAGGAGGAGGCCACCAGCATCGACGACTTCGACGTCGTCCAGGGCGTCTCCCGCGACGACTACGTCATGGTCGCCGGCCCGAAGAGCGGCTTCAAGTCGCTCGACGACATCAAGGCGGCCAAGAAGAAGCTCACCTACGGCACCACCGGTGTCGGCACCGGCTCACAGCTCTCCTGCGGCCTGACGTTCGGCACCAGCGACGTCGAGGCCGAGGCCGTGCCGTTCGACGGCGGCGCGCCCGCCCTCACCGCCGTGCTCGGCGGCCAGGTCGACACCGCCTGCATCCAGGTCGGCGAGGCGATCGAGAACATCGAGTCCGGCAAGCTGACCCCGCTGAGCGTCTTCGGTCCCGAGCGGGTCGACTACCTGCCCGACGTCCCGACCGCCCAGGAGCAGGGCCTCGACGTCGAGGTCGCGCAGTACCGCTTCATGACCGTCCCCAAGGGCACCCCGGACAACGTCAAGGACACCCTCGCCGAGGCGATGCAGGCCACGTTCAAGACCGAGGAGTACCAGGCCTTCAACAAGCAGAACAGCCTCACCCCGATGGAGATCTCGGGTGACGAGGTGGTGACCCAGCTCGAGGAGGACAAGAAGCGGTACGCCGACCTGGTCGAGCAGTACGGTCTCAACCTCGGCGAGGGCTGAGCCTCTCCCGGCGGCGCAGCACCCAGCACGTACGAACCCACGAAGGCATGACGATGAGCGACGAACGCACCCCATCTCCTGACCAGGACATCCTGGCCGAGATCCAGGCCGAGGTGGCCCATGAGCTGGAGGAGGAACGCCCTCCGGCCGGCGGACCGGTCTACCAGGTGGTGGGTGCGCTCGTCGCTCTCGTCGTCGGCATCGGGGGCGCGGTCCTCTCCTACGGCTACGGCCTGGGATCGCTGCGCCAGCCCGGGCCCGGCCTGTGGCCGTTCGTGGTCAGCATCGCCATCACGCTGATGGCCGCGGCGCTGCTCGTCGTCGGCCGGCGACTGATCGACAGCGAGAAGTTCACCCGCTCCAGCATCCTCCCCGCGGTCGGCCTGGTCACCTTCATCGTGCTGGCCCTGCTGATGCCCGTGATCGGCTTCGAGATCCCCTCGCTGCTGCTGTGCGTCGTCTGGCTGAGGTTCCTCGGCGGCGAGTCCTGGCGCAGCACGATCATCACCTCGGTCGCCACGGTCGCCGCGTTCTACTTCCTGTTCCTCTACGGGCTGCGCATCCCGCTGCCCCACCTGTTCTGAGCGGAGCCCCCAGTGGACGTCAACGCATTCCTCGACGGCTTCGGGCTCGTCACCGAACCGCAGAACCTGCTCTACTGCCTGATCGGCGTGCTCATCGGCATGCTGATCGGCGTACTCCCCGGCCTCGGGCCGGCGGCCACGATCGCCATCCTGCTGCCGATCACCTACAGCATCGACCCGGTCTCCGCGATCATCATGCTGGCGGGCATCTACTACGGAGCCCAGTACGGCGGCACGATCACCTCGGTGCTGCTCCGGCTGCCAGGTGAGGCCTCATCGGTCGTCACCGTCTTCGACGGCTTCGCCCTCGCCAAGCAGGGCAAGGCCGGCACCGCCCTCGGCATCGCCGCGATCGGCTCCTTCGTCGGCGCGACCGTCTCCATCCTCGGCCTGACCCTGGTGGCGCCGCTGATCGCCGGCTGGGCGCTCAACTTCGGCGACCCGGAGTACGCCGCCCTGGCCCTGCTCGGCGTCCTGCTGGTCGCCACCATCGGCAACGGCAACAAGCTCAAGGCCATGATCGCGGCCGCGTTCGGCCTCCTGCTGGCCACCATCGGCCGCGACAGCTTCAGCGGCGCCGAGCGCTTCACCTTCGGCAGCCTGCAGCTCACCGAGGGCATCGACTTCGTGGTCGTCGCGATGGGTCTGTTCGGCGTCGGTGAGATCCTCTACAACCTCGAGGAGCGGCACGGGAAGCCCCACGTACCCGCCGCCGTGGCCAACATCTGGCCCTCCCGCAAGGACCTCAAGCAGTCCTCCGGCGCGATCGGCCGCGGCTCGGTGATCGGCTTCGTGCTGGGCGTGCTGCCCGGTGGCGGCGCGGTGATGTCCTCCCTGGCCGCGTACGCCACGGAGAAGCGGATCTCGAAGCACCCCGAGCGCTTCGGGCGCGGTGCCATCGAGGGCGTCGCCGCCCCCGAGACCGCCAACAACGCGGCCGCGACCTCCTCGTTCATCCCGCTGCTGACTCTCGGTATCCCGGCCAACGCGTCGATGGCGATGCTCTTCGGCGCACTGCTCATCCTCGGCATCTCGCCCGGTCCGCAGCTGGTCGAGGAGCGCCCCGACCTGTTCTGGGGCGTCATCAACTCGATGTACATCGGCAACCTGATCCTGCTCGTCCTGAGCATCCCGCTGGTCGGCATCTTCGTCCGCATCCTGCGGGTGCGGCCGGCGATCCTGGCCCCGATCACCGCGCTGATCACGATCCTGGGCGTCTACACGATCAACAACTCCACCTTCGACATCTTCGTGATGATCGTCTTCGGTCTGATCGGCTACCTAATGAAGAAGGTCGGCTTCGAGCCCGGCCCGTTGGTGCTCGCCTTCGTCCTGGGCTCGATCGTGGAGGACGGCGTACGCCGCTCCTTGCTGATCTTCGACGGTGACCCGACCGGGTTCTTCACCCGCCCGATCTCGGGCACCATCCTGGCCGCCTTCCTCCTGGTCGCCTTGTGGCCCGCCGCCAAGGCGATCCTGACCCGGCGCAAGGCCGCCACCGCCACCGCGGCCCCGGCCGAGCGCGACGACGCCGACACCCCGACCCGCTGAGAGAGGCACACCATGACCATCCTGATCGGCTACGTACCCACACCGGTAGGTGAGGCGGCTCTCGAGGCCGGCCTGGCCGAGGCGGCAGCCCGCGGCGACGACGTCGTCATCGTGAACAGCCCGCGCCGCGGCGCCACCGTGGACGCCGACCTCGTCGACGAGGCCGCGGCCGCGAAGCTCGTCGCGCGCGCCGCCGAGGCCGGGGTGAGCGCCCGCGTCGACCACACCACGCACGGCGCCGACGTCGTGGAGACCTTCGACGGCCTGGTCGCCTCGACCGGCGCCCGGCTGATCGTGATCGGGCTGCGCCGCCGCTCACCGGTCGGCAAGGCGCTGCTGGGCAGCGACGCCCAGCGCATCCTGCTCGACGCCGGCGTGCCCGTCCTCGCCGTGAAGCCGACCGCATGAGCCGCATCTCGAAGGTCGTCGTCACCCCGGTCGCGTTCGCCGACCCGCCGCTGCTCAACGTCGTCGGCGTCCACCAGCCGTGGGCGCTGCGCGCGATCGTCGAGCTGCACACCGACACCGGCCTGGTCGGCCTCGGCGAGACGTACGCCGATGAGACCCATCTCGCCCGGCTCGACGCCGTCGCCGCCGTCCTGCCAGGACGGGACCCCTACGACACCCACGGCCTACGACGGCTCGTCGTCGACGTACTCGGCAAGGAGACCGGCGGGGCGGGTGCCTCCTTCGGCGGCATGCTCGACGTCTCCTCCGCCGTCGACACCGTCTACTCCCCGTTCGAGGTCGCCTGTCTCGACCTGGTCGCCCGCGAGGCGGGCCGTCCGGTGAGCGACCTGCTCGGCGGCGCGGTGCGCGACAAGGTGCCGTTCAGCGGCTACATGTTCTACAAGTGGGCCGGCCACCCCGGTCAGCCCGATGACGAGTGGGGCGAGGCGCTCAACCCCGAGCAGATCGTCGCGCAGGCGAAGCGGCTGGTCGAGGGCTGGGGCTTCGGCTCGCTCAAGCTGAAAGGTGGGGTCTTCCACCCCGACGAGGAGTGCGCCGCGATCGAGGCGCTGCGCGAGGCCTTCCCCGAGCTGCCGCTGCGGCTGGACCCCAACGGCGCCTGGACGCCGGAGACCTCGGTCAAGGTCGCCGAGCGGCTGGCCGGTGTCGTGGAGTATCTCGAGGACCCTACCCCCGGGATCGAGGGGATGGCGCAGGTCTCGGCCCGCACCGACGTACCTCTGGCCACCAACATGTGCGTGATCGCCTTCGAGCACCTCAAGCCCGCGATCGCGGCCGACGCGGTCCAGATCGTGCTCTCCGACCATCATCTGTGGGGCGGGCTGCGCCAGTCGGCGCTGCTGGGCGGCATCACCGACACCTTCGGGATGGGCCTGTCGATGCACAGCAACTCCCACCTCGGCGTCTCCCTGGCCGCGATGGTCCACCTGGCCGCCGCGACCCCCAACCTGACCTACGCCTGCGACACCCACTACCCGTGGAAGACCCAGGACGTCGTACGCCCCGGGGTGCTCGACTTCGACGACGGCTCCATCGCGGTGCCGACGGGTCCGGGCCTGGGCGTGGAGCTCGATCGTGACCTGCTCGGCGTGCTGCACGAGCAGTACCTCACCTGCGGGGTGCGTCGTCGGGAGGACACGGTCTACATGCGTTCGTTCGAGCCGGACTTCACACCGAACACATCGCGCTGGTAATCCCTTTCCAGCGATACCTCGACGGTATCGCCTGATGCGATAAGTGGCTTGGACACGAATCGCACATCCTGACAGTCTCCTGTGACCGGGGCCACACTCGGCTCCGCCCCACAACCCTGGCTGGCAGGAGTAGACATCGGTGACTGAGATCGACTCGGGAAGGACCGGCACCGTCCCGGTCGTCGGATATGCCTACCCCTGGGACGTGATCGGCGATCCAGCCTTCGCCGATCGCGCCCGGGATCTCGGCATCACGAAGGTCGCCCTCGCCGCGGCCTACCACACCGCCCGCGCCGCGACCCCGCTACACCCCGAGCACCGGTTCGTCGAGGCGCGCACCGCCGCGCTCTACCGTCCGGTGCGCGCCGAGGCGTGGGAGGGCGCCCGACTGGTGCCGCCCGCGGCGACCTGGGTCGCGACCGAGGACCCGTTCGGCGAGGCCGCCGCCATCCTCGCCGCGGCCGGCATCGAGGTCGCCGCCTGGATCGTGCTGACCCACTCGACCCTCCTCGGTGAGGCCAACCCGGACCTCGCGGTGGTCAACTGCTGGGGCGAGCCCTACCCCTACGCCCTGTGCTCCCGCCACGAGGACGTCCGCCGCTACGCGGAGACCCTCGCCGCCGAGGCCGTACGCGACACCCCGGCCAGCACGGCCATCCTGGAGGCCTGCGGCCAGCTCGGCTTCGGCCACGGCGGACACCACGAGAAGACCGACGGGGCCTACGACGCCGCCACCCAGCAGCTGCTCTCGATCTGCTGCTGCGCGGCCTGCCGCGAGGACTGGGCCGCCCGCGGGCTCGACGCCGAGACCACGGTGGCGGCACTGCGCGCCGCGACCGGTGCCGACGCCGCCGGCGCGACGGTCGACGCGACGACCCTGGACATAATCCTCGCCTCCCGGCACGCCGCGGCCGACCAGCTCCGCCACCGGGTGATCGCAGCCGTCCGCGAGGCCGCTCCCGACGTCGTCGAGATCGCCCTGCACGCCCAGCCCGACCCCTGGGCCACCGGAGCGAGCCCGGGTCTGACCCTGACCACGGCCGACGACGTCGACCTGGTCGTCTCCTTCTGCTGGCCGACCACCGAGGCCTCGGTGGAGACCGGGCGCCGGCTCGTCGAGGCGGTCTCCGGAAAGGCAGCGGCCGCTGCGTACGTCACCGTTCTCCCGCCCACCACCGAAGACGCCTTCGGTGGCCATGTGCGGGCGCTGGTCGATGCCGGGATCGACCAGATCCACCTCTACCACCTCGGTCTGGCGGGTGCGGACAGGCAGCACCTGCTCGCCGAGGCGACCCGGGTCCCCACCACTGCCGCAACGAGGACGGAATGAGATGAGCACAACCTTCAAGCGCGCCTGGCGCGCGGTCGACACGGTCTTCGAGGCCTTCTGCATCCTGTGCCTGGTCGCCACGCTGCTCATCGTGCTGTGGCAGGTGTTCAGCCGTGAGCTGCTGAGCAACTCGCCCAGCTGGAGCGAGGAGACGGCCCGCATCCTGCTGGTCTGGATCGGCTTCCTCGGCGCCGCGATCGGCTTCCGCGAGGGCGCCCACATCGCGGTCACCTTCCTGGTGGACAAGTTCCCGGCGACGCTCCAGGCGGTGATCGACCGGTTCGTCCAGGTGCTGCTGCTCGCCTTCGGGCTCTTCCTGGTCGTCCAGGGAAGCCAGTTCGTCATCGACGCCCAGACGGCGACCCTGGCCGGCACCGGGCTCCCCCGCAGCGTCCTCTACCTGATGATGCCGGTCGCCGGCGCCATGATCCTCCTCTACACCGTCCTCCAGGCCTTCGGCATCAGTACCCAGCGGTACGCCGAGCCTGACGATGCAGCCGAGCTCGGCTGAGCCGCCGAAAATCGAAGGACTCCCCCATGCCCATCGATCCCCTTGCCATCGCCATCCTGCTGGGTGGCTTCGCCGTCCTCGTCCTGCTCCGCGTCCCGGTCGCCCTCGCTCTCGCCCTGGCCGCCATCTTCGAGGCCCTCTACATCGGTCTTCCGCTGACCACCGTCGGCCAGCGGATGGTCGCCGGTCTCGACACCTTCGCCCTGCTGGCCATCCCGTTCTTCATCCTCGGTGGCGAGATCATGGGCACGGGCGGTATCTCCCGCCGCCTGATCGCCCTGGCCGGGCTGCTCGTCGGCTGGGTCCGTGGCGGCCTCGGGATGGTCAACATCGGCGCCAGCACCTTCTTCGGCGCCCTGTCCGGCTCCTCGGTCGCGGACGTCTCCGCGATCGGGTCGGTGACCATCCCGATGATGAAGAAGCGAGGCTACGACACCGACTACGCGGTCGCCGTGACCGTCTCCGGTGCCACCCAGGCGGTCATGATCCCGCCGAGCCACAACCTGATCATCTACTCGATGGCCGCCGGCGGCGTCTCCATCGGCGCCCTGTTCACCGCAGGCGTCATCCCCGGTCTGCTGCTCGGTGCGTCGCTGATGGTGATGGCCTACATCGTGGCGGTCAAGCGCGGCTACCCGAAGGAGGAGCTCGTCCCCCTCAAGGACGTACCGAAGATCGTCGCCGAGGGCCTGCTCAGCCTGCTGATGCCGGTGATCATCCTCGGCGGCATCCTCAGCGGCATCTTCACCGCGACCGAGTCGGCGGCGATCGCCTGCCTGTACGCCTTCATCCTGACCTTCTTCGTCTACCGCGACCTGCCGCTCAAGGCGATGATCCCGATCCTGCAGAGCGCCCTGCGCACGCTCGGCGTGGTGCTGTTCATCATCGCGGCTGCGGGTGCCTTCGGCTACTTCCTGGCGTTCCTGCAGGTGCCGGCGCTGGCCACCGACGCCCTCCTCGGCATCTCCGACAACATCGTCGTGGTCCTGCTGCTGATCAACCTGCTGCTGCTCGTGCTCGGCGCGATCATGGACATGGCCCCGCTGATCGTGATCATGACGCCGATCCTGCTGCCGGTCGCCACGGGGCTCGGCATGGACCCGGTGCAGTTCGGGATCATGCTCGTCTTCAACCTGGCCATCGGCCTGATCACCCCGCCGGTCGGCAACGTCCTCTTCGTCGGCTGTGCCATCGGACGTACGTCCATCGAGAAGGTCATCAAGATGGTCGGCCTCTTCCTCATCCCGATGCTCATCGTCCTGCTGCTGATCACGTACGTCCCGTTCTTCTCGCTCGCCCTCCCCGATGCGCTCGGCCAGTAACTCCCCTCTGGAAAGGAAACACCCGTGAACACCTCATCCCCCACGCCGGTCGCCCGGCGCTCCCTGTTCAAGGCAGGCGCCTTCGGCGCCGCGGCCGTCGCCGGCGGCCTCGCCCTCAGTGCCTGTGGCGGCGGGTCACTCGCCGGCAGCGGCGGAGGTGGCGGCGGCTCGAAGACCTTCAAGCTGGCCGAGACCCACCCCGACGACTACCCGACCACGCTGGGCGACAAGAAGTTCGCCGAGCTGGCCGAGAAGTACAGCGACGGCCGGATCAAGATCCAGGTCTACCCCAACGCCCAGCTCGGCGAGGAGTCCGACGCGATCGAGCAGGTGCAGATGGGCTCGATCGAGATGACCCGGATCAGCTCGGCCCCGATGGGCGAGTTCGTGCCCGCGATGGGGCTGTTCAGCCTTCCGTACCTCTTCGACGACGCCGACCACCTGTGGCGCTTCCTGGAGAGCGAGAGCGGCAAGAAGCTGCTCGGCGAGGCCGACGGTGCCGGATTCAAGGGTCTGGGCTACTTCGACCCGGGCGCCCGCAGCTTCTACACCTCGAAGAAGCCGATCAAGGCGCCGGCGGACGTCAAGGGACTCAAGATCCGGGTCCAGGAGTCGCAGGTGCAGATCGACTTCATCAAGGCTCTCGGCGGCTCCCCGACCCCGATGGACTACGGCGAGGTCTACAGCTCGCTGCAGAGCGGGCTGCTCGACGGTGCCGAGAACAACGAGCCGTCCTACTTCTCCGCGTCCCACTACGAGGTCGCGAAGAACTACACCCTCGACCGGCACATGCGCGTCGCCGAGGTGCTCCTCATCAACAAGGACACCTGGGACGGGCTCGACTCCCAGGACCAGGAGGCGCTCCAGAAGGCCGCCGACGAGGCCGCCCCGTTCCAGCGTGAGAAGTGGGACGCCCAGGTCGAGGCCGACCTGGAGAAGCTGCGCGGGGAGGGCGTCACGATCAACGAGATCAGCGACCTCGCCCCGTGGCGCGAGGCCACCAAGTCCGTCATCGACAAGCACGGCGCCGACCTGGGCGAGTACATCGCCGCCGTCGAGGAGCTGCGGACCGCATGACGCAGACGGTTCTGATCACGGGAGCCAATGGCGGCGTCGGGAGGCTGATGCGCACCCGCCTGGCCCGCGAGGGCCGGGTGCTTCGCCTCCTCGACGTCGTACGTCCCGAGGATCCCGCCGAGGGCGAGGCCGTCGAGATCATCGAGGCGTCGGTGACCGACGAGGTGGCAATGCGTGCCGCCTCCGAGGGCGTGGAGGCGATCATCCATCTCGGCGGCATCAGCGTCGAGGCCCCGTGGGACGACATCCTCTCGGCCAACATCGACGGCACCCGGGTGGTCCTGGAAGCCGCCCGGGACACCGGGGTGGCACGTGTGGTGCTCGCCTCGAGCAACCACGCGGCCGGCTTCTACGACCTCGATGACGCACCCGCCGAGGGGCTGGCCGCCGACGCCTTTCCGCGACCGGACACCTACTACGGGGTCAGCAAGGTCGCGATGGAGGCGCTCGGCAGCCTCTTCCACGACCGGTACGGCATCGACGTGACCGCGTTGCGGATCGGCTCGTGCTTCGAGAAGCCGTGGGACCGCCGCTCACTGTGGACGTGGATGTCGCCCGACGACGGTGCCCGGCTCCTCGAGGCGTGCCTGGCCACTCCCGAGCCCGGCTTCCGGGTGGTGTGGGGCATCTCCCGCAACACCCGGCGCTGGTGGTCGCTGGAGGCCGGCGAGGCGATCGGCTACCACCCGCAGGACGACTCCGAGGTCTACGCCGCCGAGCTGCTCGGCGACGCGATCGACGACGGCCCGCAGGGCCCCGAGGAGCGCCTGGCCGGAGGGAAGTTCTGCTTCACCCCGCTGGGCGAGCACCAGAAGAAATAGGCCCCCATGGGGAACGGGTGGTCCGGCTGTCGCCGGGCCACCCGTTCTCCTTTTCAGCGGGTCAGGAGTCTGCGTGGGCGCGTGCAGTGGCTCCGGATGTGATCACTGCCGAAGACGGCGGCGGGTGCTGCCCAGATGCACCCGCATCGCGGCACGGGCGGTGTCGGCGTCACCGGCGAGGATCGCGGATGCGATGTTGTCGTGCTCGCGCTGCACCCGCTCGACGTGGAGCGCGTCGCTGGGCGAGTACGCGTCGCCGAGCCGGGTGCGGGGCAGCATGATCATCATCGGGCCCAACGAGTCCATCAGGTCGAGATAGAAGCGGTTGCCGGTCGCGGCCGCGACAGCGCGGTGGAAGGCGAAGTCGGCCTCCACCGCTCCGTCGGGATGCGCATTGGCCAGCGCGGCGAGCGCCTCCTCGATGGCGCGCGAGCCCTGCTCGTCGAGGTGGGCGGCGGCCAGGGCCGCCGCCTCACACTCCACGCCGAGCCGGAAGTCGACCATGTCGAGCACGTCGTGCTGGGTGCGGATCGCGGAGGACTCCAGCGCGAACGGCGAGGGCTCCGGCACCGCCAGGACGTACGAGCCGCGCCCCTGGAAGGTCTCGACCAGGCCTTCGGCACGCAGGCGGGTGACCGCCTCGCGCGCCACCGTCCGGGACACCCCGTAGGTCGCGACCAGGTCGGACTCCGAGGGCAGCTTCGCCCCAGGAGCGAGGTCTCCGGCGAGGATCTGGTCCTTGATCCCGGAGACGACGCGGTCGGCGAGCCCGGCACTGATCGTCATGCCGAGAACTTAGCGCTCTCGACGGTGAGCTTGCGCATCTGGTCGCTGAGCGTGAAGCCGAGACCCGGACGGTCCGGCACCCACATCTGGCCGTCGTGGATGTCGATGCGCTCCTCGAAGAGCGGGTTGAGCCACTCGAAGTGCTCGACCCACGGCTCGGTCGGGTAGGCCGCGGCCAGGTGCAGGTGGATCTCCATCGCGTAGTGCGGCGCGAGCGCCAGACCGGCGTGGGCGGCAAGGGTGGCGAACTTCAGGAACGGGGTGATCCCGCCGATGCGCGGCGCGTCGGGCTGCACGATGCCGCGGTAGCCGGCGTCGATGAGCGCCATGTGCTCGGGCACCGAGGTCAGCATCTCGCCGGTCGCGATCGGGGTGTCGAACGTACGCGACAGGTCGGCGTGGCCGACCGCGTCCCAGGCGTCGAGCGGCTCCTCGATCCAGATCAGGTCGAACTGCTCGAGCTCACGGCACATCCGGCGGGCGCGGGCACGGTCCCACTGCTGGTTGGCGTCGACCATGAACGGCGTGTCGCCGAGGTGCTCGCGCAGTGCGGCGACGCGGCGCAGGTCCTCGGCCCAGTCGGGCTGGCCGACCTTGATCTTGATGCCGCCGATGCCTGCCTCGAGCGAGGCGGTGGCCTTCTCCTTGATCTCCTCGACGCTCGCCTGGAGGAAGCCGCCGGAGGTGTTGTAGACGCGGCAGGAGTCGCGGTGGGCGCCGAGCAGCTTGGCCAGGGGCAGGCCGGCACGGCGCGCCTTGAGGTCGTAGAGCGCCACGTCGAGGGCGGCCACGGCCTGCGTCGCGACGCCACTGCGGCCGACCGAGGCGCCGGCCCACATCAGCGACTCGTAGATCTTGGCGATGTCGGAGGGGTCCTGGCCGATGGCGACCTGGGCGATCTCCTTGAGGTGGGCGTACTGCGCCGGGCCACCGGCGCGCTTGGAGTAGCTGAAGCCCATTCCCTCGAAGCCCTGCTCGGTGGTCACCTCGACGAAGAGCAGCACGGTCTCGGTGAGCGGCTTCTGCCGCCCGGTGAGCACCTTGGCGTCACTGACCGGGTTCTCGAGCGGGAGGACGACGTGGGAGAGGGTCAGTGACGTGATGCGGTCGGCGGCCATGGCGGGATGCTCCTCGATGGGCTAAGTTGTATGACAAGTTCAGAACTTATCCGATGAGTGGTGAGGAGTCCAGAGCGTGGCCGCCGATTCTCAGGTTGTCCGGCAGTTCGTCCGGCAGGTGCCCCGATGGCGCGATCTCGCGCCCTTCCTGCGACCGCGGCCGTTCCGGTGGCGGGCGTCCGACCGCAGGCTGGCCCGCTGCCTCAGCGTCGACGATCTGGAGCGGGCCGCGCGCCGGCGGGTGCCGACGGCGGTCTGGGACTACGTCTACGGCGGCTCGGACGGCGAGCACGCGATGCGTCGGAACCGGGCGGCCTTCGACCGTGTGGAGCTGCGGCCCACGGCCTTCGGCCAGGTGGGCGATCCAGAGGTGCGTACCTCGATCCTCGGGCGGCCCGCGGCGGCACCCATCGTGCTGGCCCCGACCGGCTACACCCGGCTCAGCCACCACACCGGTGAGCGGGCGGTCGCAGCGGCGGCGGCCGCTGCCGGACTGCCCTACACGCTCTCGACGTACGCGACGACCTCGATCACCGACGTCGCGCACGCGGCCCCGCAGGGACGCAACTGGTTCCAGGTCTATCTGATGAAGGACCGGGCGGTGACGCTCGAGCATCTTGCCGAAGCTGCCGAACAGGGCTACGAGGCGCTGATGCTGACCATCGACACGACCGTGACGGGGATGAAGCGCAAGGACAAGCTCAACGGGTTCGCGATCCCGCCGCAGCTGAGCCTGCGTACGTTCGCGGACATGACCCGCCATCCCGGTTGGGTCGCCAACATCCTGACCACCGAGCCGCTGCGGTTCGCGACATTCCCCGAGGGGTCGCACTACGGCCGCTGGGGCATGTCCAACGAGCTGCGCGAGCAGGCGATCCGGCCCTCCGACATCGGCTGGCTCAAGGAGCACTGGGACGGCCCGGTGGTGGTCAAGGGCGTGCTCTCGGTCGCCGACGCAGTCGCCTGTGTCGAGGCCGGGGCCGACGCGCTGGTGCTCTCCAACCACGGCGGCCGTCAGCTCGACCGCGCCCCGGTGCCGCTGGAGCTGCTGCCGGCCGTGGTCGATGCGGTCGGCGACCGGACCGAGGTGTACGTCGACTCCGGCGTCCGCTCCGGCGGCGACATCGCGGCGGCGCTCGGCCTCGGCGCCCGCGGCGTGGTGATCGGCCGGCCCTACCTCTACGGCCTGATGGTCGCCGGGCGTCAGGGCGTCGACGACACCTTGACGCTGCTGGTCGAGGAGCTGCGGCGGGCGATGTGCCTGCTCGGCACCCCCGACATCGCCTCGATCGGCCCCGAGCACGTCCGGCTGCGGTCCTCATGACTGCAGCCGCCCCCACCGACCGAAGGAGAACCGTGACCACCGATCTCGTCCATGACCTGCGCACCGCCCTCGGCGAGAGCTCCGTGCTGACCGATCCGGCCGACATGGCGGCGTACGTCACCGACTGGACCGGCAGCTTCACCGGCGCCGCCCTCGCGGTGGTGCGACCGGCCTCGACCGCCGAGGTCGCCACCGCGGTCCGGCTGTGCGCGGAGGCCGGCGTCGGGGTCGTCCCGCAGGGCGGCAACACCGGCCTCGTCGGCGGCGGCGTACCGGACTCCGGCGGCGACCAGGTGGTGCTCTCGCTCGGCCGGATGCGTCGCATCCGGGAGATCGACCCCGTCGCCGACACCCTCACCGTCGAGGCCGGCACCGCGCTGGCGACCGTCCAAGAGGCCGCCAGAAAGGCCGGGCGACTCTTCCCGCTCTCCCTCGGCTCGGAGGGCTCATGCACCATCGGCGGCACGGTCGCGACCAACGCCGGCGGCACCGCGGTGCTGCGCTACGGGATGATGCGCGAGCTGGTGCTCGGCCTCGAGGTCGTGCTCCCCGACGGCCGGGTCTGGGACGGCCTGCGGCCTCTGCGCAAGGACAACACCGGCTACGACCTCAAGCAGCTGTTCATCGGCTCCGAGGGCACGCTCGGCGTCGTCACCGCGGCGGTACTGCGGCTGCTGCCGGCGACGCCGCGCCGGGCGACGGCGTTCGTGGCGCTGGAGTCGGTCTCGGCTGCGACCGAGCTGCTTCCCCTGCTGCGCGAGCACGGCGGCGGGCAGCTGACCACCTGGGAGCTGCTCGGACGCCAGGCCGTCGACCTGGTCCTCGCCCACCTGCCGGGGGTCCGCGACCCGTTCTCGGACCGGCACGAGTGGTACGGCCTCGTCGAGCTCGCCGGCACCTCCGTCGACGTCGACGAGCGGCTCGAGTCGGCTCTCGCGGCGGCTGCCGAGGAGGGGCTGCTCCTCGACGCCGTGGTCGCCGGCAGCCCCGCTCAGCGCGCGTCGCTGTGGGCGCTGCGCGAAGGCGTCTCGGAGGCGCAGAAGAGCGAGGGGGCGACCCTCAAGCACGACGTCACCCTGCCGATCACGGCGCTGTCCCGGTTCGTCGCCGAGGTCGGGCCTCTGTTGCTGGAGGCGCTGCCGGGGCTGCGGCTGGTGACGTACGGACACATCGGGGACGGCAACCTGCACTACAACATCTCCGCCCCCGTCGGCGACGATGCGGCGCTCCGCGCTCGGGCGAGCGCACTGACCCGGATCGTCTACGACGCCGTCGCCGCGCTCGGCGGCAGCATCTCCGCCGAGCACGGGATCGGGACGCTCAAGCGGGATGCTGCCGCTGCGTACAAGACGGGGGTCGAGGTCGACCTCATGCGCGCCGTCAAGCAGGCGATCGACCCCGACGGGGTCATGAACCCTCGCAAGGTGCTGTGAGTCTTCCGGTCTCCAGGATCTGCCTGAAGCAGAACCGCTTGCCGCGTGGCGCTCGCGGGTGATTGCGTGTCCGCATGCGAATCCTGGTGCTCGGCGGCACGGTCTTCCTCTCCCGCGCAGTGGCGGAGTCGGCAGTACGCAGCGGTCACGAGGTGGTCTGCGCAGCGCGCGGCCGGTCGGGAACCGTCCCGGAGGGCGCGGAGCTGGTTCCGTGGGACCGCACCGAGACACCTCCCTCCGCCCTGACGACTGCGAAGTTCGACGCGGTCGTCGACGTGGCCCGGACCCCATCGTGGGTTCGCTCTGCCGTCGCCGCCTTCAGCGAGGCCCACTGGGTCTTCGTCTCGACCATCAGCGTGTACGCCGACCACAGCACCCCCGGCGGCACTCCGGACTCGCTCCCCGTCCTCGCTCCGACGACGGACGACGTCGAGGACGACGACCCCGATGCGTACGGCTCGATGAAGGTCGCCTGCGAGGAGTTCGTCCGCGCGGGTGCAGCCTCGGCCACCGTCATCCGCCCCGGCCTGATCGTGGGCCCTGGGGACCCCAGCGGGCGGTTCTCCTACTGGCCACAGCGCCTGAAGGCCGGCGGCGAGATCCTCGCTCCCGGCTCGCCCGACGACAGCACCCAGGTCATCGACGTACGCGACCTGGCGGACTGGATCCTCCACTGCGCCACCGCCCGGGTGGAGGGCACCTTCGACGCCACCGGCCCGTCGATGCCGATCAGCACCTTGCTGACCGAGACCGCGAGCGGCGTCGGCGCCATCCCGACCTGGACCTGGCTCCCCCAGGACTTCCTGCAGGCCAACGAGGTCGACCCCTGGTCGGGCCCCGGCTCGATCCCGCTGTGGCTCCCCCGGCCTGAGTACGACGGGATGCTCGCCCACGACACCACCTCGGCCATGGCGACCGGTCTCACCACCCGCCCGATCGCCGAGACCGCCCGGGACACCCTCGCCTGGCTGCAGGCCTCCCCCGATGCGTACGTCACCGGCATCTCGCCAACCCGCGAGGCCGAGCTCCTCGACGCCTGGCGTCAGAGCCCCTGAGCGACCCGGTAGAACACCTGGTTCCAGCGCACCTGGTCGGCGAAGCCGCGGCGGGTGGTGGACTCGTCGATGACCAGCAGCTCGGTGCGGGCGATGTTGGCGAACACCTCGAAGGCCTCGATCCCGGCGGCCGTCGACATCACCGTGTGGTGGGCGCCGCCGGCGGTCAGCCAGGCCTCGGCCGAGGTCGCGAAGTCGGGACGCGGGGTCCAGACGGCGCGCGCGACGGGCAGGTTGGGCAGCGCCTCGGTCGGGGGGACGACGTCGACGACGTTGGCGGTCAGCCGGAACCGGTCACGCATGTCGGCCAGGGAGACGACCACGGCGCCCTCGGTGGTGTCGGCATCGAAGACCATCCGGACCGGGTCCTCGCGGTCGCCGATCCCGAGCGGGTGGATCTCGACGCGCGGGGTGGAGGTGGTCAGCGAGGGGCAGACCTCGAGCATGTGGGCACCGAGGATGACCTCCGCGCCCGGGGTGAGGTCGTAGGTGTAGTCCTCCATCAGGGAGGCGCCACCGGGCAGCCCCTCCCCCATCACCTTGGCGGCACGCACGAGCACGGCGGTCTTCCAGTCGCCCTCGGCGCCGAAGCCGTAGCCCTTGCTCATCAGCCGCTGCACAGCGATGCCGGGGAGCTGGCGCAGACCGCCGAGATCCTCGAAGTTGGTGGTGAACGCCTTCGCGTCACGCTCCACCAGGAACGCCTCCATGGCGATCTCCTGGCGCGCGGCGTAGCGCAGCGAGTCGTGGCGCTCGCCGCCCTTGCGGAGCTCGGGGACGACGTCGTAGAGGGCCTCGTACTCGGCGACCAGCGCGTCCACGGTCTCCTCCGACACCGCCTCGACGGCCGCCACCAGGTCGTTGACGCCCCAGGTGTTGACCGAGACGCCGAAGCGCAGCTCGGCCTCGGTCTTGTCGCCCTCGGTGACCGCGACGTTGCGCATGTTGTCGCCGAAGCGGACCAGGTTGAGCCCGTGGGTGGCGTCCCAGCCCGCGGCGCCGCGGACCCAGGTGCCGACGCGGCGGGTGACCGCCGGGTTGGAGACGTGACCGACGACGGTGGTGCGGGCGACGCCGAGGCGGGTGGCGATGTAGGCGTACTCACGGTCGCCGTGCGCGGCCTGGTTGAGGTTCATGAAGTCCATGTCGATCTCCGACCAGGGGAGCTCGACGTTGGCCTGGGTGTGCAGGTGGAGCAGCGGCTTCTGGAGGGCGTCCAGTCCGGCGATCCACATCTTGGCCGGGCTGAAGGTGTGCATCCAGGTGATGACGCCGAGGACGTTGTCGTCGGAGTTGGCCTCGAGCATCGCGCGGCGGATCGCCGCGGAGTCCTTCAGGACGGGCTTCCACACGACCTTCGCCGGTACGTCGCCGGAGGCGTCAAGGGCGCGAGCGACCTCCTGGGACTGCTCGGCCACCTGGCGGAGGGTCTCCTCGCCGTAGAGGTCCTGGCTGCCGGTGAAGAACCAGACCTCGCGGTCGCCATAGGGTTTCAACGCTGCGGGCTTGCTCATGTGGGGTCCTTCCAGTGCTGAGATTCGGGGGGGGGCGGGCAGCTCAGTGCTGGCCGTAGACGTTCTGGTAGCGGTCGTAGAGCGAGTCGATGTGGCCCTGGTCGATCGGCAGCGGCTGGCCGAGCTGGCGCGCGATGTGCACCGTGCGGGCGACCTCCTCGCACATCACTGCGGCCTTGACCGCGGAGCGGCCGTCCTTGCCGATGGTGAAGGGACCGTGGTTCCGCATCAGCACCGCGGGGCTGCGCGACTCGCGCAGCGTCTCCACGATGCCGCGCCCGATCGAGTCGTCGCCGATGATCGCGAACGGGCCGACCGGGACCGGTCCGCCGAACTCGTCGGCCATCATCGTGAGCACGCAGGGGATCTCCTCCCCGCGGGCGGCCCAGGCGGTGGCGTAGGTGGAGTGGGTGTGGACCACTCCACCTACCTCGGGCATGTTGGCATAGACGTACGCATGGGCGGCCGTGTCCGAGGACGGCGACCGCTCGCCCTCGACGAGGTTGCCCGCCAGGTCGCACACGACCATCGCCTCGGCGGTGATGTCCTCGTAGGCGACCCCGGAGGGCTTGATGACCAGCAGGTCCTCGCCGTCGGGGTTCGGTACGCGCTCGGAGACGTTGCCGGCGGTCCACACGACCAGCTCCCAGCGGGGCAGCTCGGCGTGCAGCGCCGCGACGCGCTCCTTGGCGGCGTCGACGGCGGCGCGAAGAGCGGCGGGTACGCCCGTCATCACTGGTCTCCTTCTGCTGCGTTGGGGGCGAGCGAGACCACGGCGGCGCGCTCGATGTCCAGGCCGGCCTCGTAGCGTTCGAGGTAGGTCCGGAACCCGGCGAGGTCGGCGGCGTCCGGCTCGACGACCTCGAGGTCGATGTCGCCGAAGACGCGCTCGGCGAGATAGGTGCTCAGGCTGAGGTCGCCCTCGGCCTCGGCGGCCCGGGCGTACGCCGCCAGGACGGCGATCCCCCAGGCACCACCCTCACCGGCGGTGCGGCCGACCGCGACCGGGGCGCCGATGGCGGCGGCGAGCAACCGCTGCGCGACGCCCGCGGTGCGGAACAGGCCGCCGTGGGCGAACATCGCGTCGATCTGTACACCCTGGTCGGCGAGTACGCGCATGCCGAGGGCGAGGGTGCCGAAGACGCCGTAGACCTGGGCGCGGGCGAACCCGGCGAGGTCGAGACGGCTGCCGGGGGTGCGTACGAACAGCGGACGCCCCTCGTCGAGGCCGGTGATCGGCTCACCGGCCAGGTAGTTGTAGGCCAGCAGGCCACCGCCGTCGGGCGAGCCCTTGAGCGCGGCGGTGAGCAGGGCGCCGAAGACGGCGTCGGGCTCGCAGGGGTGACCGAGCGCGGCGGCGAACTCACCAAAGACCCCGGCCCAGGCGTCGAGCTCGCTGGCGCCGTTGTTGCAGTGCACCATCGCGACCGGGTCGCCGGCCGGAGTGGTGACGATGTCGATGGCGTGGTGGACGGTGGCCAGCGGCGCCTCGAGGACGACCATCGCGAAGATCGAGGTGCCGGCGCTGACATTGCCGGTGCGCTTGGCGACGGAGTTGGTGGCGACCATCCCGGTGCCGGCGTCGCCCTCCGGCGGACACAGCGGGATCCCGGGCTGGAGCGTGCCGGTCGGGTCGATCAGCGCGGCGCCGTCGGGGGTGAGCCGGCCGGCGGCAGCGCCTGCCGGGAGGACCTGCGGGAGCAGCCCCTCGACCCGCAGACCGGGGCGCTTGGCGGCGGCGAGGTGACCGAGCTGCTCGAGCATCCGCTGGTCGTAGGTCCCGGTGGCCGGGTCGATCGGGAAGACGCCGGAGGCGTCGCCGACACCGAGCACGTGCTCGCCGGTCAGCGCCCGGTGGACGTATCCAGCGAGCGTGGTGAGCGAGGCGATCTCGGGCAGGTGGGGCTCGTCGTCGAGGATCGCCTGGTAGAGGTGGGCGACCGACCAGCGCAACGGGATGTTGGTGCCGAAGATTTCCGACAGCTCGGCGGCGGCGACTGCGGTGTTGGTGTTGCGCCACGTACGGAACGGCACCAGCAGCTCGCCGGCATCGTCGAAGGCGAGGTAGCCGTGCATCATCGCCGAGACGCCGATCGACCCGAACGTGGTCGGGCGGGTGCCGTAGCGGCGCTCGACCTCGTCACCGAGGGCGGCGACCGCGCCCTGTACGCCCGCCCAGACCGCCTCGAGCGAGTAGGTCCACAGGCCGTCGACGAGCTCGTTCTCCCACAGATGGGACCCGGTGGCGACAGTCGCGTGATCGGGCCCGATCAGGCACGCCTTGATGGTGGTGGAGCCCAGCTCGATGCCGAGCGAGGTCTCTTTGAGGTCAGGCAGGTGGCCTGCTCGCTGCGTCATCACGGCTCCGTTTCTGCCCGTCGGCTCGGGGTGGGGTTTCGAGGCGATGTGAACGCTAACATATGACAGGCAGGTTACCGCTGGGTTCCCCGTAGAGCTCTTGCCGAAGCGTCACTCCGGTCGGCCGAAACGTCACTGCCGTCGGCCGAGTGGGCAACGGCGTGCCAACTCGGCCGACCTAGCTGACGTCTCGGCCGACCTAGCCGACGTCTCGGCGAGGGGACAGCGGGGCGGCCGAGGAGCGTACGACCAGCTCGGGCTGCAGCAGCGGCGGCACCTCGACGGTGCCGTCGGCGATGGCCTTGGTGGCGACCTCGACGGCGAGCTCGCCCAGGGAGGCGAAGTCCTGCCGGACGGTGGTCAGCGGCGGCCAGAGGTACGCGGCGTCCGGGACGTCGTCGAAGCCGACGACGCTCACGTCCTGCGGGACCCGGAGGCCGGCCTCGTGCAGCGCCCGGATCACGCCGAGCGCCATCGAGTCGTTGGCGGCGAAGACCGCGGTGACCGACGGGTCCCGGGCGATCTCGGCCCCGGCCTCGTAGCCGCTCTTGCTCGACCAGTCGCCGAAGATCTCGGGCCCGGGTTGCACGTCACTGTCCCGGAGCGCGGCCATCCATCCCTCCCGGCGCTGCCGGGCGTCGATCCAGCCGACCGGACCGGCCACGTGGGCGATGTTGCGGTGGCCGATGTCGAGCAGATACTGCGTGGCCAGCACGGCTCCGGCGTGCTGGTCGATACCCACCGAGCGCACCCCCGCCGGCGGGTCGCTGTGGATCATCACGACCTCGACCGTCTCCGTGAGCTGAGCGACCAGATCCTCGAACGACTGGTGCGAGACGCCGAGGAGCACGGCCTCGACCGCGTCGTCGAGGAGCGCCTCGATCGCCCGCTCCGCCGAGGTCGCCTCCAGGTGCGGCACGGGGCTCAGGATGACGTCGTAGCCGGCCTTCTGACCGGCCTGGTGCACCGAGGCGGCCAGCGTGCCCGGCCCGTAGAGGTGCGGCTGGGTGTAGAGCAGGCCCAGGCGTCCCGACTTCCGCGTGACCAGAGCGCGTGCCGACTTGTTGCGCCGGTAGCCCAGCTCCTCGATCGCCGCCAGCACCCGGTCGCGGGTGTCGCCACGTACGGCGTCGGAGCCGTTGACGACCCGGGACACGGTCTGGTGCGAGACCCCTGCCCGGGCCGCGACATCTGCCATGCTCGGCGCGTTCTTCGACTCCCCGTTGACCATGCGGTGATCCTAGGCGGGATCACCGCGGGCGGTGGGACTGCCTCAGGTCTCCTCGAGATCGGGAAGTCCGTGACGTGCTCGGGTGAGGGCCGCCGCGAGCGGGGCACAGCGTCCGTCGGGGACCAGCGACGCGAGCTCGTCCGGGTCGTCGGGCAGGCCGAGGTCACGGGCCTGGTCGAGGAGCGGGCCGTCGAGGAAGGGCGACAGCTCGGGCCACACGTCCTGCACCTCACGGCAGAAGATCCGGGCACCCACCGGGCCGATACGGGGCGACTCGGTGAGTGCGTCGATCAGGGCGTCGGCGCCGTCGCGCGAGGTCGGGCGGAGCCGGCGCAGGTCGCCACGACAGGTCTCCAGCAGCCACTGCGCCTGCTCTTCGAGCTTGGTCGCGGTGCTCTCGTCGTAGCGGCGGTAGTGGGCGCGGCCGAGGGCATCCACCCGCTGCTGCCAGGTCGAGTCGAGCAGCCGGTGCGGCGTACGCCATCCTGCGGCCGACAGCTCGCGCGCCGCAGCGACCGCGATGTCGGTCGAGATCCGGGTCGAGGAGAGCATCGCCAGGACCAGGAGGCGATAGAGCGGCGACGGCTTGTCCCGGAGCCGGATGCCGGCCTCCTCGGCGTATGTCGTGCCGCCGGCGTCCAGCAGACGCCGCACCAGGTCGCGGTCCCGTTTGCTCACCCTGTCGACGTACCCGGCGCGAGCCGGGCACATGCGCTGACGTTCCAGGCTGGGATCGGCAGACCCTGGATAGAACCTGGTGGCCGACCGAGGATGGGTCCGACCCCAGATCCTCTCTCCAGGAGCAGACCGATGCCACGTCGATCCATCGACATCACGATCCCCGACCTGTCCGGCAAGCGAGCCCTGGTCACCGGGGCCAGCGACGGCATGGGCCTGGTGATGGCCACCCGGCTGGCGGCAGCCGGGGCCGAGGTCGTGATGCCCGTACGCAACGCCAGCAAGGGCGAGAAGGCGCTGGCCACGATCCGCGGACACGTCCCGGAGGCCCAGATCTCGCTGCGCGACCTCGACCTGTCCTCGCTGTCATCGGTGGCGGCGCTCTCCGAGACGCTGCTGGGCGAGGACCAGCCGTTCCACGTGATGATCAACAACGCCGGCGTGATGACACCGCCGGAGCAGCAGACCACCGCCGACGGGTTCGAGCTCCAGTTCGGCACCAACCATCTCGGCCACTTCGCCCTCGTCGCTGGGATCCTGCCGCTGCTGCGAGCCGGGCGGGCCCGGGTGACGTCCCAGGTCAGCGTGGCGGCGAGGCGCGGCGCGGTCAACTGGGAGGACCCCAACTCGGAGCAGAGCTACGAGGACATGAAGGCCTACAGCCAGTCCAAGATCGCCGTCGGCCTCTTCGGGCTCGAGCTGGACCGGCGCAGCCGGGCCAACGGCTGGGGCATCACCAGCAACCTCTCCCACCCCGGCGTCGCACCGACCAACCTGCTGGCCGCTCGCCCCGAGATCGGCCGCACGACGGACACCCTCTCCGTGCGCATGATCCGCTGGCTCTCGGCCCGAGGAATCCTCCTCGGCACACCCGAGACCGCCGCCCTTCCCGCGCTGCTGGCCGCCACCTCCCCCGAGGCGACCGGCGGCCGGCTGTACGGCCCCAGCGGCCCTGGGCACCTCGGTGGCGCCCCCGCCGAGCAGGCGCTCTACCGGCCGCTGCTCAGCGCCGAGGACGCCACCCGTCTGTGGGAGATCTCCGAGAGCCTCACCCGGACCGCGCTCCCGACCTCCTGACCCGGGCGCAGGAGCCTATGCTGCCGTCGTCTCTCGGGCCTGGCCCGATGCCCTTGGAACGGAGCCATGGATGCGTGTGCTGTTGTCGACCTACGGGTCGCGAGGAGACGTCGAGCCGATGGTGGCGCTCGCGGTGCAGCTACAGCGGAGGGGCGCAGAAGTGCGGATGTGCGCGCCGCCGGACGAGGAGTTCGTCGACCTGCTGGCGCGGGAGAGCGTGCCGTACGTGCCGTTCCTCAAGCCGTGGCGGTCCTGGGAGCGGCCGCCGACGTCCGAGGAGCGTCACCAGCGAGTGACCGACTTCATCACGGCGCAGTACGACACCGTGGCCGGGGCCGCTGCGGGCTGCGACGCGGTCGTTGCGACCGCGATGTCGCAGTTCGTCGCACCCTCGATCGCCGAGGCGCGGGGCATCCCCTATCACTACGCCCTCTTCTGCCCGGACGTCGTCGACGGCCTGGACGGGCGCGGCTTCAACGACCTGTTCAAGGAGCCGGTCGACGCCCACCGTGACTCGATCGGGCTGCCGCCGGTCAGCGATGTCACCGAGTTCATGTTCACCACTCGTCCCCTACTCGCGGCCGATCCCACCCTGGGTCCATGGCACGGGACCTCCAGACTCGACGTCGTGCAGACCGGCGCCTGGATGCTCGATGACGACCGTCCGCTCCCGGCCGACCTGCTGGGCTTCCTCGACGCGGGGCAGGAGCCGGTGTACGTCGGTTTCGGCAGCATGCGCACAGTCGGCGAGGAGAACGTGCGGGTCGCGATCGAGGCCATCCGCGCGCACGGCCGTCGCGTGGTCATCGGGCGCGGATGGGCTGGGCTGGACGTCATCGACGGCCGTGACGACTGCTTCGTCGTCGGCGAGGTCAACCACCAGCGGCTCTTCGGCCGGGTCGCCGCCATCGTCCACCACGGCGGCGCGGGCACCACGACGACGGCATACCGGGCCGGCGCGCCGCAACTGGTGGTGCCGCAGGCCGGCGATCAGACCTACTGGGCCGGGCGGGTGGCCGCGCTCGGCATCGGGGTCGCCCACGGCGGCGCCGCACCGACGTTCGAGTCCCTCACCGCCGCTCTCGGCCCGGCGTTGGCGCCGGAGGTCCGAGCGCGGGCGACCGCGATGGCCGCTGACGCCCGGGGCGACGGGGCGGCCGCGGCCGCGGAACTGCTGCTGAGCGGCATGGCCTGACCCTCAACGACCGAGTACGTGACGTAGCGCCGCCTCCAGCGTCGGGTGACGGAACTGGTGCTCGCTCCCGAGAGCGGCCGGCTCGACCCGCTGGCTCGCCAGCGCCATCTCGTCGGCGCCCTCCCTGCCGAGCAGGAGCCGGGGGCCGAGGACCGGCGTGGGCAGGAGCGCGGGCCGGTGGAGCACGTGCGCGAGGGTCTGGGCGTAGACCCGGCCGGTGACCGGCTCGGGGGCGACCGCGTTGACCGGGCCGACGAGCGTCTCGTCGAGGACCGCGCGGTGGTAGACGTCGACCAGGTCGTCGATGCCGACCCAACTCACCCACTGCTCACCGCTCCCGAGCCGGCCACCCAGACCGGCCGCGAACAGCGGTCGCTGAAGCCTCAGCGCTCCCCCTGCGGGCGTCTGCACGATCCCGGTCCGGACCTGGACCACCCGTAGCCCGCCCACCCGGCTCGCCGCCTCCCAGTCGGCGACCACGTCGGCGAGGAAGCCCTTACCCCGGTCCGAGGTCTCGGTGAGGACCTCGTCGCCTCGGTCGGCGCCGTAGAACCCGATCGCGGAGGCGCTGACGAAGGTGCGTACGCCACTTCGTGCCGCTGCCTCGGCGAGCCGTCGGGTCGGCTCGATCCGGGAGTCGCGGATGGCCGCCTTGTGCGCCGCGGTGAAGCGGCCCGCGATGGACGCACCGGCCAGATGGACGACCGCGTCCACCCCGTCGAGCACGTCCGAGCCGGGCGCCGACGGATCCCAGTGGCGCTCTCCCTCCCCTGCCGGCGGGTGCCGAACCAGCCGGATCACCCGGTGGCCGCCGGTGGTGAGGAACGGGACCAGGGCGCGCCCGACGGTCCCGCTCCAGCCGGTGACCGCGATGGTGAGCGACCTGCCCGCTGCGTACGCCCTGCGGTGGGCGGCGAGGTCGGCGACCAGCTGGTCGTGACGGTAGCCGAGCATCCGGTCCACCATCCGCCCGAGCACGTTCGTCTCCACCCGGTCGGTGACCAGGGTGCCGTCGCCGTCGGCGACGAACTCGTGCCTGTGGGTCCATGTCAGCGGCCGCAGCGAGGCGAGCCGCTCGGTGAACAGGTGCGGAGGGTCGTAGGCCTCAGGATCGTGACGGGCCACCCAGTCCACCCCGCGGCCGAGCGAGATCACCGCGGTCCCGTCGGCGAGGTCGGTCGCCTCGACCCGCACGTCCCCCGGCGTCCACGGCGGCGTCAGCCGGCGGATCGCTCCCGGGCGCCGATGCCATCCGAAGACCTCCTCGACCGGCGCCTCGACGCGCGTCGTCAGCGTGTGGACCCGGACCAGCGGGGACGTCATGCCAGCAGCCTCGCGCGGATCGGCCGGACGTACAACCGGCACGCCGTCCGGCCTCACGCGCTGATGAAGTCCGGCCTCCGGCGTTCGATGAATGCGGCCCTGCCCTCGGCGAACTGCCGGCCGGTGAGCAGCTCGACCTGGAGGTCGGCCTCGGCCGCGAGTACGCCGTCGAGGCTCTGGTCGGGCTGGGTGAGGATGCGCCGGGTGCCGGCGACCATGGGCCCCGAGAGCTCGGACAGCCGCGAGGCCAGCTCGACCGCATGGTCGAGGGCGGTGCCGTCGTCGACGACGGCCTCGACCGCTCCGATCCGCTCGGCCTCGACCGCGTCGAAGGTGCGTACGGTCAGGAGAAGCTCGCGCGCTCTCCCCTGCCCGACGCGCCGCGGGAGCGTGTAGGCGAGCCCGGTGTCGGGGCCGAGCCCGATCTTCCCGAAGGACGTCGAGAAGGTGGCCGAGCGGCCGGCGACCACCAGGTCGCAGGCGGCTGCCAGCGCGAGGCCGAGCCCGTACGCGCCACCCTCGACCGCGGCGATGACCGGCCGGTCGCCGGTGACCAGCTGACGTACGACGGCGTTGACGACGTCGAGCCGCTGCCGGGCAACGTCGCGGTCCTGCGACATCGACCGGATGTCGCCACCCGCGGAGAACACCGAGCCCGCGCCGGTCAGGACGACGGCGCGCGCCTCGTGGTCGGCGGCCCGGAGCGCGGTGAGCAGATCCAGCCGGTCAGCGAGGTCGAGCGCGTTACGGCGCTCGGGGCGGTCGAGGGTGAGGATCCGGACGTGGCCGCGGTCCTCGACGCGGACCGCCCCGGCGCGCTGAGGATCGCTCACCCGTGGAACTCCTTCACCATCTGTTTGGCGATGATCAGCTTCTGGATCTCGCTGGTGCCCTCGTAGAGCCGGAACAGCCGCGCGTCGCGGTAGAACCGCTCGACCGGCACCTCGCGCATGTAGCCGAGGCCACCGTGGATCTGGACCGCGCGGTCGGCGATCCGGTCAACCGCCTCGGTGCAGAACAGCTTGCACAGCGACGGCGCCGTACGCCGGTCGCTGCCGTCGTCCCAGCTGCGGGCGGCCTCGAGCACCATCGCGCGACCGGCGTACGCCTCGGTCCGGCTCTCGGCGAGCATCGCCTGGATCAGCTGGAACTCGGCCAGCTTCTGGCCACCCTGGCTGTTGGTCGTGGCATGGCGCAGGCTCTCCTCGATCAGCCGGTCCGCCAGACCCACCGTCAGGGCGGCGATGTGCAGCCGGCCCTTGGCCAGCGATCGCATCGCCGCGGAGAAGCCCTCGCCCTCGACCTCGCCGACCAGGTTCTCCGCGGGCACCCGGACGCCGTCGAGGAAGATCTCCGACGTCACCGCGCCGCGCTGGCCCATCTTGTGATCCTTCGGACCGATGGTGACGCCCGGGGTGTCGGTCGGCACCACGAACACCGAGATGTTCTTCGCGCCCTCGTCGAGGTCTCCGGTGCGGGCGAACACCATCAGCAGGTCGGCCCAGATCGCGTTGGTGATGAAGCGCTTCTGCCCGTTGATGACGTACGCGTCGCCCTCACGGACCGCGCGCGTGCGCAGGCCGCTCGGGTCGGAGCCGGCCTCCGGCTCGGTGAGCGCGAACGAGGCCACCAGCTCACCGCTGGCCAGCCCGGGCAGGTACTGCTGCTTCTGCCGCTCGGTGCCGCAGTTGACCAGCACCTGGCCGGCGATGCCGTTGTTGGTGCCGAACATCGAGCGGAACGACGGCGTGGTCCAGCCGAGCTCCATCGCCAGCCGGACCTCCTCCGACATGGTGAACCCGAGACCGCCGTACCCCTCCGGGATGGCATAGCCGAACAGCCCCATGGCCGCGGCCTGCTGCCGGAGCCGGTCGGGGATCTGGTCGGTCTCCTCGATCTCGTCCTCGGCCGTGACGACCTCCTTGCGGACGAACGCGCGGACGGCGTCGAGGATCGACGTGAACTCGTCGGGCTCCATGGGTGCTGCTCCTTCGTGCGGACGGGTCGAGGGGATCAAGGCGTGGGAACGGGTACGTCGGTGGGCCGGCCGACCACGCCGCCGGCGGCCAGCCGGTCGATCGCGCCGGCATCGAGACCGAGCTCGGCGAGCACGGCATCGGTGTGGGCACCGAGCTCGGGGATCGCGCCCATCGGCAGCTCGACGTCGCGGAACGTCATCGGCGGCAGTACGCCGCGGACCGGCCCGGCTGGAGTGGCGACCTCGCGCCACCGGTCGCGACCGGCGAGCTGCGGGTGCTCGACCAGGCCGGACATGTCGTTGATCTGGGCAGCCGGGACGCCGGCGGCGGCGAGCCGGGCGTCGAGGTCGGCGGTGGCGAAGCGGCGGGTGTGCTCGGCCACGACCGCGTCGCACTCCTCGCGGTGGGCGACCCGCAGCGGGTTGGTGGCCAGCCGGGGGTGGTCGGCGAGATCGGGCCGGTCGAAGACGTCGGTGACCAGCGCGCGCCAGCCACGGTCGTTCTGGACGCCGATCAGGATCTCCCCGTCGGCTGTCGGGTAGGCGTCGTACGGTGCGATCGAGGCGTGGCTGAGCCCCATCCGCGGCACCTGGCGGCCGCCGTACATCTGCATGTACATCGGGTGCCCGAGCCACTCGACGGTCGCGTCGAACATCGACACGTCGACGATGCCGCCCATGCCGGTGCGCTCTCGGCGGAACAGGGCCGCGACGATCGCCTGGCTCGTGTAGAGGCCGGCGGCGATGTCGGAGCTGGGGACGCCGGTCTTGGTCGCCGTCTCCGGGGTGCCGGTGACGGAGATCAGCCCGGACTCGGCCTGGATCAGCATGTCGTACGCCTTGCGGTCGCGCAGCGGGCCGCCGGTGCCGTAGCCGGAGATGCCCGCCACGACGAGCCGCGGGTGCCGTTCGGCCAGCTCGTCGGCGCCGAGCCCGAGCCGCTCGGCCGCTCCGGGCGCGGCGTTCTGCAGGAACACGTCGGCGCGGGCGACCAGCCGGCGCGCGAGCTCGGCACCGTCGGGCGACTTGAGGTCGAGCGCCACCGACTCCTTGCCCCGGTTGAGCCAGACGAAGTGCGAGGCGAGGCCGTGCACCGCGTGGTCGTAGTTGCGGGCGAAGTCACCCTCGCCCACCCGCTCGAGCTTGATCACGCGGGCGCCGAGGTCCGCGAGGTGACGGGTGGCGAGCGGGGCCGCGACGGCCTGCTCGAGGGCGACCACGGTGATGCCCTCCAGCGGCAGCAGGTCGGTGGTCATGCAGAAAAGCATCCCGCGACTTCTTATGCTCGTCCAATACCTAATCATTGGAGGATTGTTCCCACTGATGCAAGAGTTGTCCCTATGGACCTGCACCATCTCGAGGCCTTCCTGGCCGTCGCCGAGGAGCTCCACTTCGGCCGGGCGGCGGAGCGGCTGCACATCGCCCAGCCGCCGCTGAGCCGCACCATCAAGCAGCTCGAGCGCGACCTCGGCGCCCAGCTGTTCGACCGCACCACCCGGAGCGTGCGGCTGACGTCGGCCGGTGAGGCGCTGGTCCGGCCCGCCCAGGAGGTGCTCGAGGGTCTGCGCACCGCGCGCCGAGCCGTTCGCTCGGCCGGTCGCGGCGAGACCGGCCGGGTCCGGATCGGGTTCGCCGGCCCTTCCTCCCACGTACTCGTGGGCCAGCTCGGCCGCATCGTCCGCGAGCAGCATCCCGGGATCGAGCTGATGCTGCAGAGCACGACGTACAACTACGAGGCGCTGCGCTCCCTGCAGGACGGCGAGCTCGACCTGGCCATCGCCCGGTGGCGGATCGAGCCGCAGGGTCTGGCGCACCGCGTGATCGCGGTCGAGCACTACGTCCTCGCCGTTCCCGCCGGTCACCGGCTCGCCGGCCGCGGCGAGGTCAGCATGGCCGAGTGCCGGGACGAGCCGTTCGTGGCGCTGCCCGCCGACCCGGGCTCCAGCGTGCGCGACGCCTTCATCGAGACGGCGTCCCAGACCGGTTTCGTGCCGAACATCGTGCAGACCGCACCAGACAGCTGGACCGCGGTCGCACTGGTGGCGGCCGGTGTCGGCATCACGTTCACGCTCGACACCGCGATCGCCAACGTCGTGCAGACCGGCATCGAGGTGGTCCGGATCACCGAGTGCGAGCGCCCCACGTTCCAGCAGCTCGCCTGGCGGCAGGAGGACCGGAGCCCCGCGCTGCACGCGGTGCTGCGTGCCTCGGAGGAGGCGCTGCCTACTCCCGAACTGCCGCCGGAGTCTTGACCAGCCCCACCTGCGATGCAGTCGCCACGTGACGCCCGGCGGCGTCGAACAGGTCACCGACGCCATGGGCTCGTCCATGCGCGATCGACGCCACCCGGCAGTCGAACTGGTGCCAGTCGGTCAGGTCTGACGCGGCATGGAAGGTCAGCGCGTGCGTCAGGCTGAGGATCCTGGCGCCGGGTACGTGTCGTGCTGATCCGAGCGCCAGGAACGACGGCTCGAGCACGCTCATGTCGGTGACATAGGCGACCATCGCGGCCTGCACGACCGGGTCGTCCGGCAGCGGACCGGTCGACCGGAGGAAGGTGGTCTGCCGGTCGCCGGGCTCGGCGGCAGCGACATACGGCGGTGCCACCGCGTGCCGGAAATGGACCGGACGCTCCAGTCGCCACCACGGCGGGATCCGCTCGTCCGAGCCGAACCGGTCGGCCAGATCCGGTAGCGTCTCCGGGTCGGGAGCCGGCCACGGCCGGGCGGCACTGTAGGACGGCAGGTCGGCACGTACGGTCGCCCATCGGGTCACCGCGCCGAAGAGCTCCTCCCCCGCCTCGTCGAGCAGCCGGCTGCGCCGGGTCGCCAGCGACGGCGCGTCGGAGACGACGCTGACCTCCCAGTGCAACGGCCGGTCCGTGGGCACCCCGCCGACGAAGTCGGCCTGCAGGCTGACGACCCGCTGGTCGGCCTGGACGACGCGGCCGGCCGCGACCAGCGCCTGGGCGAGGAGGAGGCCGCCGAAAATGCGGTCGGCGGGGTGCTCCTGCGGCTTCCCCACCCAGTGGCTGACCCGGGCCGACGGGTCGTCGGCGCAGGTCATGTCGAGCAGCTCGAGCAGCTCGTCGAGGGTCACGGCAGCACGGGTGTCAGCAGCAGGAGAGGCAGGTTCCACCCGGCTCATTGTGCCGTCGTTTGTCATCACTTTCGATATCTGTCTCGAACTATTCATACGCATCCGTCAACAGTGAGCGGCGGAAGAAGTATTGGAGTTCGGCATGCGGCTGGCGGCAGGCTGGGACCACTGACCCACCCCCGTCCGCCCTCGAGGAGCACCCATGGCCGCGCCCGACAAGGTCACCGATCTCAGCTCGGCGGTGGCCGCCCACGTACGGGACGGCATGACGGTCGCACTCGAGGGCTTCGGCCACCTGATCCCGTTCGCCGCCGGCCACGAGATCATCCGCCAGGGCCGTCGGGACCTGACGTTCTGCCGGATGACCCCCGATCTGCTGGCCGACCAGATGATCGCCGCCGGCTGCGTCTCCAAGCTCGTGGCCTCGTTCTTCGCCAGCGGCTCGGCGGGCTCCCTGCACGAGGTCCGGCGGCGGGTCGAGAACGCCGACCCGAAGCCGCTCGAGGTCGAGGAGTACAGCCACTACGGCATGGTCTGCCGCTACCAGGCCGGTGCCGCCGGGCTGCCGTTCTTCCCGCTCCGCTCGTACGCCGGCAGCGACCTCCCGAAGCTGAACCCGCTGATCCGCAAGGTCTCCGATCCCTACGGCGGACCCGACATCTACGTCGTGCCGCCGCTGCGCCCGGACGTGACGATCGTCCACGCCCAGCGCGCCGACCGCTCCGGCAACGTGCAGATGTGGGGCATCGTCGGGGCCCAGCAGGAGGCGGCGTACGCGGCCGAGACCGTGATCGTGACCGTCGAGGAGATCGTCTCCGAGGACGTGGTCCGCTCCGATCCGAACCGCACCGTGCTGCCGTCCCATGCGGTCACCGCCGTGGCGGAGTGCCCCGGCGGCGCCCATCCCTCCTACACCCAGGGCCACTACGACCGCGACAACGCCTTCTACCGGGAGTGGACGCCGATCAGCCGCGACCGTGAGGCCGTGCTCCGCTGGCTCGAGGAGTGGGTGCACGGCGTTCCCGACCGGGAGGCCTATCTCGCCAAGCTCGGAGCAGAGCGCTGGGGCGGGCTCGGCGTCGCTCCTCGCCCCGCGCAGCCCGTCGACTTCGGCCGCCGCCGGGTGGCCGCCCAGGAGGTCTCATGAGTGCGCCGCTCTCGGACGTGGCTCCGGCCAGCACCGAGTTCCTCGCCGCGGTCGCCGCCCGCCAGCTCGTCGGCAAGCACCGGGTCTTCGCGGGCGTCGGGCTGCCGACCCTCGCCGTCGACCTGGCCCGCCGCACCGTGAACCCCGACGTCGAGCTGGTCTACGAGTCCGGTGTCTGTGGCGCGCAGCCGGAGGGCCTGGCGGAGGGCATCGCCGACTCGGTGCTGGTCTCCGGCGCCGCGGCGGTGCTGAGCATGCCCGCGCTCTTCGGCTACGTGCTGCAGCGCGGCCATGTCGACGTCGGCTTCCTCGGTGCCGCCCAGGTCGACCGCTGGGGCAGCCTCAACACCAGCTTCATCGGCGACTGGGACAAGCCCACCGTCCGGCTCCCGGGTGCCGGAGGCGCCGCGGAGATCATGCCGAACGCCGGCGAGTGCATCGTCGTGCTGCGCCGCCACGACCCCGGCGCCCTTCCGGCGCAGCTCGACTTCTGCACCTCGCCGAGCCCGGTGCGCGCCTACGAGGAGGACCCCCGGATGGTGCCTCGCGGCCACGGAGTCTCGACCGTGATCACCCCGATGGCCGTGCTGCGCCGACCCGACAAGCTCGGCGAGCTCGAGATCAGCGAGGTCCACCCCGGCCTCACCATCGACGACGTCCGCGCCGCCACCGGGTGGGACATCGCCGTCGCCGATGACGTACGCGAGACCGCACGGCCGACCGTCGAGGAGGTCCGGCTGCTCCGCGACGAGATCGACACGGTGCGGCTCTACCTCCGATGAGCGCGTCCACCCTCACGTACGAACCGCGCCGGTCGGCGTACCTCGCCCTGCTCGCGTGCTCCACGCTCGGCACCCTGTCGAGCACCATCATCAGCGCGCCGATCAACGTGATCGCCCACGCGATCGGGGCCTCGCCGCGAGGGATCGTCTTCGCGGTCAGCGCCTTCACCCTGGCGATGGTCGTCTTCGCCCCGGTCTCGGGCTGGATGTGCCAGCGGTTCGGCTCCCGGCGGGTGCTCGCCGGGTCGCTGCTGCTGATGGTGGCCGCACAGGCGGGCGCGGCGTTCAGCCAGGGGCTCGGGTTCCTGGTCGTGATGCGCGCTCTGCAGGGCGTCGCCTGCTCGGCGGTACCGCCCGCGATCCAGCAGGTGCTCGGCCGGCACTGGGCCGGCAACCGGGCCCGGGTGATGGCCGCCTGGGCGGCCGCGATCGGCGTCGGCCAGGCGCTCGGGCCGCCCCTCGGCGGGCTGGTCGCCGACACCCTCGGCTGGCGCTGGGTGTTCCTCACCCACGCCTCGCTCAGCGCCGTGCTGCTGGTGCTGTGCCTGACCGTCGTGCCCGACGTGCCCGCGTCGTACGCTCCGCTCCACGTCAGCGGGATGGCCACCCTCCTGGTCGGGATCGGCGCGCTCGTCGGCGCCATCAGCTGGCTCGGGCAGCACGGCGAGATCGCGGTGGCCGCGGGGATGGCAGCCGTGGGTGTGCTCGCTCTGGCCGTGCACACCCAGCTCGGGCGCACCAGCGCCGGACCCTTCGTCCCGCCCGGCCTCCTCACCGAGCGGAGGTTCGTCGCGAGCACGATGGCCGCCGGCACCGTGATGGGCTGCCTCGGCGTGGCGATCGTCGCCACTCCCCTGCACCTGGGCCGCGACCTCGGCCTGGGCCCGGGACACATCGGCATCACCATGCTCGCGCTGGCTCTGGCGATGACGCTCGCGGCGCCGCTCTCCTCCCGGGTCACCGAGCGGTTCACCGCCCGGCGCACGCTGCGCGGCGGGCTGGTGCTCCTCGCGCTCGGCCTGCTCGCCCTGCCCCTGGCTGCGACCGCCTCCGGGCACGACACGGTCGTCGCGCTCACCGTGGCCGCTCTCGCGCTGACCGGCGCGGCCATCGGCGTCGTCCAGGCGACCTCCGCGCTCGGTCTGATGACCTCGCCGGCCGCCGCCGACGGTGTCGCGCTCGGGCTCCACAACATGCTCCGCTTCACCGGCCTCGCCGTCGGCTACTCCTGGGTCGCGATCGCCTACCCGACCGGAAACCTCTCCCTCGTCTACGGCGTCCCGGTCGCCGCTGTCGCCCTGACCTGGGCGATGGCCGGTCCCACGACCCCGTCCTCCGAGCCCTCCGCAGAAAGGGTGTTCCATGACCATCGCTGACCCCGTTCCCGACCCTGCTCCGACGGCTCCGCTCGCCGGCCTGCGGGTGGTCGAGGTGTCCAGCTTCGTCGCCACGCCGCTGTGCGGCACCACCCTGGCGCAGCTCGGCGCGGAGGTGATCCGCGTCGAGCCGCTCGAAGGTGCACCGGACCGGACCCGCTGGCCGCTCAGCGACGACGGTGCCAGCCTCTACTGGAACGGGCTCAACCCCGGCAAGAAGGCCATCGCCGTCGACTGCACCCACCCGGAGGGGCGGGCGCTGGTCGCGGACCTGGTCGTCTCGGGCGGCCCGTCGGGCGGCATCGTGGTCACCAACACCGAGCGCTGGTCGGAGCTCGGGTACGCCGCGCTGCGCGCCCGCCGCGACGACGTCATCCACGTGCTCCTCACCGGGCGCCACGACGGCGGGACGGCTGTCGACTACACCGTGCAGGCCGGCACCGGCTTCCCGCTGGTGACCGGCCCGGAGGAGCATGCGGCGCCGGTGAACGGCGTGGTGCCGGCGTGGGATCTCGCGGCGGGGCTCCACCTCGCGACCGGTCTGCTCGCCGCCGAGCGCCGGCGCGCGGTCACCGGCGAGGGCGCCGAGGTGCGGGTCGCGCTGGAGGACGTCGCCCTCGCGGCTGCCGGAAACCTCGGCTATCTCGCCGAGGCGCAGCTGCGGCCGGCAGGCGAACGGGGCTCGATCGGCAACCACGTCTACGGCACCTTCGGCCGCGACTTCACCACCGCGGACGGCGACCGCTTCATGCTGGTGGCCCTCACCCCGCGGCAGTGGTCGGACCTGCTGGGCATCACCGGCCTCGCCGAGGCGGTGGCCGCGCTGGCCCGCGCACTCGATGCCGACTTCTCCGACGAGGGCGCGCGGTTCCGGCACCGCACCGTGCTCGGCGGACTGATCGCCGCTTGGTTCGAACAGCACGACACGGCGTACGTGACGAGGGCGCTGTCGACGACCCGGATCCTGTGGTCGCCGTACCGCAGCTTCCGCGACCTCGCCGCCGACGACGCTCGGCTGCTGCGCGAGCACCCGCTGTTCTCGGCGATCACCCAGCCCGGCGTCGGCGAGCTGCTCGCCCCGGGCGCTCCGGTCACCATCGACGGACACCGGAGCGCGCCCCTTCCCGCGCCCACCGTCGGGCAGGACACCGGCGAGGTGCTCGCCGACGCCCTCGGCCTGGCCACCGAACGGCTCGACGACCTCGTCAGCCGCGGCGTCATCGGCACCCGGGAAGTGGTGGCCCGATGAGCTCCGCAGAGACCGCGCGCACCTGGCTGTTCGTCCCCGGGGACCGTCCGGAGCGGTTCGCCAAGGCCGCTGCCGCCGGCCCCGATGTGGTCGTCCTCGACCTCGAGGACGCGGTCGCCCCGGCGTCCAAGGACGCGGCCCGCGACCACGTCATCGACTGGCTCCCCCGGGCCGAGGTCACCGTCGCCGTCCGGGTCAACGCCGCCGGTTCCGCCTGGCACGACGCCGACATCGCCGCGCTGGCAGCCCTCGACAGTCCGACAACCGTGGTGCTGCCGAAGGCCGACAGCCCCGAGACCGTGGCGGCCGTCCTGGCCGCGCTCCCCGAGGGCTCCGCCGTCGTGGCGCTGGTCGAGACCGCGCTCGGCGTCGCGCGAGCCATCGACCTGGCCCGCTCCCCCGGAGTCGTACGTCTGGCCTTCGGCAGCTACGACCTGGCCGCCGAGCTCGGCGTCGATCCCGACCACGCACCCGCCCTCGCGCCCGCGCGGGGCGCCCTGGTGCTCGCCTCGGCCGTCGGCGGCCTGGCCGGGCCGATCGATGGCGTCACCGGCGACGTACACGATCACGAGCGGCTGACCGCCGACGTCACCACGGCCGCGGCCCTCGGGTTCGCCGGCAAGCTCTGCATCCACCCCGGCCAGGTGGCCCCCACCGCCGCGGCCCTGGCACCCAGCCCCGACGAGGTCGCCTGGGCCGAGCGCGTCCTGGCCGCCGCGACCGAGGACGGCGTCGCCCTCGTCGACGGCCGGATGGTCGACGCCCCCGTCGTCGCCCGCGCCCGCCGCATCGTCTCCCTCAACCGACCCACCCCAGGAGCAGCCAGATGAGCAGCCTGACCCCCGACGAGCAGGACATGGTCCGGCTCGTCGCCGACTTCGTCGACGAGCGCGTACGCCCCCGGGTCCGCGAGTTCGAGGCGGACGACATCTACCCCGAGGAGCTCATCGAGGAGATGAAGAAGCTCGGCTTCTTCGGCCTCCTGGTGCCGGCCGAGCACGGCGGCGTCGACGTGAGCACGGCCTGTTCCGCACGGGTCACCGAGGAGCTCGCCCGCGGCTGGATGAGCCTGGCCGGCGCGATCGGCGGACACTCGGTGATCAGCTACCTGGTCCGCCACTTCGGCACTCCACAGCAACAGCAGGACCACCTGCCGAGGATGGCCGACGGCAGCCTGCGCGCCACGATGGCGCTCACGGAGCCGTCCGGCGGCAGCGACCTGCAGGGGATGCGTACCTTCGCCGACACCGACGGCGACGAGCTGGTCATCACCGGCTCGAAGACCTGGATCTCCAACGCCCAGCACGCCGGCCTGATCGGGCTGCTCTGCGTCACCGACCGCTCCGCCTCGCCAGCACACCGGGGCATGAGCGTGGTGCTGGTCGAGCCCGGCGACGGGCTCACCGTCTCGGGCAAGATCCCCAAGCTCGGCTACCGCGGGGTCGAGGCCTGCGAGCTCACCTTCGACAGGATGCGGGTGCCGGCGACCGCGGTGCTCGGCGGCACACCCCACCTCGGCTGGGGACACATGATGCGCGGCCTCGAGGTCGGCCGGATCCAGGTCGCCGCCCGCGCCGTCGGGGTAGGCCAGGCCGCGCTCGACGACGCGCTCTCCTACGCCCAGACCCGGGAGAGCTTCGGCAAGCCCATCTGGAAGCACCAGTCGGTCGGCAACCTGCTCGCCGAGATGGGCACCAAGATGCGAGCCGCCCGGCTGATGACCCTCGACGCGGCCGAGCGCCTCGACGCCGGCGACCGCGCCGACATGGAGGCCGGGATGGCCAAGCTCTTCGCCTCGGAGGCGGCCATGCAGGTCGCCCTCGACGCGGTGCGGGTGCACGGCGGCTACGGCTACTCCAAGGAGTACGACGTGGAGCGCTACTTCCGCGACGCCCCGCTGATGATCGTCGGCGAGGGCACCAACGAGATCCAGCGCAACGTGATCGCCGCCCAGCTGGTGGCGCGCAACCGGAAGGGAACCAACTGACATGGCACTTCTCGACAACAAGACCGCGGTGATCACCGGCGGGGCGCAGGGCATCGGACGCGCGGTGGCGGAGCGCTTCGTGGCGGAGGGGGCACGGGTGGTGATCGCCGATCTCGACGGCGCCGCGGCCGAGGCTGCAGCCAAGGAGCTGGGCCCGGACGTCGCCACCGGCGTGGCCTGCGACGTGGTGAACGGCGAGGACGTCGAGCGCGCGCTGGAGACCGCGGTCTCGACGTACGGCTCGCTCGACATCGTCGTCAACAACGCCGGCATCACCCGCGACGCGACGATGCGGAAGATGACCGAGGACCAGTTCGACCAGGTCATCGCGGTGCACCTCAAGGGCTGCTGGCACGGCACCCGGCTCGCCGCCGCCCGGATGCGCGAGCAGAAGTCCGGCGCGATCGTGAACATCTCCTCGATCTCCGGCAAGGTCGGCATGGTCGGGCAGACCAACTACTCGGCCGCGAAGGCCGGCATCGTCGGGTTGACCAAGGCCGCGGCCAAGGAGATGGCCCACCACGGGGTCCGCGTCAACGCGATCCAGCCGGGGCTGATCCGCTCGGCGATGACCGAGGCGATGCCGCAGCGGATCTGGGACGAGAAGATGGCCGAGATCCCGATGGGTCGCGCCGGTGAGCCGGCCGAGATCGCGAACGTAGCGCTCTTCTACGCCTCCTCGCTCTCCTCCTACATGACCGGCACGGTCGCCGAGGTGACCGGCGGAAGGTACATGTGAGCTGGCGGCCGCACCGGGTGAGGTCGACCGAGACCCTGGACGCGGGTCCGGTCGCCGCCCTCGGCGCGCTCCTCGACAGCGGTGCTCGGGTGCCGGCCGCCGGGGACGTACTCCCGCCGCTGTGGCACTGGGTCGCGCTCCCGCGGTGGCCGGCGTCGTCGGTGATCGGAGTCGACGGCCATCCGCGCCGCGGTGACTTCCTGCCGCCGATCGACCTGCCCCGGCGGATGTTCGCCGGCGGCGAGGTGACGTTCCACGGCGACCTCCGCGTCGGCACCGAGGCCGTCCGTGAGTCCGAGGTCGTCTCCGTCGAGGAGAAGGACGGCCGCAGCGGCCGGTTGGCGATCGTCAAGGTGCTCACCCACCTGGTCGACGCCGAGCGCGACGACCTCCTCCTCGAGGAGCGGCAGGACCTGATCTACCGCGACGCAGCGCCGACGCCCACGTCGTTCCCGGATCCCGAACCAGCCTCGGCGATCGCGCCGGCCGGCCCGCCGCTGGTGGCCGAGGACGACGGCTGGCGGTTCGTCACCGACCCGACCCTGCTCATGCGGTTCAGCGCGGCGACGGCCAACCCGCACCGGATCCACTACGACTGGCCCTACGCCACCCGGATCGAGGGCTATCCCGGGCTGGTCGTGCACGGCCCGCTGTCGACCCTGGTGCTCGCCGAGGCCCTTCGGCTGGCCCACCCCGACCGCGCCGTACGCCGCCTGACGCACCGCAACACCGCTCCCCTCTTCTGCGGCGACCCTGCCCAGGTCCTGGTCGACCGCCCCGCTCCCGACACCCCGCCCGACTCTGTCGAGGTCGCGCTGCGGCGCCCCGACGGCACCGCGCTGGCCGGCCTGACCGCAGAGCTGGCCACCCTCACCCCTGAAAGGCACCAACCATGAGTGACACCGCCCGCGACGTGGTCATCTGCGACCCCGTCCGCACCCCGATCGGCCGCTACGGCGGCGTCTTCAAGGACCTGAGCCCGGTCGACCTCGGTGTCACCGCGCTGCAGGGCCTGCTCACCCGCACCGGCATCGACCCGGAGCGGATCGACGACGTCATCCTCGGCCACTGCTACCCCAACGCCGAGGCACCGGCGATCGGCCGCGTGGTCGGGCTCGACGCCGGGCTCCCGGTCACGGTCGGCGGTCAGCAGGTCGACCGACGCTGCGGCTCCGGGCTGCAGGCCGTCGCCAACGCGGTGATGCAGGTGGCCTCCGGAACCAGCGGGATCGTGGTCGCAGGCGGCGCGGAGTCGATGAGCAACGTCGCCTTCTACTCCCTCGACATGCGCTGGGGCGGGGCGCGCACCGGCGTGCAGATCCACGACGGCCTCACCCGTGGCCGCCAGACCCCGGGCGGCCGGTTCCACCCGGTGCCCGGCGGCATGCTCGAGACCGCCGAGAACCTGCGCCGGGAGTACGCCATCGGCCGCGAGGAGCAGGACCGGCTCGCCGCCAGCTCCCACCAGCGCGCGGTCGCCGCCCAGCAGAGCGGCGTCTTCGCCGAGGAGATCGTGCCGGTCACCGTGCCCTCGCGGAAGGGCGACGTCGTCGTCGACACCGACGAGCACCCCCGCGCCGACACCACGATGGAGTCGCTCGCGAAGCTGCGGCCGATCCTCGGCTCCTCCGACCCCGAGGCGACCGTCACCGCCGGCAACGCCAGCGGCCAGAACGACGCCGCCGCCATGTGTCTGGTCACGACCGCCGAGCTCGCCGAGAGCCTCGGCCTGCGACCGCTGGTCCGGCTCGTGTCCTGGGCCGCCGCCGGCGTACGTCCTGACGTGATGGGCATCGGCCCCGTCCCCGCCACGGAGGCGGCCCTCGCCAAGGCCGGTCTGACCCTGGCCGACATCGACGTGATCGAGCTCAACGAGGCCTTCGCCGCCCAGGCGCTGGCGGTGATGCGCGAGTGGAAGTTCACCGACGAGGACCTCGAGCGCACCAACGTCCACGGCTCCGGCATTTCGCTGGGCCACCCGGTCGGCGCAACCGGTGTACGGATGCTCGGCACGCTCGCCCGCGAGCTGCACCACCGCGAGGCCCGCTATGGCCTCGAGACCATGTGCATCGGCGGCGGCCAGGGCCTCGCCGCCGTCTTCGAGCGGGTGGTCTGATGCGTACGTTCACCTCGATCGCGGCGATCGAGACAGCGGTCGGCGAAGAGCTCGGCACCACGGACTGGGTGCAGATCACCCAGGAACGCGTGGACCGGTTCGCGGAGCTCAGCGGCGACCAGCAGTGGATCCACGTCGACGTCGAGCGGGCCACCACCTCGTCCTTCGGCGGCACCATCGCGCACGGCTACCTCACGCTGTCGATGCTGCCGGCCTTCGCCGCCGAGCTCTACACGATCGATACCGGCTCCGCTCGGCTCAACTACGGCCTCGAGAAGGTGCGGTTCCCCGCCCCCGTCAAGGTCGGCACGAAGATCCGGGCCACGCCGCGGATCAAGGAGGTCCGGCCGGTCCCGGCCGGGACCCAGGTGCTGGTCGCCTGGACCGTCGAGGCCGAGGGCACCGAGCGACCGGTCTGCGTCGCGGAGAGCATCACGCTGGTCCTGCCCTGACGCCTCACGAGTGCCGCCGATCTTCCCGCCGGGAGATCGGCGGCCTTGGCATGCCCGGAGCGTCATTGGGCTCACGAGTGATATCAATGCCATCTAGATTTGGTGTTGGACGTGCAATGGCGCGGGTTTCTAGTGTGAACGCGGTCACACAGCATTCCGGTGCGTGACGACACACAACCCCCGGAGGAGCAGTCCCCATGACCCAGTCAACGCGCGTCCCCGACGAACGGATGGCCCGCAAGGCGGGCATCGCCGCCTTCGTCGGCACCACCATCGAGTGGTACGACTTCTACATCTACGGCACCGCGTCCGCTCTGGTCTTCGGGCCACTGTTCTTCAGCAACGCCGAGCCCGCGGTCGCGACCCTGCTCTCCTTCGCGACGTTCGCCGTGGGCTTCCTGACCCGGCCGCTCGGCGGCGTGGTCTTCGGCCACCTCGGTGACCGGATCGGCCGCAAGCGCTCCTTGATCCTGACGTTGCTGCTGATGGGTGTCACCACGGTCGGCGTCGGCCTGCTGCCGACGCACGCGGCCATCGGCGCCGCCGCGCCGGTGCTGCTGATCGTGCTCCGGCTGCTGCAGGGCCTCGCGGTGGGCGGCGAGTGGGGCGGCGCGGTGCTGATCGCGACCGAGCACACCCGTCCCGACCGTGGCTTCCTGTTCGGCGCCTTCGCCCAGCAGGGCTCCCCCGCCGGCCGGATCCTGGCCACGCTCAGCTTCCTCGCCGTCACCGGCCTGCTCCCCGACGACGCCCTTCTCGAATGGGCCTGGCGACTGCCGTTCCTGGCGTCGGCCGCGCTGGTCGTGGTCGGGCTCGTGATCAGGCTCAGCCTCGAGGAGTCCCCGGCGATGAAGGACCTCCAGGAGCGCAACGAGGTCGTCCGGGTCCCGGTGATCGAGCTGTTCCGCAGCAACTCCCGTGAGCTGACCCTCGGCGTCTTCGGCATCCTGTGCGTCTTCGTGGTCGTCTACGCCCGCGACACCTTCGCGCTCTCCTGGGCCACCACGTACCTCGGCTTCGAGAAGGACTCCTTCCTCACCATCATCCTGATCGCCAGCGTCGTGCAGTTCTTCGTGCAGCCGTTCGGCGCGGTGCTCGCCACCCGCTGGAACCCGCGCACCCTGGTCACCGTCCTGCTCGCCCTCGAGATTCCCGCGCTCGCGCTGATGTTCGTGCTGATGAGCACCGGGAACTGGACGCTCGCGATGATCGGCGCGGTGATGGCCACGATCCCCGACGTGATGTTCTACGCGGTCATGGCGGGCATGCTCGCCCAGGCCTTCCCGGCCCGGGTCCGCTACACCGGCATCTCGGTGACGTACGGCCTCTCCGGTGCGCTGTGCGGGACCACGCCGATGATCCTGCAGTGGCTGCTCGACACATCCGGCAGCATCGTCGTACCTGTCGCCTTCGGGGTCGTGACCACCGTGATCTCGCTGGTGTGCTCCCGTGCGCTGCTCGGCCGGGGCGCCGCCGAGAGCGAGACCACCGACGATGCCACGACGGTGACCGCGGGACGCTGAGACACGGTCACTACCGGATCGTCACCTGGCGGCGCCCAGCGAGCTACGTGCGAGCTGGGCGACGCGCTGGTTGCTGATCCCGGTCTCCGCCGCGATCCGGCCGAACGACCAGCCGCGCCGCCGCAACAGCCGTACGGCCCGCGCGCTCTCGTCGTTCAGATCCGCGAGATGCCGGTCGACCTGGCAGCGCTGGTTCTCGAGGTCACGGAGCGTCGCGGCCGGGTCGTCCGGCAGATCGGCGATGGCCCGGCGGGTCGGCGATCCACCCGTCGCCAGCGCGTCGGGCGGGTTGAACGCCCACAGCGTGTAGTCGTCGGCCCACCGGATGAACCGGGCCATGCGGCTCTCGCGGTGGAATCTGTTCGGGACGTCGACGTGTCCCGCGGGACGTGTCGCCTCAGCTGCCATCTCCGGCTCCTTCACATGGTCGGGAACAGGTGGGGGAAGGTCCTCGGTATCCATAGTCCGAGGCCGGGATGACCGAGCCGTTGAGGTTCGGTAACGGGCAGGTAAGGGCCATGGGAGAGGACCAGATCCCTCCGGGAGCCCGAGCACCCGGATACCCGATCTTCGGCATGCGCAAGTACCCCGAGCGGGATAACGATCGAGTAACGAGGAATGAGCATCGAACCCCCAGCCGATGCCCCTCCCCCGCGGAAGACACCATCCGTCCAGGCCGCAGCCGCGCGCGCCGACGGAGCCCCGCATCTGGGAAGCGGGCCCCGCCCTCCCACGTTGACAGCGACCGCGAGGTCTCTGAAAGGGGACACGCCATGCGCTCGACACCGAGCCCGCTCATGCCTCGCGCCACCAAGCCGAGGCTCTTCAAGAGGTTGGCGGCGCTGAGCGCCACCGCCCTCGTCGCCACGACGCTCGTCGCCTCCGGTGCCGCTGCGTCTCATCCCGAGGCCAGCCTCGCCGGCAGCAACTTCGAGATCGACGTCGACGCCAACCTCAAGGTCGACGACCCGGCCCCCTCGCTCGACTGGGCCAACGTCACCGAGACCCGGGCCACCGACAAGGTCAACGGCACCGGCGACAACTCCTACGCCGGAGGTGTCAAGGAGGACACCTCCTGTCCCGGTGAGGTGACCGACTCGATCCCGCCGAACAAGAGCGACCTGCTGAGCTTCCACGTCTACCGGGAAGCCGGCACCGGAACGCACCCCGGCTTCCTGAACCTCGCCTGGAGCCGGGTGAGCGACCCGAGCGGCACCACGCTGATGGACTTCGAGTTCAACCAGTCCAGCACCAAGTGCGCCTCCGGGCCCAACGTCGTCCGCACCGCCGGCGACCTGCTCATCGAGTACGCCATCGATCAGGGCGGCTCCCGCGCGGACATCTCCGCACGCCGATGGACCGGCACGGCCTGGGGTCCCACCACCGACCTGGACGTCCCGTCCGCCATCTGTGGTGGCGCTCCGTGCGCGGCCGGCACCATCAACTCCTCGACCATCCCGGCCGCGGACTCCGATGGGCTGATCGCCTCCGGCTCGAAGCAGGCGCGGACCTTCGGTGAGGCTCAGCTCGACCTGCGGCTCCTGTTCCAGCCCAACAAGTGCACATCGTTCGGCAGCGCGATGCTGAAGAGCCGCTCCTCGGACTCCTTCACCTCGCAGCTGAAGGACTTCGTGGCACCCGTCGGCATCAACCTGCAGAACTGTGGCCAGGTGATCATCCGCAAGCAGACGCTCCCGGACGAGGACCCCAACGCCACCGACTTCGGCTACACCAAGGCGTTCAGCACCGACCCCACCTCCGCGAACACGTTCACGCTTCGAGATGACGGGGTGAAGGACTACGGCAAGACCGTGCTCTTCGGCTCCGGCTACACGGTCGTCGAGGACGTGATCCCGTCCGACTGGAGCTTCGTCAGCGTGAACTGCGATGCCAGCACCGGAGTCACGCCGAGCATCACCGGCGCGACGGTGACCTTCGCGATCAACGAGGACACCGACGTACTCGACTGCACCTACACCAACGAGCTCCAGCTCGGAGCGCTGAAGATCCTGAAGAACAGCACGAAGGGCGGAGCGGTCACCAACCCCGGAGCGGTCTTCTCCTACGACGGCACCAGCGTCACCGACAACGGCACCGGCGACCAGGATCCCGATGTCGGCGAGGTCTGCGTATCGGGCCTCTCCCTCGGGGACTACGACGTGACCGAGACGTCGCCGCCTCCCGGCTACGCCGACGCCCCCGGCGGCGCACAGACCGTCACCGTCGTCAGCGGGACGAACTGCACCGACAACCAGCCGACAGGTGCGGCGGTCGCGACGTTCACCAACGCGCCGCTCGCCGACATCCAGGTCAACTTCCGTGACGGCGGTTCGGGCGAGACCAGCCTGACGTCGATGACCTGCGAGAACACCGGCGTCGCGCCGGACACCGGCACCGCCACCGGTTGGGACGACACGATCACCCATGAGGGCATCGCGATCGACCCGTCACCCCGGACGGTCACCTGCACCATCGTGATCGATCCCTGATCCCCCACATCCACCCCGACCGCGGGGCCGCCCGGTTCACCGGGCGGCCCCGTCGGGCACCCCGCCGGCGCAGCGGCAACATCACCGAAACCCATGGCGACTAGCGTGCAATCATGACGCGGGTGATCGAGCAACAGTCTCGGGTGATCCACGGATACAGGCGCGCGTTCCGCATCGGCGGTGACGGCTCCGCGATCATGCTCATCCACGGGATCGGTGACAGCTCGCGGACGTGGGAGGACGTCCTGCCGATGTTCGCCCAGAACCATCTGGTCATCGCGCCCGACCTGCTCGGTCACGGCGACTCCGACAAGCCCCGCGCCGACTACTCGATCGGTGGGTTCGCCAACGGCATGCGCGACCTGCTCTCCGTGCTGGACGTGGAGCGGGTCACCCTCGTCGGCCATTCGCTCGGCGGCGGTGTGGCGATGCAGCTGGCCTACCAGTACCCGCAGCTCGTCGAGCGGATCGTGCTGGTCTCCAACGGCGGCTCCGGACGCGGTGTCTCGACCTGGCTGCGACTCGCGACCCTGCCGATGGCGCCAGAGCTGCTCAAGCTGCTGCGGCTGCCGATCTCGCGGATCGGGCTGTCCGCCTCCCTCGGCCTGCTACGTCGCTTCGATCACGATCTCGGCGTCGATGCGCCGGATCTGACCAGGATCGTCGACGCGTTCCCGGACAACCAGTCCCGTCAGGCGTTCGCCCGGACCCTGCGCGCCGTGGTCGACTGGCGCGGCCAGGTCGTCACGATGCTCGATCGCTCCTACCTGGCCTCGAACATTCCGCTGCTGATGATCTGGGGCGACCGCGACGGCGTCATCCCCTACCGCCACGCCGAGCAGGCGCAGGCGGCGATGCCGCAGGCCATGCTCGAGGTGTTCGAGGGCGCCGGCCACTTCCCGTTCCGCTCCGACCCGGGGCGCTTCGTGATGGCCGTCGAACAGTTCATCCGGAGCACCAAGCCGGCGATCTGGGATCAGCACGGATGGCAGACGCGGCTGCGCAACGGCCCCGAACCCGAAGACGATCTTCATACGTGGACGGGCATCTGACCCGCGCATTACCCTGCGGACATGAACGACGCTGCCGCGCCCGATGCCGCCACCGGAGGGGTTCGCGAGGTGAAGTCCGCCGCCCGCACGGTGGAGATCCTCGAGTTCCTCGCCGCGCGCCAGAACCGCCCGGTGCGGCTGCGCGAGCTGAGCGAGGCGCTCGGGGTTCCCCGCAGCAGCCTGCACGCCCTGCTCCGTACGCTCGCCAAGCACGGCTGGGTACGCAGCGATGCGACCGGCACGCTCTACGGCATCGGCATCCGGGCCCTGCTGGCCGGCACCAGCTACCTCGACACCGACCCCTACCTGCCCCAGGTGACCCCGTTCCTCGTCGAGCTCCGCGAGCAGCTCGACGAGACCTTCCACTTCGGGCGTCTCGACGGCACCGACGTGGTCTACCTCGCCACCCGCGAGTCGTCGCAGTACCTCCGCCCCTACAGCCGCGTCGGCCGCAGGCTCCCGGCCTACTCCACGTCGCTGGGCAAAGCGGTCCTGGCCGCGCAGCCCGAGGACGAGGTCGCCGACCATCTGCCGGCCGAGCTCGCACCGCTCACGCCGCACACGTTCACCGACCGGGGCGCACTGGCCGCCGAGCTCGAGGCGACCCGCCGGCGCGGCTACGCGATCGACAACGAGGAGAACACCCTCGGCCTGCGCTGCATCGCCGTCGCCCTGCACTACGACGAGCCGGTCACCGACGCGATCAGCGCCTCCATCCCGATCGCCCGGCTCACCCCCGAGCGGGAGGCCGAGGTCATCGCCGCGCTGCGCCAGGCAGCGGACCGGATCGTCCGCGTCGTCGGCCCGATCCGCAACTCCCTCACGTGGGCCTGAGCCGCGACCAATCCCGAGAGCGTCCGCGGCCGGCGCCAGCTTGGACTTCTCTGGCAATTCCTGCACTTCTCTGGCGTTGCAATGCCCGAGAAGTGCAGGAATACCCGGTTAACCGGGTACTCCTGCACCGCCTCCCGGCATCGCTGTCCACACATACGAGACTCTTGTCCACAGATGTAGACGCATGACACAATCGCAGACGTGCCCTCCACCTCTCCCACCACGCCACTGAACGTGCTGGTGACCGAGCCGATCATGGCCCGGTTCACCGACGTACTGACCCGGAAGGGCACCTCGCCGCACACGTGGACGTTCGCGTGGGGTGACGACCCTCGGCTCGCCGAGGCCGCCGCGACGGCCGAGGTGCTGGTCTGCTCCTCGACGACGGCTGAACTGCTGGCCGCGATGCCCCGGCTCCGGCTGGTGCACGTGACCGGTGCCGGCGTGGACAGGATCCCGCTCGACGCGCTGCCAGGTGACGTACGTCTGGCCAACACCTACCACCACGGCCGCTCCATCGCCGAGCACGTGGTGATGGTGTCGATGATGCTGCTGCGCGGCGTCCTGCGGTCCGAGGCCGACATGCGCCGCGGCGTGTGGAGCAACGCGATCGTCTCCGACGACTACCCCTTCGGCGGTGTGCTGGCCGGCCGCACCCTGGGCATCGTCGGCTTCGGCGAGATCGGCTCCAGCGTCGCCCGGCTCGGGTCGGCGATGGGGATGAAGGTCCGGGCCGTACGCCGCAACCCCGACGCCCCGCTGCCGCCGGGCGTCGAGCTGGACTGGGTCGGGCCCGACTCGGCCCTGCACGAGCTGCTGGCCGCCTCCGACGTGGTCGTCGTGACCGTGCCGCTGAGCGACGCGACCCGCGGGCTCATCGACGCCGACGCCGTCGCCGCGATGCGGCCCAGCGCCGTGCTGGTCAACGTCGCCCGCGGCGCCGTGGTCGACGAGCAGGCGCTCCACGACGCGCTCACCGCCGGCACGATCGCCGGGGCCGGCATCGACGTGTGGTGGCGCAACCCCCGCGACCCCGACGCTCCCCCGCCCTCGCACCTCGACTTCGCGAAGCTGCCGAACGTCGTGCTGACCCCGCACCAGTCGGGGCACACCGCCGAGGTGTTCGCCGGCCGCGCGCAGGACATCACCGACAACATCGACGCGCTCGCCGAGGGCCGGCCGCTGCGCAACCCGGTGGCGAGGAGCTAGCCGAGGAGCTGGTCGGCCACCAGCATGACGGCGCCGAAGATCGACACCGCGATCGCCGTACGCCGCAGCCGCACCGGCGACATCACCCGGTTGAGCAGCAGCGACAGGCCCCACCCCAGGAACGGGGCGGGCACGAGAGCGGCGGTGACCAGCAGGGTGCGCTGGTCGACGGACCCGGTGGCGGCCAGGGCGAGGAACGACAGGGCCGAGCCGACGAGGAAGAACGTGCTCATCGAGCTGCGAAGCCCGGCGCCCTCCTTCTGCTGCCACACCAGCGCCATCGGCGGACCGCCGATCGAGGTGGCAGTGCCGAGCAGTCCCGAGGCCGCCCCCGCGGCCACGAGATTGCGGCGCACCGGCCGCGGCTGCCAGCCCAGCGAGTTGAGCGCTACCCCGGTCAGCACCACAGCGGCCAGCATCAGGGCGAGACCCCGCTCGGGCAGCGCCGCGACCAGCAGCGCGCCCGCGATCGTCCCGGGCACCCGGCCGAACAGCGCCCAGCCGGTGCCACCCAGATCGATGTGCTGCCGCTCGGAGACGACGACCATGATCGTCACCACGAACGCGAGCATCACCAGCGTGCCGGGCAGCAGCGCCGGGTCGACCAGCGCGACGACGGGCGCGGCGAGCATCCCCATGCCGAAGCCGATGGACGCCTGCAGGGCCGAGGCCAGGACGACCGCGACGGCGACGAGCGCGAAGGACCCGAGCGAGAGCCCCATCAGCCCGCCTGTGCCGCGGCCAGCTCCTGCTCCTCAGCCCCCAACGGGTGGAAGCACTCCGCGGTGTGACCGCCGTCGACCGGGTCGATGGCGAGCGGCGGGAGCGCGGTGGCGCACTCGTCGGTCGCCTTCCAGCAGCGGGTCCGGAACCGGCAGCCGGACGGCGGGTTGAGCGGCGAGGGGATCTCGCCGGACAGGATGATCTGCTCGCGCCGACGCTCGTGGTCGAGCGAGGGCGCCGCCGACAGGAGCGCCCCGGTGTAGGGATGCTGAGGCCGCTCGAAGGTCGACTCGGTCTCGCCCTGCTCGACGATCCGGCCGAGGTACATCACCACGACCCGGTCGGCGACGTGCCGCACCACCGAGAGGTCGTGCGAGATGAACAGGTACGCCACGCCGAGCTCCTGCTGCAGGTCGTTGAGCAGGTTCAGCACCTGTGCCTGCACCGACAGGTCGAGCGCGGAGACCGGCTCGTCGCAGACGATCACGTCGGGGTTGAGCGCGAGCGCGCGGGCGATGCCGAGACGCTGCCGCTGGCCGCCGGAGAACTCCTGCGGATACTTCCCGGCGTCGCCGGGTCGCAGCCCGACGAGGTCCAGCAGCTCGCGCACCCGAGCCGCCCGCTCACGCGAGGTCTTGTGCAGACCGGTGTGGGTACGCCATGGCTCGCTCACGATGTCGCCCGCCGACATCCTGGCGTTGAGCGAGGCGAACGGGTCCTGGAACACCATCTGCACCCGGCGGCGGAACGCCAGCAGGTCGGCGCCCTTGGTCGTGGTCGGGTCGACCCCGTCGAAGCGTACGGAGCCACCGTCGGGTGTCTCCAGCATGAGCAGCGTGCGGGCCAGCGTGGACTTGCCGCAGCCGGACTCACCCACCAGGCCGAGGGTCTCGCCCCGGTGCAGGTCGAGGGTGACACCGTCGAGCGCTCGCAGCTCCTTGCGCTTTCCGGCGTGGCGTACCGGGAAGATCTTGGTGAGGTCGCGGACCTCGAGGAGGGGTGCGTCAGTCATCGGTTCACCTCGTCGGGGAAGTGGCAGGCGGACAGGTGGCCGGGGGCGACCTCGCGGGCCGCGGGCCGCTCCTCGCGGCAGCGGTCTCGGGCGATCGGGCAGCGGTCCTGGTAGACGCAGCCGGCCGGGATCGCGGCCAGCTCCGGCGGCGAGCCGCCGATCGACTTGAGCTCCGCACCACGCTCGGCGTGCACGGGCACAGACTCCAGCAGACCCGCGGTGTAAGGGTGCTTCGGAGCACCGAAGACCTCCTCGACCAGGCCCTGCTCGACCACGTTGCCGGCGTACATCACCACGACCCGGTCCGCCTGCTCGAAGACCAGGGCGAGGTCGTGGGTGATCAGCACGACCGCCATGTCCCGCTCCTCTCGCAGGTCCTTGAGCAGGCTCATGATCTGGGCCTGGACCGTGACGTCGAGCGCGGTGGTCGGCTCGTCGGCGAGCAGCACCGCCGGCGACAGCGCCACGCCGATCGCGATCAGCAGCCGCTGGCGCATGCCGCCGGAGAACTGGTGCGGGTAGGAGTCGACCCGGGTCTCCGGCTCGGGGATGCCGACCCGGCGCATCAGCTCGATGGCCTCCTTGCGGGCTGCCTTCTTGGACAGGCCACGGTGGATCCGGAACGGCTCGGCCAGCTGGGTGCCCACGGTGTAGACGGGGTTGAGCGCGGTGAGGGCGTCCTGGAAGACGATCGCCAGCTCCTTGCCGGCGATGTCGCGCCGGCGCCGCGCCGAGGCCGTCCGCAGGTCGGTGGTGCCACCGCCACCGGTGATGCGGACGGCACCCTCGGTCACGTCGGCGACCGGCTCCAGCAGGCCGACGACCGCGGTGGCGGTCATCGACTTGCCGCAGCCCGACTCCCCGAGCAGCGCGAGGGTCTCGCCCCGGCGTGCCTGGAAGGTCACCTTGTCGACGGCTCGGACGACACCACGGGGCGTACGGATGTCGACGCTCATGCCGTCGACGTCGAGGGCGACGGCCTTCTCGGTCAGGGTGCTGTTCACTGGGCGTCCTCCGTAACGGCCTGAGTGACGGTCGGGGCGACGGTCGCGCGGCGACGCTGCCGCCGCGGGACGGTGAGCCGCCACCGCTGAGCGGGATCGGTGGCCAGCCGCACCCAGGCGGCGAGCACCGCGGCGGACACCGTCGCGATCACGATGGCCAGGCCGGGGAAGAAGGAGAGCCACCATGCGGTCTGCAGATAGTTCTGCCCCTGGGCGACCATCAGACCCCAGCTGACGTCGGGTGCCTGGATACCGATGCCGAGGAAGCTCAGCGACGACTCGGCGAGCATGACGTAGCAGAAGTCGAGCGTGGCAACCGTCAGCAGCGTCGGCAGCACGATCGGGAAGACGTGACGGCGGATGATGCTGAAGCTCCCCGCCCCGAACGTACGGGCCGCGTCGACGAAGACCCGGCTCTGCAGCTCGGCCGACTCGGCCCGCGCGGTGCGCAGATAGATCGGGATGCGGGTGATCGCCAGCACGATGACGATGTTGCGCGGGCTGGGCGAGTAGACGTACAGGACGACGACCGCCATCAGCAGCGACGGGAAGCTCAGGATCACATCGGCGACCCGCATCACGAGGGTCTCGCGCCAGCCGCGGTGGTAGCCGGCCCACATGCCGATCACCGAGCCCACGACCAGCGAGATCAGCACCGCCGGGATGGCGACCCCGAGGGTCGTCCGGGTCGCGACGACGATCCGGGCCAGGACGCTGCGCCCGAGCGAGTCGGTGCCCAGTACGTAGAGCCAGCCGTCGAGCTCGAGCGGCGCCTTGTTGCCTCGGGTCAGGTCCTGGGCGTTGGCCTCGCTGCCGAGCAGGACCGGCCCGAAGACGGCCACGAGCAGGATGAAGCAGAGGATCACGGCGGCCACGGTCGCGACCTTGTCGCGCAGCAGCATCCGCCAGTAGCTGGTGCTCATCAGTTCTCCTCTCTCACACCATCGCCTTGTCGCGCACACGGGCGTCGAGCAGGGCGTAGCAGATGTCGATGGCGATGTTGAGCAGGAAGATCGTCACCGCGGTGAGCAGCACGGCCGCCTGCAGGATGGCGAAGTCGCGGCCGGTGATCGAGTCGATCATCAGCTTGCCGATGCCGGGCCACCCGAAGATCGACTCGACGACCACGGCACCGTTGACCAGCCCGACGGCCAGGTCGCCGGCCACGGTCAGCGCCGGGGCGGCGGCGTTTCGCAGGGCGTGGTGCGCGACGACCCGACGGCTGTCGGCACCCTTGCTGCGCGCCAGCCGGACGTACGGCGCGGACAGGGCCGCCACCATCGCACCGCGCACCACCTGGGTGAGCACGCCGACGGGGCGCAGCAGCAGGGTCGCGATCGGCAGGACCCAGGAGAGCAACCCGGCGTCGACACCCGAGGTCGGCAGCACCCCGAGCATCACCGCGAAGACCCAGACCCCCATGATGGCGAGCCAGAAGTCGGGCACGCTCGCGGCCGTCATCGACAGGAACGACGCGAACCGGTCCGCCAGCGAGTTCGGACGGTACGCAGCCCACGAGCCGATCACGACGGCGAGGACGACCGCGATGAGCATCGTGGTGATCGCCAGCTGAAGCGTCGCAGGGAAGGCCCGCAACGCCATCGCGGCCGCGGACTCACCCGTGCTCAGCGACGTGCCGAAGTCGAGGCGGAGGATGCCTTGGAGGTAGTCGATCAGCTGCTGCCAGACCGGCAGATCGAGGCCGTTGACCGCGCGGAAGGTCTCCTTCTGGGCCTCGGTGGCGTTCTCCGGCAGGTACAGGCTGGCCGGGTCGCCGGTGAGGCGGGCGAGGAAGAACACCCCGAGCAGCACCACGACGAGCGGCAGCAGCGAGGTGAGGGCTCGCTTGCGGAGGAACGTCACCATGGATGACCTCCTGGGTGAGTCGCGGCCGGGATCACTTGGCCGGCTTCATCTCGGTCACGCGCATCTCGTCGCCGGTCGCCGAGTTGGGCTCGTACTCGACGTTCTCCGACTCGCCGATGATCCCGGTCATGTGCGCGATGTAGGCGAACTGCGAGACCTTCTCCGGCTCGTCGGCGAAGATGCCGGCGAAAGCGGCCTGGCGGTCATCGCCCTCGGCCTTGTCGGCGGCCTCGATCTGGGCGTCGAACTCCGGGGTGCCGAACGTCGACTGGGCGCCGTCGCTGAGCATGTACTGGTCGACGGAGAACTGGGCGTCACCGGCCTGGTTGCCGTGCTGGACGAGGATGATGTACGGCCCGGTGTTCTTCGGGAACGGACGGGACTGGTACTCGACCGACGCGGCAGTGTCCATCATCTCGATCGAGACGTTGAGACCGATGTCCTCGAGCGCCTTCTGGACGACCTCGACGGTCTCGCCGACCTTGGGGAAGAGGCCGTTGCGAGAGATCAGCCGGATCTTGGTGTCGGTCGGCACTCCGTCGGCCTTCGCCTCGGCGATGAGGGACTTGGCCTTCTCCGGGTCGTAGGGCCACGCCTCCAGATCCGGGTTGTGGCCCACGACGCCCTCGGGCACCAGCTGGGAAGCGACGTCCGCGTAGCCCTCGAAGAGGCTGTCGACGATCGACTCGCGGTCGATCGCGTAGTTGATCGCCTGGCGCACCCGGATGTCGTCGAGCGGAGCGTACGTCCCGGTCGACCGCAGCGCGGTCGTCTCGTTGTTCGGGTAGCGGACCGCGGCGTCCCCGGAGAGGTCCTCGGGCGCGAGCCCGGTGGCGATGTCGGCCTCGTTGTTGGTGATCATGGCGGCGCGTACGCTGCCCTCCTCACGCCACTGGTACTCCGCCTTCTTGAAGGCGGGGGCGTCGCCCCAGTAGGTGTCGTTGACCGCGAGGGTCAGCTTGGTGCCGTTCTGCCAGTCCTCGATCTTGTAGGGACCGGTGCCGATCGGCTCGCGCACCTTGGCGGTGTCGCTGGTCGATGCGGGCACGACCTCGATGAAGGAGAGGCGCAGCGGCAGGATCGGGTCGGCTTCGGCGGTGGTCACCTCGAGGTGGGTGGCGTCGGCGGCCTTGACCTGGAGGTCGTCGTCACCGAAGACGTACCCCTCGACGTTGCAGCCGAAGGTGCCGTTGACCGCGCGGTCGATGGAGTGCGCGGCGGCCTCGGCGTCGAACGCGGAGCCGTCGGAGAACTTCACGCCCTCGCGGAGGGTGAAGGTCCATGTGGTCGGCTCGGTCTGCTCCCACTCGGTGGCGAGCAGCGGCTGCAGCTCACCGGAGGCAGGGTCGCGCTCGACCAGCGGCTCGGTGATGTTGGAGCGCACCACGACGCCCGTCGAGGTCAGGTTGGCATCGCAGGGTTCGAGGGTCGGCGGCTCCTGCGGGAGCACGATCCGGACCGTGTCTCCGGCCGCGCCGGCACTGTCGGAGTTGGCGACGCCACACGCCGAGAGGGTGAGCGAGACAGCCATGAGCGAGGCGCTTGCAAGTCCGAAACGGGACCGCAGCGAGGGACGAAAGTTCATGCGACTGTTCCTCCAGTCGATCGGCGACATCTACATATGTGGACGTCGTTGTCATTCGTGGATGAACCGTACGAGCGAGTTTTGTGTGACGTCAAGCACGTCAGGCAATGCCCATAGGGCATCGAACGATGCCGTCACGATGTTGGACGCGTATCGCTTCCGCTACCTAGCCTCGGGATCTCCGACGTCGTCGAACCCCTTGAGGAGACCCCATGGGCCGCTACTCCCCCACCGAGCTCCGTGACGCCCTCGGCGCCGGCCTGCTGTCGTTCCCGGTGACGCACGCGACCGCCGACTACGCCTTCGACGAGGACGGCTACCGCGCCCATCTGCAGCACCTCGACGGCTTCGAGGTCGCCGGCCTCTTCGCCGCCGGCGGCACCGGTGAGTTCTTCTCACTGACCCACGACGAGGTGTCCCGGGTCCTGCGAGCAACCGTCGAGGAGGTCGGAGACGGCACCCCGGTGATGGGCGCGGCCGGCTACGGCACCTCCCAGGCCGTCGCGATGGCGCAGCGGGCCGAGGCGGACGGCGCCGACGGCATCCTGCTGCTGCCGCCCTACCTCACCGAGCTGCCGGGTCGTGGCCTGTACGAACACGTCGCCCGCGTCTGCTCGGCGACCTCGCTCGGCGTGATCGTCTACCACCGCGCCAACGCCCGCTACGACGCCGACACCGTCGTCCGTCTCGCCGAGGAGTTCCCGAACCTCATCGGCTTCAAGGACGGCGTCTGCGACATCGACCTGCTCGCCACGCTCAACGCGCGCCTCGGCGACCGCCTGCTCTACGTCGGAGGCCTGCCCACTGCCGAGACGTACGCCCTGCCCTATCTGGAGCTCGGCGTCAGCACCTACTCCTCGGCGATCTTCAACTTCGCGCCGCAGTGGGCGGTCGAGTTCTACACGGCCGTACGCAACCGCGATCGCGACGACGTGCTCGCCCGGCTCCGCGACTTCGTGGTCCCCTATATCGCGATCCGCGACCGCGGAGCCGGCTATGGCGTCTCGATCGTCAAGGCCGGTCTCACCGCCGCCGGCCGTCCGGCCGGTCCCGTACGTCCCCCGCTGACCGACCTCACCGAGCACGAGCTGGCGGAGCTGACCGCACTCGTCAAGACCGTCATCTGACAGCCACTCGACCGACAGGAGCAACCGTGACCCGCCGCATCCTCCAGGTAGGACCGCTCAAGCCGTCGCTGGCCGAGACCCTCACCGACCGCTACGACGCCCTGGTGCTGCCCGACGACGACAGCCGCGCCGCCTTCCTCGCCGAGCACGGGCCCTCGATCGGCGCCGTGGTGACCACCGGGCGTACCGGCGTACCGGCCGAGCTGATGGCCCAGCTGCCCGCACTCGGCGCCGTGATCAACTTCGGGGTCGGCTACGACACCACCGACGTCGAGACCGCGGCTGCACGTGGCGTGCTGGTCTCCAACACCCCCGACGTGCTGACCGACTGCGTGGCCGACACCGCGATCGGCCTCGCCATCGACACCCTGCGCCAGCTCAGCGCGGCCGACCGGTTCGTACGCCGCGGCGACTGGCCGCAGGCCGGCAACTTCCCGCTGACCCGCAATGTCTCGGGCAAGCGGGTCGGGATCCTGGGTCTGGGCCGGATCGGCCAGGCCATCGCGACCCGCTTCGAGGCCTTCGGCTGCCCGATCTCCTACCACTCCCGCAGCGAGGTCCCCGGCTCGCCCTACACCTACGCCGCCTCCCCCGCGCAGCTCGCCGCCGACGTCGACATCCTGGTCCTCGCCACCTCCGGCGGCAGCGGTACGCAGCACCTCGTCGACCGCAAGGTGCTCGAGGCGCTCGGGCCCGAGGGCTACCTGATCAACATCGCGCGTGGCTCCGTGGTCGACCAGGACGCGCTGGTCGAGCTGCTCCTCGACGGTGGCATCGCCGGCGCCGGCCTCGACGTCTACACCGAGGAGCCCACGGTCCCCGCGGAGCTGATGGACCTCGACAACGTGGTGCTCCTCCCGCACCTGGCGAGCGGCACCGTCGAGACGCGTGCCGCCATGGAGCAGCTGACCCTCGACAACCTCGACCGCTGGCTCGCCGACGGCACCGTCCTCACTCCGGTTCCGGAGGTGACGTCTCGGGGCGCAGCGCGATCTCGGTGATGCGGTTGCCGTTCCGGGCGGTCACCTCCAGGGTGCCGTCCCGGAGCGCCAGCACCTCCCCGACCTGCGGGATGTGCCCCAGCCGAGCGATGAGGTAGCCCGCGACGGTCTCGTAGGCGCCGTCCTCGAGCTCGATGCCGGTGGTGTCGGCGAAGTCCTCGATCGTCATCGCGCCGTCGATCCGGGATAGGTCACCGTGGTCTCGGATGCGGGCCTCGCCGTGGTCGTACTCGTCGCGGATGTCGCCGATCATCTCCTCGACGAGGTCCTCGAGGGTCACGATGCCGTCGGTGCCGCCGTACTCGTCGACCACCATCGCCAGGTGGGTGCCGCCCTCGCGCATCGTGGCAACCGACGGGATCACCCGCTTGCTCCCGGGCAGCGAGAGCACCGGACGAGCGACGTCGCGGATCGTGCGCTGGTCGGTGGCGACGACACCGAGCAGGTCGCGTACGTGCAGGAACCCGAGGATGTCGTCGAAACCCTCCCCGGTCACCGGATAGCGGGAGTAGGGCAGGTCACGCACGGTCTCGGCAGCCGCGGGAAGCGGCATCGAGGCAGGCATGAAGGTGACGTCGCCGCGCGGACGCATCACCTCCCTCAGCGTCGTCTCGGTGGTGGCGAAGACGTCACGGAGGATCCGGCGCTCCTCCTCCTCGAGGTCCGTGTTGGTGGAGACCATCTCGCGCAGCTCCTCCTCCGAGACCTGCTCGGCCGAGGCCTTGGGGTCACCGCCGAGCAGCCGTACGACGGCATCGGTGGAGACCGAGAGCAGCCAGATCACCGGCCGCATCACGGTGGCGAACCTGTCCAGCACGGGCGCGACGGCCAGCGAGATGCCGGCGGCCTTCTGCAGCGCCAGCCGCTTGGGCACCAGCTCGCCCAGCACCAGGGAGAGGTAGGCGATGAACAGGGTCAGCACGATCAGCGCCGTGGTCTCGGCCAGTGCCTCGGTCAGGCCGAGACGCTCAAGGTAGGGCGCGACGTCGGGAGCGATCGCCGACCCGCCGTAGGCCGCGGAGAGGAAGCCCGCGACGGTGACGCCGATCTGCACTGCGGCCAGGAAGCGGTTGGGGTCGCGGGCCACCTCGGCCACCCGTGCGCCACGTGGGCCCTTGCGCTCGAGCGCGGTCAGCTGGCTCTCCCGCAGCGACACCAGCGCCAGCTCGGTCGCGGCGAACACGCCGCCGACCAGTACGAACACCAGCACCAGCCCGAGGCTGAGGAATGTCTGGCTGTCCATCAGGCCCGCTCACCATCCGATCGGAATCCAGGTGAGCGGTAGGAACTTCGAGGCCTCTTCACACCGATGAATCTACAGGCGCGTCTCTCCTGCGATGGTTTCGAAGTGCCCGCTTGTCGAGCTTGCCCACCGTGTTCTTCGGCAGAGCGTCCAGCACATGGATCGCGGTGGGTCGCTTGTAGCCGCTGAGCTGCTCCCGGCACCTCGCCATCAGGGCCGTGACGTCGACCGTCGCGCCCGGGCGGGCCTGGACGAAGGCGACGACGACCTCGCCCCACTTCTCGTCGGGCAGACCGATCACCGCGACCTCGAGGACGGTCGGGTCGCCGGCGAGGACGTCCTCGATCTCCTTCGGGTAGATGTTCTCGCCACCTCGGATGATCATCTCCTTGGACCGGCCGACGATGGTGAGGTAGCCGTCCTCGTCGACGCGGCCGAGGTCGCCGGTGGAGAGCCAGCCGTCGCTGATCACCGCGTCGGTGTCGTCCGGACGGCCCAGGTATCCGCGCATGACGTTGGCTCCGCGGACGCTGACCTCGCCGGTCTCGCCCGGCGGCACCGGCTTGCCGTCAGCGCCGAGGATACGCAGCTCCTGGCCGGGGAACGGCAGCCCGACGGTTCCTGCCTTGCGCGGGCCGCCGACCGGGTTGATGGTCGAGCCACAGGTGGCTTCGGAGAGTCCGTAGCCCTCGATGAGCGGGAAGCCGAAGCGGTCCTCGAACCGGGCGAGCAGGTCAGCCGATGCCGGGGCGGCACCGCAGACCGCGAACCTGACCGAGCTGGTGTCGGGCCGTACGTCATCGGGCAGCGCGGCGAGCATGCTGTAGATCGTGGGCACCGCGGAGAAGAACGTCGGGCGCTCCTTCTCGACGGTGTCGAAGAACGGGTGCGGGCTGAACCGGTCGGCGATGACGACGCTGGCACCGACGAGGAGCGGGGTGAGGATGCTGACGACGATGCCGTTGACGTGGAAGAGCGGCAGGATGAGTAGGCAGCGGTCCTCGGGACCGACCTCGAGCGCATCGCGCCCCATCGCCGTCATGGCATCCAGGTTGGCGTGGTCGAGCATCACCCCCTTGGGTACGCCGGTGGTGCCCGAGGTGTAGATGAGCAGGGCCAGGAGCGCACTGTCCACGACCGGCGGCACGGACTCCTCCTGTATCGGCTCCCGACGCAGGTCGGAGACCGAGAGGGCGGGTACGTCACCGACCGGGTGGGCGCCGTCTTCGACGACGTGCAGCCTCGCGCCCGAGTCGTCGAGCTGCCGGGCGACCTCGGCGTCGGTCAGGGCCGGGTTGACCGGTGTGATGGTCGCTCCCAGCCGCCACGCTGCGAAGAGCAGTACGACGAACTCGACGCGGTTGGTGAGCTTGAGCGCGACGACGTCCCCGGCGCCGATGCCGAGCTCGGCGAGATGTGCCGCGCCGGCACGGACCAGGTCGAGGAGCTCGGCGTTGCTGAGCCGCTGGGACGAGTCGGCGATGGCCGGACCGGCCGGGTTGTCGGTGGCGCGCCGGTCGATGATGGTGGAGAACGTCATGGATCAGGCCTTCAGGTGACGGGTGAGGAACTCGGTCTGGTCGGCGACGACGGTCTCGAACGCGTCGCCGAGGTAGATGTCGAAGTGGCCGGCGTCGTACCGCTTGATCTCGCCGCGAGGCGCCGTGCGCGCGTAGGCGAGCGTCTCCTCGGGCGGCGTGACGGAGTCGTGGTCGCAGATGCAGAAGAGGATCGGCATCCGTACGTCCTTGGCGACCTTGCCCGGACGGTGCCGGGTGATGGTGGGGGCGACGCGAGCGGTCACCTCGTTGACGAAGCCGGCTCCATCCGGGACGAGAGCGAGGTAGCCCGGCAGTGCGTCCGGGGCGGTCATCAGCGCCTTCTCCCCCGGCGCTCCGGCGAGCGTGATGAGCACCGGGTCTCGACGCAGGGTCGCGGCGACGAGGTCGCGAGCGACGGTGGGCAGCAGCCGCATCGTGCCGACCGGGCCTAGAGCCCGAGCCGACGCGAGACCGTCGGTGAACGGGCACTGGGACACCGCCGCTCGCAGCTCCGGATGGCGCGAGGCGACGACGATGGCATGACCGCCGCCGAACGAGCTCCCCCAGACCGCGACGCGCGTGCCGTCCACGTCGGAGCGCCCTGTGACGTGCGCGATGGCGGCGTCCCAGTCGGCCAGCTGGCGCTTGATCGACAGCAGCTGCCGGGGCTGGCCGGTGGAGTCACCGAAGTGGCGATAGGTGAAGGCCAGTGCCGCGATCCCGGCCTGGGCGAATCGCTCGGCGAACGCGTCCAGGCGCATCTCCCGGGTGGCGCCCAGACCGTGCCCGAGGATCACGACCGGAGGGTTGGTGACGCCGTCGGGGAGGAAGAGCCAGGCCGCACAGGTGTCCCCGGCCGATTCGAAGCTGACGTCGTGGCGGCTGACTGTGGTGGTCATCGGGCACTCTCCTTCGCGGCGCCCGCACCACGCGTCGTACCGGCTCGGAGCACTTCCTCGAAGACTCCGGGCTGGTACAGCGGCAGCTCACCGGCGGCCTCTGTGTTGGCCATGTAGTCGAGCATCAGCTCCTGGCCGATGTCGGAGAGGGCGGTGGCGAGGAACTCGGCGCGCTCGATGTGCAGCCCCTCCTCCAGGCTCGCCGAGCCGCCGAAGTAGACCGATCGCTTGATCGCCGCCCGCGACGCCTTCGGCCGCGACCCCAGGTGCTCGGCCAGCTCGATCGCTCGGTCGAGCAGCCGATCGGGCGCCACCACCTCATCCACCGCGCCGATCTCCAGGGCCCGGCCCGGGGTGAACGGCTCACCAGACAGGATCGCCAGCAGCGCCTTGTGGTTGCCCACCAGGCGCGGGAGCCGCTGGCTGCCGCCTCCGCCGGGCATGATCCCGAGCAGGACCTCCGGCTGACCGAGGACGTAGTCCCCCTCGGCCATGACCCGCAGGTCGTTGGCCCAGCTGAACTCCGCTCCGAGACCGAGCGCCGACCCGTTCAGGGCCGCGACGAAGACGACGCCGCTGCGGTTCATCTTCAGGAACGTCTGGTGCACCCGCTCCAGCTGGACCGCCGGCCACAGCGGCGTCTTGCCGAGCGCTGCCTTCAGCCCGCCGGCCCGGTTCACACCGCGCGCCGTGTGGGCGAGGGCGGAGGCGCCCCGGACGCCGACCGACGGGACGGTGGCCCCGCCCTCCTGCAGCCAGCGCACCTCGGCGTGCGAGACGAAGCGGTCCGGGTGGGTGCCGGTGAACACGACCGCTTGGATCGCCGGATCGCCGTCCGCGCGGTCGACGAGCGCGTCGAGCTGCTCGGCGATGTCGTTGCCGAACAGTCCCAGCGGGCCGCCGTCGACGCGCGCGACCAGCACCGCGCCACGGTCCTCGATCTCGAGGTTGCCTCGTACTTCTTCTGTCATGACCGGTCTCCGTTGCCAGTGCGGTGAGGGTGTTCGTGCGACCCTTGTCCTCACGACGATAACGAAGTTATTCTGATGCCACAACCCCGAGGAGCCGCCGTGAACAGCACCACCCATCCCCCGCTGGACCATGACTGGGTCGTCGTCGGGTCGGGCTTCGGCGGGAGCGTCGCCGCCCTGCGACTGGCCGAGAAGGGTCACCGGGTCGCCGTCCTCGAGCGCGGCCGCGCGTACGCCGACGACGAGCTGCCCGCATCGGCATCCGATCGCCGCCGCTTCGTCTGGGCACCGGCGGTCGGGCTGCGCGGGATCATGCGCAACGTGCTCTTCCGCCACGTGTTCAGCTCCACCCAGACCGGGGTCGGTGGCGGCAGCCTCGTGTACGGCGGCGTCCTGTTCCGCCCGCACGAGGACTTCTTCGCCGACCCCCAGTGGCCGGGACCGGCCCGCTGGGAGGAGGTCCTCGAGCCTCACTACGCCACCGCGGAGCGGATGCTCGGGGCACGCACGACGCCGTGGGAGTCGGTGACGAGCGACCTGACCCGCGAGGTCGCCGAGCGGTTCGGCGGCAGCTTCTCCGCGGCGCCGGTCGGGGTCTTCTTCGGCGAGCCGGGCGTCACGGTTCCGGATCCCTACTTCGGCGGCGAGGGCCCGGACCGCACCGGCTGCACCCGATGCGGGCAGTGCATGACCGGGTGCCGCACCGGCGCCGCCAACCGGCTCACCAAGAACTACCTCTGGTTCGCCGAGAAGCACGGTGCCCAGGTGTTCGCGGAGCGCGAGGTGGTCGACGTGACTCCGCTCGGCGCGGCCGATGGGAGCGACGGCTATCGGATCACCATCCGCGGTTCCGGAGGCCGGGGCGGCCGCCGCACGAGCATCACTACGCGCGGGGTCGTGTTCGCCGCCGGCGCGGTGGGCACCAACGCCCTCCTCGCGGACTGCAAGCACCGCGGAGCACTTCCCGCGCTCAGCGATCGCCTGGGCCACCTCGCGCGTACGAACAGCGAGGCCGTGCTCTCCGTCCTGCTCCCCGAGGACATCGGCACCTGGCGCGACGTCACCGCGAGCAGCCGGGTGGTCCTCGACGGCGACACCCAGATCGAGTTCCTCACCTACGGGCCGCGAGGCGACTTCATGCGCCTGATGTTCACACTCCTGGTGGGCGAGGGCCGGGGCGTACGTCGCCTGTCGGCCTGGCTCCGCACCGTGGTGCGCCACCCACGGCGCTGGCTCTCGACGATGCGATCGGGCTGGTCGGCACGGACCTTGATGATGTTGGTCATGCAGCCGCGGGACAACGCGATCCGGTTCGTCGCGAGGAGGCGACTGTTGGGGCGGGGATACCGGCTCACCACCGGGCGCGACGCCGGACGGCCCGCGCCGACGTACATCGAGGCAGGGCACCGAGTCGCGACGTGGCTGGCCCAACGCACCGGAGGCGTCGCGCAGAGCAGCGTCTTCGAGGTGTTCGGCAACCGGCCGATGACCGCCCACGTGCTCGGCGGCGCCGTGGTCGGCACGAGCCCGGCGACCGGAGTCGTCGACGCCGACCTGCAGGTGTTCGGCTACCGGAACATGGTCGTCTGCGACGCCGCCGCCCTTCCGGCCAACCCCGGTGTGAACCCGGCGCTGACGATCACGGCGCTGGCAGAGCACGCCATGTCACACATCCCAGCCGCCGGTTTGGGACGATGACAGCCATGTCGAGGAATCCCACGGTGACGGACGGCCCCTCCAACGGGATCCCGGAGCGACTCATCGCCGCCGCCGTCACGATGCTCGCCGAGGAGGGCCCCTCGGCCATCAAGGCCAGGACGGTCGCCGCGAAGGCCGGCATGTCGAGCATGGTCGTCTACAACTACTTCGGCGGCGTACCTGAGCTGCTCGGTGCCGTGGTGGACCACGGCTTCGACCAGCTGGGCGAGGCGTTCGCTCAGATCGGTGCCGGCGAGGACCCCATCGCCGACCTGTTCACGATGGCACTGACCACGCTGTCCTACGCACAGGCGAACCCACACCTGTACGACGCCATGTTCGGCCTCTCCACCCGGGCGACCTACCGACCCACCCCCAAGGGCGAGCGGCGAGCCGGCCACTCCCCCGCGTTCAACGCCGCCTACGCGCATGTTGTCGAGGCGACCACCCGGTTGAGCACCACCGGCGACCTCACCATCGACAACCCGAGGGCCGCCGCCGGAGCCATGTGGAGCTACGTCCACGGCTACATCACCCTCGACCTGGCCAACCACTTCGTCGAGTTCGCCGACCCGGTTCGAGAGGTGCTGGTCCCGATGGGCGTCACGTTCTGTGTCGGTCTCGGCGCCGACCCCGCCGCGGCCCTCGCCTCGCACGAGACGGCGCTCCGGCGAGCCTGGCACCCATGCCTCTGACCCTCCTTCAGACTCCGTTGAGCGCTTCGTCCAGTGCCGCGATCTGGGCCTTGACGAAGGCTCGGGAGACGGGAGGCTTGGCTTCGATGGAGTCGAAGTTGTGGTACGCACCCGGGACCACGTGAAGGGTGCAGTCGACTCCGGCCTCCTGCAGGCGCCGGGAGTAGGCGACGTCCTCGTCATGGAAGAGGTCGTTGGTGCCGACGCCGATCCATGCGGGCGGCAGCCCGGAGAGGTCCTCGTAGCGGGACGGCGCTGCCAGCGGGGAGACCTCGCCGCCCGGTGCGCCGAGGTAGGCACTCCAGCCGAACCGGTTGCTGGCCGGGCTCCAGATGCGTAGGCGGCGCGGGTCGATGTCGGTGCGGGTCGTCGTCCTGTCATCCAGCATCGGGTAGGACATCAGCTGCAGGACCGGACAGATGTCGCCGCGTTCCTGCGCCAACAGCGTCAGTGCGGCGGCCAGGCCGCCGCCGGCGCTCTGCCCGCCGACGGCGATGCGTGTCGGGTCGACGTCGGGCTGGCTCGCGAGCCACTGCAGCGCGGTGTAGCAGTCCTCCAGCGGGGTCGGGAACGGGTGCTCGGGAGCGAGCCGGTATTCGACCGAGACGACCACGACGTCCAGCTCGTCGGCGACCCGGCGGCAGAACGCGCGGTCCTGCCCCGCGTCGCCGAGCACCATTCCGCCGCCATGGATCCACAGCAGCGCCGGCATCCGAGGCCGAGCCGTTGCCGGCCGGAAGACGTGCACGGACACGTTGTCGTCCACGGCGACGACCTGCGCGTCGGGCCGCCGGGTACGCGCGGAGAGCTTGGTGAGGCGACGGAGCGTCGGAAGCGTACGAGCCGTGATGATCGTGCGCGGAAGGAACCGCGCGACCCGCAGCTGCGGATGGAAGGTCTGCTCGCGGGTCATCGGCCGACCTCGGCGTCCACCAGGGACAACGCATTGCGGAGGCCCTGCTCGAGGAGGTCGTCGGCGAGCTGCCGGTCGGCCAGCGCACGAGAGAGCTGGAGCGTCCCGGCCATCAGGCCGAGGAGACTGAGCGCCTTCACGCGGGCCGAGGGCGGGTCGTCGGGTGCCATCCGCGCCGCGAGGCCGTCGATGACGACCAGCACGCCTTCTGTGTACGCCTGCCTGGTCGCCTCCTCACTGCGCGCGATCTCGTCGAGGAGGGCGGCGTTGGGGCAGCCGTCGACCGGGTTGTCCCGATGCTCGGCCGACAGGTACCAGCGCACGATCTGCTCCAGGCCGGCCTTGCCCGGCTCCGCCTGCTCGACGATGTTGGCGTGCAGCGTGTGCAGCTGGTCGGTGATCGCCTCCGTGACGAGGCTGTCCTTGGACTCGAAGTGGCGGTAGAACGCGCCGTTGGTCAGGCCCGCGTCCTTCATCAGCGTCGCGACCCCGGAGCCGTCGATGCCGTCACGCTTGAGCCGTCGACCGGCGGTCGCGATGATCCGCTGCCGGGTCTCCTGCTTGTGTTCTTCCGTGTAGCGCACCATCGTCTCAGCTCGGCATCCGGTTGAACTTGCGGATGACGCGGTCGAAGCTGCGCGCCGGGGCGATGCGGTGCACCGCGTTGATGGTCCGGGCGGTCGAGCCGGCCGTACGCCGCAGCTTCGGGTTGCGGTCGGTGGCCGCCCCGACGATCACCTTGGCGACGACCGCGGGGTCGTCGCCGCTGCTGAGGTTCTTCGTGATCAGCTCGTCGTAGTTGCGCCGTCCCGCCGCGTAGAGCGGCATGGGGGTGTCCGCCTCGACGCTGTGGCCTGCGAACGGGGTGTTGATCGGGCCGGGCTCGACGAGCAGGACCCGGACGCCGTACTCGCGCACCTCGTGGTCCAGCGACTGGGAGTAGCCCTCGACCGCGTGCTTGGTCGCCACGTAGACGGTCATGAACGGGCTGGGGACGAAGCCGCTGAGCGAGGAGATGTTGATGATGCGCCCGGTGCGCTGAGCGCGCATGTGCGGCAGGACCGCCTTGGTCATCCGCATGACGCCGTAGACGTTGATGTCGAAGATGTCCTGCGTCTGGCCGATCGAGAACTCCTCGCCCGCACCCGTCGACCCGACTCCGGCGTTGTTGACGAGGACGTCGATACGCCCGAACCGGTCGATGACCTGCTCGACCGCCGAGGCGACCGAGTCATCGCTGGTCACGTCGAGGTCGAGGTACGTCACCCCCGTGGGCGCGGTGAGTCGCGCGGTGTTGCGGCTGGTGCCGATCACCTGGAAGCCCGCCGCGACCAGCGCGATCGCGGTGGCCTTGCCGATGCCTGAGGATGCGCCCGTCACGAGCGCGACCTGCGGAGTTGTTGTCATCATGGGTTCCTGACGTTTGGGATTACGTTCATACGACAATAGCACGTGGGATGACGATCGTATTCCCAAACATCTGGGCCTGTGCCCGACTGGGCGCGCGGCTGACGGCACAATGGCGGTGTGAGCCACGACTATCTGCCCCCTGAGGCCCTCGAGCGTCCTGCTGGGCGGCGCAAGGTCGACGAGCAGCGTCGCTCTGATCTCCTGGCTCAGATCGAGGCGATCCTGCTCGAGGAGGGCTTCGCCAAGCTCAGCATGGACGAGCTGGCCACGCGGCTGCGCTGCTCGAAGTCGACGCTGTACGGCGTCGGCGGCTCCAAGAACGACCTCGTCTCGCTGGTGGTCAAGCGGTTCTTCGAGTCCGCGACGGAGCGGATCGAGGAGGAGACCGCGGCCGAGAGCGACCACCGCCGCAAGATCAAGGTCTACCTCCACGGCGTCGGCCGGGAGATGGGGCGGCACTCGGCCGCCTTCTACGACGACATGGTCACCTACCGCGCGGCGGCGGACATCTATGCCTTGAACTCCGCGGCCGCCGCACGCCGAGTGCACGAGATGATCGACGACGGCGTACGCGCCGGCCAGTTCCGCGGCGTCGACGCGGCCCTGGCCTCCGAGCTCGTGGTGCTCGCGATCGACGGAGTCCGCTCGGGGCGCCTGCTGCGGCGTACCGGTCTGAGCGCCGGCCAGGCGTTCGCCGAGATCGGCGACATCCTGCTGGACGGCCTCCAGTACCAGTCGGAGTAGCCCTGTGCTCCTGCCCGCGGGCAGGCGCACAGGACCGTGCTCAGCGCTCGATGATCGGCAGCACTAGGCGGCTGGGCCGTGCGCCACCGTGGTGAACGGTGTTGTCCGCGACCACCATGTCCTCCAGAGCCTGGGAGGAGATCACTCCACCGGTGTTGGAGTTGCGGTCGTAGTGGGGGAAGTTGCTGCTGGAGATGTCCAGACGGATCCGGTGACCGGGCAGGAACACGTTGGAGGTCACCGACATCGGCACGGTCACCTCGTAGACCTCCCCGGGCACCATGAGCTCCGGCTCGGAGAGGCTGTTGCGGTAGCGCAACCGCAGGATGCCGTCGCACAGGTTGATCGCGCGGCCGTCGGGGAAGACGTCGACGAGCTTGGCGGTGATGTCCGTGTCCACGGCCGACGAGGAGACGAACACCTTGAGCTCGACGAAGCCGGTGACCTCGACCGGCTCGGTCAGGACCGGGCCGGTGTAGCACAGGACGTCGTCGCGACCGTCGACTGCGCTCTGGTCGACCGGACCGACCAACCCCGGCAGCGACGGCAGCAACGCGCCACCCGCAGTCGAGACCGGGTCCCGCGGGTCGTATCGGAACCCGTCGCTCCCCTCCGCGCTCGGCACCTCTCGGGTGAGAGTGCCGTCGCCGTTGCTCGTGTTGGCCGAGCCGTCGCTGCGCAGGTGATAGTCGACGTACTGGGTGTCGGGCAGCGGGAAGTCCTCCTCGTCGCGCCACTGGTCGATGCCCATGACGAACAGACGTACTCGGGGTGCTGGGGTTTCGGGACCGCGCCCCCTCAGTGTCTCGTCGAAGAAGGCGACGTGGGGCTCTGTGAGCTCAGCGGCAGCCATGAGACCGAAGTAGCGGTCGGGGTACTGTCCAGTCATACCGCCGTGGTCCCAGGGACCGACCAGCAGCCGGGACTCCTCGCGTGCTCGTGGCGAGCCACCCTCGGTGCGGACGCGCACGTAGTCGGCCACGCTCTCGGCGACGTAGAGGTCGTACCACCCGGCGATGTTGAGCGACGGGACAGTCACCGAGCCGGCCGACCCTGACCAGTCTTGTGCTGCCCAGTACTCGTCGTGGTCGGGGTGAGCGAGCCAGTCGTCGAACCAGCGGCCCTTGCCATGCACGGGCAGGTCGGCGACCGGCGTGGCGTCGTTGACGGACAGCGGGTCGATCAGGGCCGCCCCGAGGCGCATCAGCTTCGAGGGGTCGGAGGTTTCGCCGCTCTGCAGAGACCGCTGTTCTTCGGCGGCGTACATCATGGAGTTCCACCACGTCACCAGGCTCAACGACAAAGCTCCGCCCTGCGAGTACCACAGGCCCTTGTACCAGTTCAGCGATGCCGCCGTGGGCGCGATTGCCCCCAGGCCCGGGGTGTCGGTGGTGGCGAGTGCCCATTGGGTCATGCCCATGTAGGAGGCGCCGTACATTCCGATGGTCCCGTCGCTCCAGCCCTGCTCGAGGATCCAGGCGGCGGCGTCCTGGCCGTCCTCGATCTCGTTGACCTTCGGGGTGAAGGACCCCTCGGAGGTGTAAGTGCCTCGGGCGTCCTGCCAGACCACCGCATAGCCGGCGTTCAGGAAGGCAACCACGGATGGGATCGGGCTGTTGAGCCCGCCGCCCATGAGGGTGTGTTCCTTGTTGTAGGGCGTACGCATCAGCAGGGTGGGCGCCTGCCCCTCCATCGGTCGCCAGACATCGGCGTACAGGATCACTCCATCCCGGGTCTTCATCGGGACGTTGCGCTCGTAGACATGCTTCATCGGATTCTCCTTTGAGACTTCATCGAACTACTTGATGTGGCCCGAGGGGTAGGGATGGGCTGGGTTCTCGTACGCGCACGATCAGTCGGCCGATCGCTCGGCGTTCGTCCAAGGCGCGGAGCGCGGAGGCGGTCTCCTCGAGGCCGAAGATCTCGCCGATCGGTGGGTCGATGGCGCCGGACCGGATCAGTGGCATCAGCTCGTTCCACTGCTGGGCCGCGTATCCCGGGTCGAGATGCCAGAACTCCTCGGAGGCCGCGCCCATGACGGTGGTGTTGGTGAGCAGGAGCCGGTTGACCTTGACGGTCGGGATCTCGCGACCGGTGAAGCCGATCACGATCAGACGACCCTCGGGCGCGAGCGTGCGCAGCGAGTCGGTGAAGCGGTCTCCGCCGACGGGATCGACGACGACATCGACGCCGCGGCCGTCGGTGAGCCGGGAGACCTGATCACGAAACCCCGCTACCGGAACGACGTCGTGGGCGCCGGCGGCACGCGCGATCTCACCCTTCTCCGGTGTCGAGACCACCGCGATGACCCGGGCGCCGTACGCAGCGGCCAGCTGGCACGCTGCCGTACCCACGCCACCGGCGGCTCCTTGCACCAGGACGGTCTCGCCGGCGAGGAGGCGGGCACGGCGCCTGAGTGCGAAGTGGCCGGTCAGGTAGTTGAGTGGCAGTGCCGCTCCCTTGTCGAACGTGACTTCGTCGGGCAGAGGGAAGACCATCTCCGAGCTCACCGCGACGGTCTCGGCGAAGCCTCCGATGACCGGCATCGCGGCGACCCGGTCGCCGGCGCGGAACCCGCCAGAGTCCTCGCGGACCACGCCGGCGACCTCCCAACCCGGCGTGAACGGCAGCTCCGGACGCAGCTGGTATCCGCCGCGGGTCTGCAGTACGTCGGGGAAGACCACGCCGGCGGAGTGGACGTCGATCCGCACCCGCCCGGCCACCGGTTCCGGTTCGGGCTGGTCACGGATCACGACGCCATCAGGGCCGTTGAAGGCGGTGATGACTGCTGCTCGCACGGGAGCCTCCTCGGGATCGGGATGTGGGGTTCATTCGCCCGAGGACCTTCGAGGCACCCGCAGGATCAGCGCGTCTCCTTGGCCACCGCCGCCGCACAGTGCGGCCGCTCCGAGGCCGCCGCCGCGGCGTCGGAGCTCGAGGGCGAGGTGGAGCACGATGCGGGTGCCGGAGCAGCCGAGTGGGTGGCCGATCGCGATCGCGCCGCCGTTGACGTTGACCTTCTCCTCCGGCAGGTCGAGGGCGCGCATGGACTCGATGCCGACGGCGGCAAAGGCCTCGTTGAACTCGACCAGGTCGAGGTCTTCCACCGTGAGGCCGTCCTTCTCCAGGGCCTTGGCGGTCGCGTTGGCCGGTTGCAGCTGGAGCGTGGAGTCGGGGCCGGCGACCATGCCGTGGGCACCGATCTCGGCGAGCCAGTCCAGGCCGAGCTCCTCGGCCTTGGACTTGGCCATCACCACGACGGCGGCGGCACCGTCGGAGATCGGCGAGGCGGATCCGGCGGTGATGGTCCCGGTGTTTGAGAAGGACGGGCGAAGCTTAGCGAGCGTCTGGGTCGTGGTGTCGTCGCGTACGCCCTCGTCGGCGGTCACGACGATCGGGTCGCCCTTGCGCTGCGCGATGGTGACCGGGACGATCTCGTCGTCGAAGAGGCCGTTCTTCCGTGCCGTGGCGGCACGCTGGTGGGAGCGAGCTGCGAAGGCGTCCTGCTCTTCTCGGGTGACGGCCAGGTCGCGATCGGCGTTGACGGCCTCGGTCAGGGCGCCCATCGCCTGCGCGGTGGTCTGGTCGTAGAGCCCGTCGTAGGCCATGTGGTCGACGAGGGTCATGTCGCCGTACTTGGCGCCTTCTCGGCTTCCCGGCAGCAGCCGCGGAGCGTTGGTCATCGACTCCATGCCACCGGCGACGATGATCTCGGCCTCACCGGCGCGGATCATCTGGTCGGCGGTCGCGATGGCGTTGAGACCGGAGAGGCAGACCTTGTTGATGGTGATCGAGGGGACGTTGCCCGGGATCCCGGCCTCGAGCCCGGCGCTCCGTGCCGGGTTCTGGCCGGCGCCGGCTTGGAGGACGTGGCCCATGATCAGGTAGTCGACCTGTTCCGGCGAGACGCCTGCCTTCTCCAGGGCGCCCTTGATGGCGATGCCCCCGAGGTCGGTGGCCGTGAGGGATCGCAGGCCACCGAGGAGCTTCCCGATCGGCGTACGGGCGCCCGCGACGATGACGGTCGGCCCTGTTGACATTCGGGGAGTGTTCATCGGATCGAGGATCCGATCCCGATGCCGCCATCGACGTCGAGCACGACGCCGGTGATGTAGCGGGCCTCCGGCGATCCCAGGAAGGCAGCGGCTGCGGCGATGTCTTCGGGAACGCCGGGGTGCTTGACCGGGACCTTGCCGATCAGCAGCTCGCGTGCGGGGCCGTTCATCGAGGCGAGCATCGGGGTCTGGATCAGACCGGGCGCGATCGCGTTGGCGGTGATCCCGTGCCGGGCGCCCTCGAGGGCGATGGTGCGGGTGAGGCCGACGATGCCGGCCTTGGCCGCGACGTAGTTGGCCTGGCCGAAGTTGCCCCGCCAGCTCATCGAGGAGAACGAGATGATCCGGCCATAGTTGCGGCTCTTCATGTGCGGCATGGCCGCTTGGATGCAGAGGAAGGAGCCGGTCAGGCTGACGTCGATGACCGCGTGCCAGTCCTCGACGGAGATCTTCTCGACGCGGTTGTCGCGGATGATCCCGGCGTTGTTGACCAAGACGTCGACGCGCCCGTCGGTCTCGGCGACGCCGTCGATCCAGGCCGTGACGGCCGCGGGGTCGGTGACGTCGACGACGTGCGGCACCGGTGGGAGCGGCGCGTCCGCGGCGACCTTTCCGGCTGCCTCCTGGACGGCGTCCGCGTTGACGTCGGCGAGATGGACCCGGGCGCCTTCGGCGGCGAATCGGTGGACCATCGCCAGGCCGAGCCCCTGGGCTCCGCCGGTGACGAGGACGGTCTGGTCTGTGAACCGCTCAGGCAACGGTTCGCTCCTTCTTGGAGGTCGACCGCGGTGTGGAGCGGCCGAGGAAACGGATGAGGTCGGTGGCCACGTCGGAGCCGTTCCAGTGTTCTTCGAACATGTCGAGCTCCTGCGTCAGTGCGGCCGCGGTCGCGGTGGGGTCGTTGACGATGAGTCGCTTGTAGCGGTGCTGGGCACCGGCCGGGCGGCTCGTCAGGACGGTGGCCATGGTGTGGGCGGTGTCGAGCAGTGCGTCGGGGGCGACGACCTCGTGCAGCCACCCCGTCCTGCGCGCGAGGTCCTCTGCGGGCATGAGCTCGCCCGTCAGCGCCAGCCACGCGGCGGTGCCGGCGCCGAGCTTCGGGGGCATCCTCACGCTGGCTCCTCCCCCGGCGATCAGGTTGTTCTTCACGTGCCCATCGCCGATCCGGGTGCCGGCGGCGGCGATGACCAGGTCGCACGCCAGCGCGATCTCGAGACCACCCGCGACCGCGAACCCGTGCAGGGCGGCGATGAAGACGATCGGGCTGGCCTCCATCGCGAGCGTGAGGTCGCAGATCTCGCGCAGGTGCGGCCGAGGCGACTCTCCGCTCTGGGCACATTCGAGCAGGTACGCCAGGTCGGCTCCGGCACAGAAACCCTCCCCCGCACCGGTGAGGATCACGACCCGGACCCCGTCGTCCTCTGCCCGGGAGAGCTGGCGAGACAGCGCACTCACCAGCGACGGGTCCAGAGCATTGCGGGACTCGGGCCGGTTCAGCGTCCAGGTCTCGACATCTCCGGTCCGACTCGTCAGAAGGACGTCGGTCACCGGGCGCCCCCGACCTCGGCAAGCCGCTTGCGCAGCACCGCGCGCTGCACCTTGCCGCTCGGCGTCTTGGGCAGGTCCGCCACGAACTCGATCTGGCGGGGGTAGGCGTGGGCGGCGTACTCCTTCTTCACCCAGTCCTGGAGCTCCTTCACCAGAGCGTCGGTGCCCTCGAACCCCGAGGTGAGCACGACGTACGCCTTGATGACCTCGCCCCGCATCTCGTCCGGCGCGGCCACGACCGCGCACTCGGTCACGGCCGGGTGCGTGCCCAGCGCGCTCTCGACGTCGAACGGGCCGATCCGGTAGCCGGCCATCAGGATCACGTCGTCGTCGCGGGAGGAGAAGTGGATCAGACCACTGTCATCGATCGTGATCAGGTCACCGCTGAGGTAGAACTCACCATCGGCGCTGAACCGGTCACCGCGGTGACCACGATCCTGGCCGTACCCGGTGAAGGTGAAGAACGGACTCTCCGCGATCCGCACCGCCAGCCGCCCGACCTCGCCGGGCTCGGCAGGTACGTCCTCGTCCAGCCTGAGCGCGGTCAGGGACCACCCGGGGAAGCTGCGGCCCATCGCCGCCGGCTCGACCCGCGTAGCGGCCTGGGGGTGGTGGGCGAAGCCGGCGGGCATGCCCAGCTCGGTCTGCCCGAAGTGGTCGTGGATCTCCAGCCCCCACTGCTGCTGAGCCCAGGCGAAGACATCCGGGGTCAGCGGCTCACCGGCGCTGGAGAGCCGCCTCAGCGCCGGAAGCTCCGCCCGCGTCTTCGCACCGCGCAGACCCCGGAAGATCGTGGGCGCCGCCGCCAGATCGGTCACCTCGTACGTCTCCAGGATCCGCCAGGTGGTCTCGGCATCGAACTTCGCCGTGCTCACGATGTTCGGAACACCCACGCACATCGGCGCGACCACCCCGGCGTACAGGCCATAGGCCCAGCCCGGATCAGCGGCGTTCCAGTAGACCGCGCCCTCCTCGACCCCGAGACCGATCTCGAGATAGGCCTGCCAACCCGCCACGTACGCGAGCGGGTGGATGACCGTCTTGGGCTTGCCCGTCGTGCCCGAGGTGAACATGTGCGTCAGCTCCACCTCAGGCCCAGTCGGCGCCGGCTCCTCCCACAGCGGCGCGGCCGCCACCGCTGCCGCCAGGTTGACGCCACCCGCAGGAGGCTCGGCACCGGCGTCGAGCCCGGCCATCAGCCTGACCCGGCCCTCGGGCAGCTTGCCGAACTGGTCGCCGTCGGTGACCACCACGCGTACGCCGCCCTGGTCCAGGCGGTCGGCGACCGCTGATGCGGCGAAGGCCGTGAACAGCGGCATGTAGACCGCACCCAGGCGCCAGATGCCCAACATCACCGCGGGAAGATCGACGTCCTTGCCCATCAGCGTCGCCACCCGGTCACCAGCGCGCACCCCGTGCTCGCTCAGCACCGAAGCGATCCGTCGCGACCGGTCGGCCAGCTCGCCATAGGTCAACGACACCTCGTCCAGCCCTGCATCGATGAACCTGAACGCGACCGCATCGCGCGGATGGCGGTCGCACATCAGCTCTGGCGCACTGGCGGTCGGTGACGCGAATGCGCGGAGAATCTCTCCGACCCGGCCATCAAGATTCTGGCTCACGACTACTCCTTGGAACGGCGACGCCCTCGTCTCGCCCGCGCCCCGCCCGGAGGCGTGCGGCTCGACCTGGGTACAAATCAGGAAACGTTTGTACCGTGACAGTAGTCACAGCATCGCAAATGCACAAGGGGTACGCAGCAACGAGTCTGCGTACCCCACGGCCGGAGTGTGGCTAGGCTTCCGGGCGCCGTGCTTCAGGAAGCTGCGGGTAGGGCGGCTTGTCGATGCCCAGCACCCCGGTGCAGGCCAGCGGGCGGGCCTGCAGGAAGACACCGACGCGATGGGTCTTCTGCTTCAGCGCATGGCTCATGGCGCTGGCATGTCCGCCCTTCTTGTAGGCGAAGTCGCGGGCCAGGGCGTAGGTCTTCCAGAGGCTGATCGAGGTGTGCTCGTACGGCAGCTGCGCCGAGATGTCGATGCTGCCGCGGTGCCCGGGGTGGTGGGCGGCGCGGCTCGCCGCGTGCAGGTTGTTGCGCATGAACTCGACGAGCCGGCCGTGCCGGAGGATGCCGTGGACGACCGCGACCATGGGCTCGTTGTCGACGAGCGGCTCCGCCCCTTCGGCGGTGGGCTTCCAGCCGTGCCAGTGATCACGCTCGGACTCGGAGTCGATCCTCACCCGCACGATCTCGCTGTCGAGGCTGAACCGTCCAGGGCCATCGATGGCGCAGCGCAGCGGGCCGGCGAAGGCGGCCTCGGCCGCCTCCGCCGACTCCCACGCGGCGACGAGCGCACAGCCGCCCGGCAGGAGGTTCGGCGCGAGGGAGTGCGTGCCGTTGTTGGCGTAGTTCACCGTGACCCCACGCAGGCCGGCGACGCCGGCGTCGATCGTGCGCCTGAGGTCGCGCCGCCATCTGATCCGCCCGCTGGGCGGCCGTAGGAAGGCATCGACGGTCAGGAAGTCCGGTCGGCTCATCGCTGCCTCAGGACGCCGCGGACTCGGTCTTCGAGCCGAGGAAGTCCAAGACCTCGGGGACGAACTCGTGGTGGTACTGGAACACCCCGCCGTGGCCGGAGGCCGGGTAGATCCGCAGTCGGGAGTCGGGCAGCCGGGCCGCCATGTCCTTGGAGTGCTCGCTGGCGACCATCAGGTCCTTGTCACCGTTGGCGACGAAGACCGGGATCTTGATCTGCTCCAGGTCGTCGGCGGGATGCATGCCGGCGCTGGTGATCGCGCGCAGCTGGGCCAGGCCCGCCTGCGCGGAGATCGGCTTGTCCCGACCCGACGTACGCTCCGCGAGCCGGTCGAAGTAGGCGTTGGCCGCCCTCTTGCCCTCGGCGGTGCGCGGGAAGAAGAGGAAGTGACGCGGGTCCTTCCGGGACAGGAACGCCTTGGTGTAGGCGCCGCCGACGATGAACGGCATCTTCCAGATGCCGCCGCCACCGCGGGGGCCGCTGCCGGCGACCACCATGCGACGTACGAGGTCGGGCGCCTGGAGGGCGACCATCTGGGCGACGGCACCGCCGAGCGAGAAGCCGATCAGGTCGACCTCCTCGTGGCCGAGCGCACGGATGAAGGCGATGGCGTCGGCACCCATCTCCTCGATGTCGTTCGGCACCCGGCCGCCGGTCGCGCCGACGCCGCGGTTGTCGAAGGCGATCACATGGTGCTGGGAGGCGACGCCGTCGAGGACGCGCGGGTCCCAGTCGTCGAGGACGGCGGTGAAGTGATGCAGGAACACCACCGGTACGCCGCCGGGCTTGCCGAGCTCGCGGTAGGCGAACGAGGTGCCGCCGACGTCGATCGTCTTGTTGGGTGTGGTCTTCCAGGTGGTGGTCATCGCTTGTTCCTTCGTGAAGGTGCCGCCGGGACGGCGACGGGAGGTGTGGAGAGTCGGGCGTCGAGACGGGCGAGGACGTCGAGGATGCGGCGGTCGCGGGCGAAGCGGGAGTCGAGCGTGGGCCCCAGGAAGCCGCGCCAGGCGGAGACCGGACGCCACAGGTTCGGCCGCATGACACGGGCCGCGCGCGCCTCGAGCCCATCGGCGATACCGGCCGCGGCCTGGGCCGGGGTGATCCGCTTCAGCATCGCCTTGGGGAGCGCGCCGAGCAGGTCCATGACCACCGGGTCCTCGTCGACGCCGCGGGCGATCATGTCGGTCTGCACCAGCGAGAAGTACGCCGTCAGGACCGAGACACCGTGGTCGGCGAGCTCGACGCGCAAGCCGCGTCCGAGCTGCTCGACGGCCGCCTTGCTCATGGCGTACGGGATGGCGCCCATGCCGTTGAGGAAGGCGAACACGGAGCTGATCAGGACGACCTGGCCCCGCCGAGCGATCACCTGGGGCAACGCGGCCGAGACCGTGTTCACGACACCCGTCACGTTGACGGCGAGGGTGGCCTCGAGGTCCGCGGTGGGCGTGTTGCGCAGCGTGGCCGCCTTCGCGAAGAGCCCGGCGTTGGCGATCACGACGTCGACCCGGCCGAATCGGTCGACGGTCTGGCTGACCGCCGCCTCGAGCGAGGCAGGGTCGCGGACGTCGGCGACGCAGCCGAACGAGTCGGTCGCATGCAGCGCGCCGGCTCGCACGGGCGTCGTCGGATCGATGTCGGCCACCGCCACCCGGGCTCCCCGGTCGAGCAGGGTGCGGACGGTGGCGGCGCCGATCCCGCCGTTGCCACCGGTGATCAGGACGACCTTGTCGGCGAGGTCGTACGTGAGGCGGCTCATTTCAGGCCCCGGCGCGACGCGAACGACACCCGGCCGTTGCGGCGCACCATGGCTACGGCGGTGCGCAGCACACCACGGTCGAGATCCGGCTCCTGCCCGCGGGCCAGCCGGTGCATCTGGTCGGTGTTCCAGGCGAGATTGAGGACTCCGTCGAGGGCCTTCAGATCCGCGAACCGGCCGAGCAGACCTCGCATGCCGGCGCCGATCTCGTGGGTGTTCAGCTCCGCTGCGCGTCCCCGGAGGATCGCATCGGCGGAGTCGGTGGTCGTCACCGTCGGGCGGCCGATGCCGACGAGGTCGCAGTCCCCGGCGGTGAGCGCGTCCTGCATCCCGGAGCGGGAACGGAAACCGCCGGTCACCGCGAGCGGTACGTCCCCGGCCGCCTCGCGGACGGACCGGGCGTAGTCGAGGAAGTACGCCTCACGCGCCCGGGTCGAGGAAGCGGCCGTCCCGGACATCGCCGGTGACTCGTAGTTGCCGCCGCTGACCTCGATCAGGTCCACGTCCTCGAGCGCGAGCGCCTCGACGACGGCGCGCGAGTCGTCCTCGGTGAACCCGCCACGCTGGAAGTCGGCGGAGTTGAGCTTGACCGACACTGCGAACCCGGGACCCACCCGGGCACGTACGCGGCGGACGACCTCGATCAGGAAGCGCATGCGTCGCTCGGGGTCGCCGCCCCACTCGTCCTCGCGCAGGTTGGTCAGCGGCGAGAGGAACTGGGTGGTGAGGTAGCCGTGCGCCGCGTGGATCTGTACGCCGTCGAAGCCGGCTTCCTCACAGACCTTGGCCGCGACGGCGAAGCGTTCGATGATCTCCTCGATCTCCGCACCGGTGAGCTCACGGGGAACGGCCGCGCCGGGAAGCGCGAGCGGCACGGGGCTCGGCGCCACCGGCTGGTGACCGAGGTCCATCAGGTTGGACTGACGGCCCGGATGGTTGACCTGGGCGAAGATCGCGGCGCCGCCGTCGTGCGCGGCCTTGGTCCACGCGGTCAGCTGCGGCAGGGCGCGGTCGTCCTCGATCACGATGTTGCCCGGCTCCCCCAGGTGCCGGCGGTCGACCATGATGTTGCCGGTGACCAGCAGGCCGTAGCCGCCCTGCGCCCACCGGCGGTAGAGGGTGACGATGCGCTCGTCGGGCGAGTTGTCCGCATCGCCCAGCGCTTCGCTCAACGCCGCCTTGGCGATGCGGTTGGGCAGGCGTACGCCGGACGGAAGGTCGAGCGGATCAGCAAGCGAGGCCATGGATGCTCCAGTTCGAGGATTGCAGTACGTTCGTAATAGTATGATCATAATGCTAAGGTAGTGACAACCCCTGGAAGGAGATTCACCTCATGGCGAGATACAGCCCGGAGCACAAGGAAGCGACGCGGCGCCGGATGATCGAGACCGCCGGACGCCGCTTCAAGAGCGACGGCATCGACGGCTCGGGCATCGCGACGCTGGTTGCCGACGCCGGACTGACCAACGGAGCCTTCTACGGTCACTTCACCTCGAAGGAAGACCTGGTCGCCTCGGTCGTGACCCAGCAGCTCGCCGACCAGGTCGCCGTCGTCGACGCGCTTCCCACCGGCCTCGCGTCCGTCGAGGCCTTCCTCCGCGAGTATCTCTCTGCCGCACACCGCGACGATCCCGCCGAGGGCTGCCCGTCGGCTGCCCTCCTGGACGAGATCGGTCGCTGCGACGCGACGACCCGAGACGCCTACACCGAGGGCGCCCGCTCGATGATCGAGGCGATCTCGCGCCACCTCGAAGAGGGCGGCGGCCAGCAGACCGACGAGCGTGCGATCGGCATGTTCACGCTCCTGGTCGGTGCGCTGCAGCTGGCTCGTGCCGTCACCGACACCGAGCTGTCCGACCGCATCCTCGCCGCGGCCTACACCCAAGCCATGACCATTGCGGGAGCTCGTCCCGCAGGAACACCCACCCAGGAGTCACCATGAAGGCCTTCGTCGTCACCCGCTACGGTCCGGACGGGCTCGAGGCGGCCGACGTCCCGCCGCCGACGGTCGGACCTCGCGACGTCCTCGTCGATGTCCGCGCCGCGAGCATCAACCCGCTCGACAAGATGGTCCGTAACGGAGAGTTCAAGCAGCTCCTGAAGTACAAGCCGCCCTTCACCCTCGGTCACGACGTCGCCGGCGTGATCACCGAGGTCGGTTCGGAGGTCCGTGACTTCAAGGTCGGCGACGAGATCTACGCCCGGCCGCGCGACCTGCGCATCGGCACCTTCGCCGAGCAGATCGCCATCGACTCCGACGACATCTCCCTCAAGCCGAGGTCCCTGTCGTTCGAGGAGGCCGCCGCCGTACCCCTGGTCGCGCTCGCCGCATGGCAGGCAATGGTCGGCCTGGCCAGCGTCAAGCCCGGCGCGAGGGTCCTGGTCCACGCCGGCGCGGGCGGACTCGGCTCCACCGTCATCCAGGTCGCCAAGCACCTCGGTGCCCATGTCGCCACCACCGCCGCCACCAAGGACATCGAGAAGGTCCGCGAGCTCGGCGCCGACGAGGTCGTCGACTACACCAGCACCGACTTCACCGAGGTCCTCTCCGGCTACGACGTCGTGCTCGACTCCCTCGGCACGGCCAGCCTCGAGAAGTCGCTGACCGTCCTGAAGCCGGGCGGTCTGGCCATCAGCGTGGTCGGCCCACCCGACCCACACTTCGCGACCCAGATCGGTCAGCCGCTCCTCAAGCCCGTCGTGGCCCTGTTGAGCCGCAAGATCCGGTCCCGCGCCAAGAAGCTCGGCGTGCGCTACTCGTTCCTCTTCATGGAGGCGAACGGCACCCAGCTCACGACCCTCGCCGCGCTCTACGACGACGGCATCCTCCGGCCGGTCCTCGACCGCACCTTCCCCTTCGCCGACACGATCGAAGCGATGGCGTACGTCGAGCAGGGCAAGGCCAACGGCAAGATCGTGGTGACCCGATGAGCATCCCCGGCAACGAGCCCGTGATCACCTCCTACGAGCAGGCCCCGACCCGTTCCGTCACCGTCGGCGACGTGACGTACGCCTACCGCGAGCTCGGCCCGAAGGGCGGCATCCCAGTCGTCTTCTTCGTGCACCTCGCAGCGACCCTGGACAACTGGGACCCGCGCATCGTCGACCCCATCGCCGAGAAGCGACATGTCATCACCTTCGACCAGCGCGGCGTCGGCGCCTCGACCGGAGAGGTGCCCGACACCATCGAGGAAGCCGCTGATCACGCGTACGAGTTCATCGCGGCGCTCGGGTTCGAGGAGATCGACATCTTCTCCTTCTCGATGGGCGGCATGATCGCCCAGGACCTGATCCTCGAGCACCCCGGCCTGGTCCGCAGGCTCGTGCTGACCGGCACCGGGCCCAGGGGCGGGAAGGACATCGAGAAGGTCGCCGGAGTCACCTACTGGGACATCCTGCGGGCGACGCTGACCAGGTCGGACCCCAAGGAGTTCCTCTTCTTCAACCGCGACGCGGCTGGAAAGTCGGCCGCGAAGGCCTTCGTCAAGCGGCTCCAGGAACGCACCATCGACCGTGACCGGCCGGCCACCATCAAGGCGCTGCGGACCCAGCTGAAGGCGATCCAGGAGTACGGTCGCTCCGCCCCGTCCGACCTGTCGGCGCTCACCATGCCGACGCTGATCGCCAACGGCGACCACGACCGGATGGTGCCCACGGCTCTTTCCGAAGACCTCCATCGCCGCATCAAGGGCAGCCAGCTGATCATCTACCCCAACTCCGGTCACGGCGGGATCTTCCAGTTCCACGAGAAGTTCGCCCCGGTCGCTGCGGACTTCCTCGCCGACTGACCTCGACGCCGGTGCGGGCCCAAGGGACATGCCCTTGGGCCCGCACGGACGAGTCACCTCAGAGTTGGCTGATCACCGCCCGGGCGTCCCGCTGCAGCGCGGCACGAGCGTCGCCATCGGCGACGTTGAGCGAGCTGGCCGCCAGGTCGGCGTACTCCTGCAGCTGCGACCGCGCGGAGGCGTTGCGCCCGGCGTCGACATGCTTGGCAGCCTGCCTGAGCCGCTTCTCGAGGAGGCTCTCCCCGGCGGGCGTGATCTCGCCGGAGCGGGCGAGCCGCTCGGTCAGGGCGGTGAGCTCGGCCAACGAGGTGGTGGTCGTGAACGTCACCGTTCTCGTCGTCGCGTGTCCCGCCTTGTCGGTCGCGGTGATCTCGAGAGTGTGTGACCCGAGCGAGAGTCGCCACAGGGCGAGCTCGTCGCCGGTGACCGCGGCACCGTCCAGGGTCGCGGTCACGGACCCGACACCGGAGGTGGCGTCGGTGGCCGACCATGAGACATCCCCGGAGTTGCCGACCGTTGCACCGTCGGAGACACCGTCGACCGCGACCTGCGGAGCGGTCTTGTCGATCCGCACCACGACCTGTCCAACCTCGGAGACGTTGCCGCCGTTGTCGGTCGCGCGGTAGTGCACGGTCGTGACGCCTTCCGCGGACACCGTGAGCGGGTTGTTCGCGTTCTCCCAGGTCTGGCCGCCGTTGGTCGAGCGCTGCCGTGAGGCGACGGTGCCGTTGTCGGTCGCCGCTACCGCCACCGACACGTTCCCCGTCCACCAGCCGTTCTGCCCGGTCGGCTGCGCCGGGTTGAGCGTCGCGGAGACCGTGGGAGGCGTGACGTCGGCGAAGCCGTCGCCGACGAACCTGATCCGATCCAGGGTGACGCCGCCGGTGGAGGTCACGAACAGCTCGCCGCTGCCCGACGGCGCTCCGGTCAGGTCAGACGTCGTCTCGGACCAGTCCTCGCTGGCGACGTCGAACGAGGCGAACGGCGTCGCGTCGGCCGACCCCCATCGCAGCTCCACGGTGCCGGTGCCGCTGGCGCGCAGCTTGGCCGAGGTGATGCCGGCGAGGTTGACGGGCTTCCAGGAGAGCCAGTCGCCCGCATCGAGCGAGGTGACCTTCCGCAGGCCGCTCGCGGTGTCGTCCGGAGCGATGGCGACGCCTTCGGAGGCGTCGGCCCACTCGGCCTCCTGCGACTTCGGGTTGAGGATCATCGACACCTCGGACCGGGCCGCCGGCACACCGTTGGCACCATTGTCGGTGTAGCCGATGACGACGACTCCGTAGATGTTCTCCGTCTCGCCGTGCTCGGTGGCGTCGGCGGGCGTCGGGATCGCGAATCGGCACCCGGTCCCCTGGCTGAGCGGGTGGGCGTGGACGTCGTGCCCGAGGCCGAACGTCCAGGTCACCCGTGAGCACACCGTCGCGTCCCCGTCCTCGGCGTCGTCTGTCTTCACATCGAACGGCACCGCCTGACCCCAGTCGAAGAAGCCTCCCTCGGCCGGTGTGGCCACCTCGATCGTCGGCGCGACGTTGCCCACGCTGATCGAGGTCGAGGTGATGCCGCGACGACCCTCGGCGTCGGTGACCCGGAGCCGGGCGGTGTAGCGGCCGAGCTCGTCGTAGGTGTGCGACGTGGTCGCCCCGGTGGCGTCGAAGGTGCCGTCGCCGTCCAGGTCCCACTCGTAGGTGAGCGCACCGCCTTCAGGGTCGACCGAACCCGAACCGTCGAAGTCGACGGTCAGCGGCGCCGAGCTGCTGGAGATGGGGTCGGCGACGATGTCCGCGCGGGGCGCCTTGTTGCCGACGCTGTAGTCGATCCGATAGAGCCCGGCATCCGGGTTGGCGCGGAAGAAGCCATCACCGTAGTCGAGTACGTAGAGCGAACCGTCCGGCCCGAACTCGATGTCGATCGGGCTGTCGGTGATCGGCTGCCGATTCGTCTCGAGATCGGTGTTGGGCAGGAACTGCTCGATGTGCGAGACCGGGCCGCTTGGCCAGTCGACGGTGAACGCCGCCAGGTAGTCCTGGGAGAACTCGGCGAAGAACGCCTTGCCGTCCCAGTACTCGGGGAACTTCGTCGGCGAGGGGTTGTCCGCGTCGTAGTGGTACACCGGACCACCCATGGGCCCCTGGCCGCCCGCCGGACCGAAGTCGGTCAGCTCCGGCCACGGCTGGTGGGTGTTGTTGTCGCCGTAGTAGAGGGTCGCAGCCGTGGCCGGCGGAACGGTCGAGAGCCCCGTGTTCCACCGCGAGTTGTTCTCCGCGCCGGCGGCGCAGTCGAAGAAGTCCCCCGGTGTCGCCGTCTCGAAGTCCCACTCGTTGTAGTTGAACTGGTCGCCGGTGCAGTACGGCCAACCGCCGTTGACCGGCTCGTCGATCGCGGTCGTCTGCCACTCGACGTACCCCATCGGGCCACGCTCCGGGTTCGGGGCCCCGGCGTCCGGGCCGTAGTCGCCCCAGCTCACCGAGTCCGTGGCGGGGTCGACATCGATCCGGAACGGGTTGCGCAGACCCATCGCGAAGATCTCCGGTCTCGTGCCCTCCGTCCCGGGGGCGAAGAGGTTGCCCTCCGGAATGGTGTACGAGCCGTCCTCCTGGACCGCGACGCGAAGGATCTTGCCCCGCAGGTCGTTCGTGTTGCCCGCGCCGCGGCGGGAGTCGAAGCCGGGGTTGAACCCGGGAGCGTCGTTGTTGGGCGCGAACCCGTTCGCACCCGGGGTTCCGGCCGGGGTGTTGTCACCCGTGGCCAGGTAGAGGTTGCCCTGGTCGTCGAAGTCGACGTCGCCGGCGACGTGGCAGCACTGGCCGCGCTGCACCTCCACCTTGAGGATCACCTGCTCGGTCGCGAGATCCAGCTTGTCGGCGGCCTCGTCCCACTTCACCCGGGTGAGCTGGTTGTAGCCCTTCCACTGGTCCCAGTAGGCCTCGGTCTGACCGGCGGGCAGCGTGTTGGGCGCCGAGCCGGACGGCGTGGTCGTCGGGTAGGGGCCGGTCATGGTGCGCGGCGCGTAGTAGAGGTAGACCCAGCCCGAATCCTCGAAGTCCGGCGCGAGGGTGACCGTCTGCAGGCCGTCCTCGGAGTTGTTGTACGTCGCGATCGTGTTGACCACGCGAGTCGTACCGGCGTCGGGGTCGACGAGCCGGATGTCGCCGTTGCGCGCGGTGGTGAGCACGCGCCGGTCCGGCAGGACGGCCATGTCGATCGGCTCACCGGTGTCCTTGGTGAGAGTGACCTTCTCGTAGTTGGACCAGTCCAGGGCGAGGCCGGCCCCGGGCTCGGTGCCGTGGTCGACGCCGTCGTGGGCGGCAGCGGACGTCGCGAGTGCGAGCCCGGAGGTGAGAGCGAGTGCGAGCCCGGAGGTCACCGCGAGGAGTGATCGCCGGGCACGACGGCGGGGTACCCCACCGCCTGAGCTGTATGTGGGCATGACGATTCCTTGGAGAGCGAGGGCGAAAGAAGCCGGAGGAGGGCGTGCGAGCACGCCGGTGGCCGGAGCGCGACCCGGTGAGGGCGCGCTCCGGCGGTCAGCGAAGGGAGAGGCGGCGGCCGGTCAGCCGCGGAGCTCGTCCATGTTCTGGTAGCTCAGCTTGGCCAGGGCCAGGGACTGGCCCGGGTTCAGGGCCCCGCCGGGAGCGGTGTCCTGCTCCCACATCGGGTTGTGGTAGCCGCGCGCCGGCATGTCACCGAAGAAGGCCTGATAGTCGATGTCGCCCTCCCCGAACGGCGCCATCACGTAGCCGTTGGCCTGCGTCTCGTCCCTCTTGCCGTCCTTGGCGTGGAACAGCGGGAAGCGCATCGGCGCGGACTTGACGACCTCGAGCGGGTCGAAGCGGTCCTCGACGAGACTTCCGTCCGGGGCGGTGTAGGTGTGGTGCTTGTGCTGCGCGACGTGCGCCCAGTAGATGTCCATCTCCAGCGACACGTAGCCGGGGTCCGTGTTCGCCAGGAACCACTCCAGCCGGCGTACGCCGGATGACCGGGTCGGGCGGCCCAGCGCGTCGGTCGGCCCACTGTCCAGGAGGAAGCTGTACGCCACGTCGTGGTTGTGCGTGTAGAGCTTGAGCCCGTGCCGGGCGGCGCGCTCACCGAGGATGTTCCAGCGATCGGCCGCGGCCTGCCAGTCGGCGAGGTAGGCCGACCCGGTGGGATCGCTTCCGGTCCCGATGTGCCTCATCCCCAAGATGTTCGCGACCTCGCACGCCGCGTCGAACGCGGCCAGCGATGCATCGGTGATCGTGGAGGGAACCGACCCGTGGTTGCCCTCGGCCTCGAGACCGTTGTCATCGAGCCACGTCCGCAGCAGGTGTGCGCCCTCGACGTTGTTGACGTTGCCGCCGGGCGCGTTGGCGTTCTGGTTGTAGCCTGCGAACTCGATCTGCCGGTAGCCGATCTTCGACAGCTCCTCGAAGACCGCCTTGAACCCCGAGGCGTACGGACTGGTCGCCGGGTCGCGACTGATCGCGTCGCGCACCGTGTAGAGGATGATTCCGCGCCGCGGCCGCGGGATCAGCAGCGCATCGGCTGCGGCGGATCCGGCGAGAGGGACACCGCCGAGGGCGATTCCCGCCGCGGCCATGCCTGTTGTCGCCGCCAGCAGCTGCCGACGGTTGAGCCCGAGCTTGCGTGCGATAGCCGGAACCTCGTGGTTCGCGGCAGGGGTGGGACGGTTGCGCATCAGTGCTCCTTCGGGAGGGTGAAGCCAAGTGAGCCGCAACTGTGACCTGTGTCACGTTGTGCGATCGTCAACTTACGGTTCCCACGAAGCACCCGTCAATAGTTCAAACTGGTCATGCAAAAGTATGAAAGTATCTTTCGAAAGTCCGGTGAGGCCCTTAGCGGACTCCCCCATACGTCATCGCCCACTCGCGCCGTGAACCCATCCTGAAGCGTCATCCGCCGAAGCCGCCGTCGGCGGCGACGACCGAGCCGTTGAGCACCGCCCCGGCACGCGAGCAGGCATGCACCACGGTGGCGGCGACCTCGTCGGGCGTGAGCGGGCGGCGTAGGAGCTGGTGGGCGGCGAGGTCGTCCGGGCCGACCGCGTAGAGGTCGGCGGTCGCAGCGAGCATCGCGGTGTCGGTGGAGCCCGGCGAGACGGCGCAGGCGGTCACGCCCGTGCCGGCCAGGTCCGCGGCCAGGCCCCTCACCAGACCGATCACGGCATGCTTCGCGGCGTTGTAGGCGGCGAGGTGGAACAGCCCGCGCGAGCCCGCCGCCGAGGCGAGCGCGACGAACCGGCAGCCGCTGGGTTCGGGGCCGGCAAGCATCGCCGGGACGGCCGCCGTCGCGGTGTTCCAGACCCCGGCGACGTCGATCTGCCACTGCAGGTCGAGCGAGGTGTCCTCCCACAGCGGGCGCCCGCCGGCGATCACCGCCGCACCTGCGACCGCGACGTCGAGCCGACCCCACCTCACCTTCGCGGCATCGACCGCGGCGGTCAGCGCAGCCGGGTCCCGTACGTCACCGACGACCGGCTCGACCCGGCCGGCCGGGAGCGAGGCGACCAGGGTGTCCAGGTCGGCCTGCGTGGCCTGGGGATAGGCGGCGGGAGAGTCCTCCCCCGCGCACCAGTCGAGCGCGACGACGCGTACGCCCTCGGCCACCAGCCCACGCACCGTCGCCGCGCCGATCCCGCGCGCGGCGCCGGTCACCAGCGCGACCCGTGTCGTCTCGACAGTCATCGTGCCGCGGCTCTCATCCGGACCCTGCCACCGGCACGAGGACCGCGGAGTCGAGTCCGTTGCGGCGGACGGCGACCTGATCGCCCACCGCGGTGGCGATCAGGGGCAGCACCCGGATGGTGGCCGGGGTTCATGACGGTTCTCCTTCATCTCCGGCGGCAAGCGCCGCGGCTCGAGCGACGCACAACACATTAATGACACACAGCGCCGGGGGAACTGCAGCAGTCCACCTTTGGACGGCGAGCCCGTGCGGCTCTCGCCAGCCTCACCGCGCTAACCATCCGAACCTGGTTCGCTCCGCCTGTTGGCGTCGCGTACTTTCACGTCTCCTGGCGGTTCGCTCGACGTCTGCGAACGAACCTTGGCCTCCGTCACCTTCTGCTGGATCTCCGATGCAATCTCTTTGCTTCTCGACGGGCGCCCCGACGCAGTCGTCAGGTTTCCCTGTTGGATTGCCCAAGCCGTTACAGACGTCGCATCGATCATTACGATTTCTAGTCCCGTGGAGCCCGGCTCAACCCAAGCCACATCGGTCAAACTGATTCGCCGTCCTCCGAGGGGATTGATCACAACAAGATCGTCGCCGTCAATCCCGACCCAGGGGCGAAGAATGAACACCCACGACCCCGCGCCACCTACGGCGACGAATCCAGCGAACCAACCAATCGTCCATGCATCACGGGTAACAGCGAGCATGAATGAAATTATCAGGCAAAGCCACAAGTTTCCGCCGATCATGGCAAGTCGGCTAGTTCCCCACACAGGCGCACAGTTGTGCCGCAACCGTGCCCTCAGTAGTGGTTTCCCCGAGACCCAGCCGCTGGTATTTCTTAGCCCTTTACGGAGGCCAATTCTGATCAACCTATGCCCTCCGGAAGCAAACTGTAGCGCAGCAACACCTGAACCATGCGACTGCTACTCGAGACGTCCGTAGTCAGCGAAATTGCCTCCGTTTACCGACAAGCTGATCCCGCAGCACGGTTGTCCTTCGAAGTTCTACTCGAAGCCAGTCAGGCGTCCTCCGCAACGTTGGCCAGCGCAACTCCTTCACGACCCACACCACCATCAACACCCAGAACACAGCGCCCGCAGCAGCAACGGTGTCCGGCGCGTCGGTTAGCAGATCGGCAACGCCCATGAGGGATCCGCCAACGAACATGAGGCCACTCGGAAGGGCAGCGAAGCACCCTTTGACGAACTGGCCGGAGTCTCGGTTGATGGCCTGGCGAACCACTGGACTTCCTCTGCGGAACGCCCAATGCCAAATGAAAGTCAGCAAGGCAAGTACAGTCGAACCCGCAGTGAATAACCCGTCTACGAAAGGGTCGCCATTGCCAATCATGTGACTCCTCCGTTAGTACCAGCTGTTAATCTCGTCGGCGGCCTTACCACCAGCCCACGCCCCAACCCCACCGCCAAGGACACCTCCGACCGGTGCACATACCTCGACGAGGGGTCCGCACAATGCTCCGAGCGATGCCCCGGCACTAGCGCCGGCAGTCGATCCCGCCACACCCAAGACAGCATTGGTACCACCCTTCGTCCAGCGTTTCGATGTCGGCTGCTTCCCGGTGCCCGCAAAGGTGGTTTCGAAACCTCGCCGCCACGGCCTCACCGTTGAAGGTGTAGTACCGCTGCCCGATCACCACGTCACCATCCACCGTGACCTCCTGACCACCCGGCAGGTACAGGGTCGCCTTCCCATCCTGCTTCCGCGCCAACCTGTCGCCATCAGCGGTGTAGGTGCACTCGGAGGTCTTACCGTCCTCGATGGCTGCGAGGGGACCCGGGATCCACAGGAGATCATCGGTATGACCGATTGCCATATACAACCGCACGCAACTCGTGGTCACTCTTCATCAACTCGTGCAACCACCGCGGCGTCCTGGACAAGGTTGGCCGCTGAAACTCCTTGAATGCCCAAATACCACATGAAATTGCGACCGCAATGAAGGGAAGGTACGGCCAAGGAATAACCGGAGGTTCCGGCCGAAATATCCAGTCGACAAGACCTAACGAAAAGCCCGCCCCAAAGGCCATCCCCCCCGGAAGCGCGGAGAAACCCCATAGCACGTGCACCCCGCGCATGTGTCCGGAATGATGCCACCGCGCCTCCGGCTTCCCCAGTCGGAACGACAGGTGTGCGATAAACAGCAGAATACTGAACGACGCACACCCTACAAGAACTAGTGTCGGGAATGGTTCACGTTCGATACTCCACGACAAAATCTCTTCTCGCAGCATCACCACTGCCGATCTCCCCACTTACCGAGTTCCGTGCCGAGATAGCCACCGGCGGTGCCGCCGGCGATAGCGAGTCCAGTTGAGCAGGCCGGCACACCCGGTGCACATAGCAGCCCTAGTGCTGCACCGGTGGCCCCGAAACCGAAAGTCAACCCGCCTGTTATCGCCATTTCTACCCCGATCTTTACCCCACTCGACTCCGGCTTTTTACTGTCGCCGAATTGATCGTACATGCCCAATCCGAAACTCAAAGCGCCCCCGCCTCTGGCCATCCACTTGGCGATCTTAAGCGAACGTGCGGTGTCTGTCTTAGCCGCGCTGAGGCGGTTCGTCCCCTTCCCGTAGCCCGCGTCTTCCAACTTTTCAGCGCGTCCGCGGGGGCGGGGCCCTTTCGACCTGGGTAGTCAGTGAGAGCGTCATCAAGGTCTGTCGCACGATACTTTTCCCACTTTTCCTGAGTCGTCATCCATGCCCCTACCCCAGTCCTGGGGTTGACCTGCTTCCACAGCTCGGCCATGACCGCAGCTGACCGCTGCTCGCTTTTTGCTTGTGCCTGGGCACGGAGTTTGCTCTGAGCCGCGGCCGCCTGCCGAGCACGAGAGGACGACGACCCGTACGAGGAGCCACCACCGCTGGCGTAGGTCTTCACGATCGTCGCGACCTTGGTCACCACGGACACGACCCACGGGTTGGAGTCCTCGGACTCCAGCTGCCGCAGCCAGGCGTCGACCTCGCTGACCCGGAAGTGCAGGCATCGGCCGACCTTGAACCCGCGCGGGCCGCGGCCCTTGTTGGGCAGGTCGTAGGGCGCCTGGACCGAGACGCCGAGGTGCTCGGCGATCTGGGCCAAGATAAGGACCGGCTCGATCGAGCGGTCGTCTCGACCAGACTCGATTGGCCGGCAGTAGCAGCGATGGAGGTGGTGTTGGCGTGAGTGTTCATGCCAGTCAGGTGCGCCAGTCCAACCAGGCGATTCGAGACGTGTCGAGGCACCCGCTGAGACTCGATCCGCGGGCAACGTACGCTCCGGACTTTATGACCGCCAAATGGCTACAGGCCATGTTCGGCTCCTATTGCTAGGACTCGAACATGGCCTGTGACCAGGTGTTTCGGTGGAGGTGAGGGGACTCGAACCCCTGACCCTCTGCATGCCATGCAGATGCGCTACCAGCTGCGCCACACCCCCGTGGCGTTGTCCCGGTTGATCACCCCGGGCAACGAGAAGAACAGTAGCGGAATGCTCCCGCGATCACGAAATCGGGGTGCCCATTCCGTACGTCGCGAGTCGCCAGGGCGCCGACGGGATGAGTCCGTGGGCGGACTCCCGGGCGGTGAGCTCGATCCAGGCGCAGTTCGTCAGCGGGGCGAGGGTGGTGACGACGGACGGGTCCCAGCCGAGGAAGGCGGCCAGGCCCTGCCGGATGGCACCGCCGTGAGCGACGACCACGACGGTCTCGCCGGGCGCGACGGTCCCGGCGACGTCGTGGAGCGCGCCGCTGAAACGTGCCGCGACCGTGGGCCAGGACTCCCCGCCGTAGGGCTCCCAGCTGGCCGGCATCTCACCGAAGCGCTCGAGGATCTGGGCGCGGTTCATCCCTTCGGCCTCCCCCGCGCAGACCTCCCGCAGCCGCGGGTCGTACGCGGCCTCGAGACCGGTCTCCTCGGCGACGTACGCAGCGGTCTGCCGGGCCCGCATCAGGTCCGAGGAGACGAGGCGGGTGACGGCGAAGGTCGTCCCGAGAGCGCGAGCTGCGGCCTTGGCCTGCTGGTGGCCGGTCTCGGCCAGCTCGATGTCGGTCTGGCCCTGGTAGCGGCCGTCGGCGTTCCAGCCGGTGACTCCGTGGCGGAGCAGGATGAGGCGACGGATCTCCGCAGGCTCGACCACCGGACCTCAGCCCTCGGAGACGATGTCGGCGGGCAGCGAGATCGAGGGGCAATCACGCCAGAGCCGCTCGAGGGCGTAGAACTGGCGCTCCTCCTCGTGCTGGACGTGGACCACGATCTCGCCGTAGTCGAGCAGCACCCAGCGCCCCTCCTTGTGCCCCTCGCGGCGCAGCGGCTTGGAGCCGAGGTCGCGGAGCTTCAGCTCGACCTCGTCCACGATCGACTGCACCTGCCGCTCGTTGGGGGCGGAGGCCAGCACGAAGGCGTCGGTGATGGCCAGCTGGTCGCTGACATCGAAGGCCAGGATGTGCCCGGCCTTCTTGTCCGAGGCCGCCCGGGCGGCGGTGATGGTGAGCTCGATGGCGTGCTCGGTCGCGGTCATACGCGGTCCTTATTGTGGAGAGACGTGGATTGAGGGGCCCTGGGTTCCCTGGGCCGGTAGAGGTCGTGCTTGCCGATGTACTGCACCACGCCGTCGGGGACGAGATACCAGACCGGCTCGCCACGGCGACGCCGCTCGCGGCAGTCGGAGGAGGAGATCGCCAGAGCGGGGATCTCGAGCATGGTGATGCGGTCGGAGGGGATCTTCGCGATGACCTCGGGATCCATGGCGTAGCCCGGGCGCGTGCACCCCACGAACTGGGCGAGCTCGAAGAGCTCGTCGGTGTCGCGCCAGGTGAAGATGTCGGCGAGTGCGTCGGCCCCGGTGATGAAGTAGAGCTCGGCGTCAGGAAGCGCCTTGGCGAGGTCGCGCAACGTGTCGCGCGTGTAGGTGCGGCCGGCTCGGTCGATGTCGACCCGGCTCACGGTGAAGCGCGGGTTGGCGGCGGTCGCGATGACCGTCATCAGGTAGCGGTGCTCGGCCGGCGAGACATCCCGGTCGGCCTTCTGCCACGGATCGCCCGTCGGCACGAAGACGACCTCGTCGAGGTCGAAGAACGACTGCACCTCGGAGGCCGCCACCAGGTGGCCGTGGTGGATGGGATCGAAGGTGCCACCCATCACCCCGACGCGGCGCTTGCCGGTCAGGCCCTCCAGACCTGGCTCGGGCGCTCCCCCGCTGCCCATCGGATCAGCGCTCAGGAGTGCTCACGGCCACCGGCGAACCAGACCAGGACCAGGAGCGCGAAGACCAGGATCGCCAGGGCGCCGCCACCGATGACCCACTCGATGCCAGAGGTGCCGTGCTCGGCCCCGTGCTCAGCGGAGGTGATGATGCTCGACACAACAGAGTTCGACATGGCGCACAGATTACCTTGTGGCTGCTGCCGCTAGCGCACGTGCCCGTCCCCGGTGACCACATACTTCGTCGAGGTCATCTCGGGCAGACCCATCGGGCCCCGGGCGTGCAGCTTCTGGGTGGAGATCCCGATCTCCGCGCCGAAGCCGAACTCGCCGCCGTCGGTGAACCGCGTCGAGGCGTTGACCATGACCGCGGCGGAGTCGACGGCGGCGGTGAACCGCCGGGCGGCGCCCAGGTCCTCGGTCAGAATCGCCTCGGTGTGACCGCTCGACCAGCGCCGGATGTGGGCGATGGCGGCGTCGAGGTCGGGTACGACCGCGGCGCTGATCTTCAGCGCCAGGAACTCGGCCGCGTAGTCCTCGTCGGTGGCGGGCTCGACGAGGTCGTACGCCTGGAAGGCCTCGTCGCCGTGGATCTGCACCCCACGCTCCTGCAGGGCAGGGACGATCATGGGCAGGAACTCCTTGGCGATGTCGGCGTGCACGAGCAACGACTCGGCGGAGTTGCACACGCTGGTGCGCTGGGTCTTGGAGTTGATGACGATCGAGACCGCCTTCTCGAGATCGGCGGCCTTGTCGACATAGACGTGTACGTTGCCCACCCCGGTCTCGATGACCGGCACCGTCGACTCCTCGACGACGCTGCGGATCAGCCCGGCGCCACCACGCGGGATGAGCACGTCGACCAGACCGCGGGCACGCATCAGCGCCTTGACCGAGTCGTGGCCCTCGCCGGGGACGACCTGGATCACGTCGGCCGGGAGACCGACGGAGACGACGGCGTCGCGCAGCACCGCGGCGATCGCCACGTTGCTGGACGCGATGTTGGAGGAGCCGCGCAGCAGCGCCGCGTTGCCGGACTTCAGGCAGATCCCGGCCGCGTCCACGGTCACGTTGGGTCGCGCCTCGTAGATCATCCCGACCACACCGAAGGGCACCCGCACCTGACGCAGCTCGAGGCCGTTGGCGAGGGTGCTGCCGCGTACGACGTCTCCGACGGGGTCCGGGAGCGCGGCGAGCTCGCGGAGCGCGGCGGCGATGCCGTCGAGACGCTCCGGGGTCAGGGTGAGGCGGTCGATGATGTTGGCCGGGCTACCCGAGCCCTCGGCACGGGCGACGTCGTCCGCGTTGGCCTCCAGCACCTCGTCGGCCCGCGCCAGGAGGGCGTCGGCCATCGCGTGCAGCGCCGCGTCCTTCACGCTGCGCGGCGCGACCGCGAGCTCGTAGCTCGCCTCTCGTGCCTTCGCCGCCACCTCTCGGATCACTGCCTCTGCACTCATGCGAGAAAGCCTATGCCGTCGGCGGCACGCGGCCATCACCCTTTCGCCGTGCGGACCGCAGGGTCGGGGTCAGTCCTCGTCACCGAGGCCCAGCAGCACGCCGAGACCTCCGAGCGGGTCGAACGGGCTCTCGGACGGCTCCGGCGTCGCCATCGGCTCGCCGCTCCCCGATCCGGAGGCCGAGGGCCGGACCTTGCGCGGCGCCTTCACCGGCGTCGGCTCGGGCGCGCCCGTCGGTCGCGTCGAGGGCGACCTTCGCCTGTCCTGCTTCGCCGCAGCGGACGGCGAGGTGCTCGCCGCAGGCTCGGACTCGGTCATCGCCGGGTAGTCCACCGGCGGCCGGTAGGACTTCCGGACGTACGCGATCCCCGATGTCGCACCTGCGAACAGCGCCGACAGCACGAGCGCCGAGATCCAGGGCGTCCAGCCACACCACCAACTTCCGGCGGGGCCCCGAGCCCCGTCGAACTCACTCACTCCCACAACCATCCCCCAGGTTGCGCCGGCACCGTCCGGCGCGCTCCGATCCTAGCCGCGATCGGCGCCCTCCGGGGCGGTGTGGACATCCCCGGATCGGGCGATCTCGAGCAGGAGGTCGTGTGCCCGGGCGGCCACCGGATTGGCGGTACGCCGCGCCCCGAGCTCGACCAGCGCGACCAGGTCCGCGGCGCGGGCCAGCTCGAGAGCATCCGTGGCACTGCCCCCACGCACCGCGACGTAACCCTCCAGCACCCCTGAGACGTACGCCTCCCCGCGATCGAAGCGCACCAGGTTGCCGAGGTCGGCGAACGGTGAACCGGCGTGGGCGAACTCCCAGTCCAGCACCGCGCGGACGCGTAGCGTCTCCGGGTCCACGATGAGGTTCTTGGGGTTGAGGTCGCTGTGCACCAGGCTCGCCCGGGAGACCGTGTCGAGCAGGTCCTGGGCGTCGGCGGCCACGTCCCGCAGACCGTCCAGGTCGGCCGCTGACCAGTCGAGACGCTCGGCGTACGACTCGACCCACTCGGTCAGGTCCAGGGCGAACGCCTCGACCCGCAGGTCCTTGTCGGCGAAGGTCCCGGCGGTCAGGAAGGGCATCCCGGCCAGGGTGCCCGCGACCCCTCCGAAGCCACGCCCGAGCCTGCCCTGCTGCGCCTCGTCCAGGTCGGGGAGCAGCAGGTCGCCGCGTACGCCCTCGACGAACTCGGTCACCAGCAGCGCGGGCGTGCCCGTGGCCGGGTCGGCGCGGCGTACCTCCAGGACGTCCGGGACCGGGACGAGGCCCCGCACCAGACGGTGCAGGGCCTCGTGGACCTCCGCGGCCTGCGGGTGGTGGCGCGGGTCGGCGAAGACCCGCACGACCGACCTCTCCCCGCCTGCCTCTGCCAGGAACGTCTCGCCCGACCAGCCGCCGTCGAGCGGCCGAAGGCCCCCACCGAGTTCACCGAAGCTCACCCGGCGAGGGTAGCGGCCCGACGGTCAGGCGCAGGGGCGGGTCTTCGGCTCCAGGTAGATGCGGTGCGTGGCCCGCGGGCTGTCCCACATCTTGTTGAACCGGGCGGTGTAGGCGGTGTAGTAGCTCTTCGAGGTGAACCGGAAGGTGACCTCGTCGTTGCTGAACGACGGCGGCGACCAGTTCTCCGAGCCGGTCCAGACGCTGTAAGTGCCCCGGTCCGCGTAGCGGCCGTTGACGCTCATCCACTTGTAGTGGGAGTAGCAGCGCGAGCCGTAGACGATGTTGTCGCCGCTGGTCGACTTCTTCTGGCCCCAGTCCCAGGCGGCGTCGCGCGCCGGGATGCCGACCGCCCTCAGCTTGCGGTAGACCACGTTGCTGGTGACCGAGCCGATCACCCGGACCACGCAGCCGCGCTTCTTCAGCCGGACGACCTCGTCGGCAATGCGCTCGCCACGGCGGCCGTACCAGGCGTACATGTGGATCCGCAGGATCGTCTTGCCCTTGGTGCCGTATCCGCTGGGCGCGCTGCAGCCGATCAGGCGCAGCCGGTCGATGACCCGGTCGCCGGTGCCGCGGGCGTAGATCTCGTCGCTGGTCGTGCCTGGACGCGTGCGCTGGAAGCCGACGGAGGTGCCGCCACCGGACCACGACACGTAGCGCGGCGTGGCCTTCTTGTCGGCCTTGAGCTCGTTGAACATCCGCAGCCAGGTCTGCCACAGGCTGTCGTTGGCGTAGATCGTCTGGGCGTCGTTCCACTGCGAACCGGCCGCGCCGCCACCGAGGTTGCCGGAGCTGTTGATGATGACGTTGCGCTTGGCGCCGATCTGGGTGAACGAGTGGATCTTGATGTGCAGGTTGCCGGTGTCATAGCCGCGGCAGGCGCCGGCGCAGCCGTAGATGAAGCTCGGCCGGGAGCGCCTGGTGCCGAGCTGGGCGGCCAGGTTCCGTTCCCCGCTGCTCCACATCTTCCGGTTGACCAGGATCTGCACGTGCACCCCACGCTTGTGCGCGGCGATGAGGTGCTTGACGGTGTCGGCGCGGTCCAGGTTGTAGGTGACGAACCGGATGTAGGAGCCCTTGGCCGCGTAGCGGATGCTGTTGTTGATCCGGTGGACGATGAAGTTGCGCTGCGTCGCGTCGCCGGTCGGGTTGTTGAAGAACGGCCCCGCCGGCGGCGTCCAGGTCGCCGCGGTCGCCGGTGTCGAGACCACGGACATCGTCGCGATGACCATGGCCGCCACGCAGCCAGCCACAGCCGAAGCGATCGAGATCTTCCGGGTCGTCCTCGACCTCAGCGCATTCACCCACATGCGGCCGGACTATACCCAGCGACGTATGGCCCGCAACGACAATTCCCAGAACAAGATGCCAAACCGAAAGAAACCCGCCTCCGAGCCGTGCTCGGAGGCGGGTTTTCGGGACGTACGTCACACCGTGATCAGCCCTTGGCCGCCTTCACAGCCTCGGTGACGGCGGGGAGGACGGTGTGCAGATCGCCCACCACACCGAAGTCGACGAGCTCGAAGATCGGTGCCTCCTCGTCCTTGTTGACCGCGACGATGGTCTTCGAGGTCTGCATACCGGCACGGTGCTGGATCGCACCGGAGATCCCGTTGGCCACGTAGAGCTGCGGGGAGACGGTCTTACCGGTCTGGCCGACCTGGAAGGTGTGCGGCATCCAGCCGGAGTCGACCGCGGCACGCGAGGCACCGACAGCGGCACCGAGCGCGTCGGCGAGACCCTCGACGGCGGAGAAGTCACCGCCGGTGCCACGACCACCGGAGACCACGATCGCGGCCTCGGTGAGCTCGGGACGCCCGGAGGCCTTACGCGGCTGGGAGGCCACGATCTGGGCGGTCTTGGCGGCGTCGGAGATGGTCACCTCGAACGGGGTGACTGCGGCGGCGCCGGCCTTCTCGACCGGAGCGGCCGAGTTGGGCTTGACCGTGATGATCGGGGTGCCCTTGGTGACCTTGCCCTTGACCGTGAAGTTGCCGGCGAAGACCGACTGGGTCGCCACACCGGACTCATCCAGGTCGACCGCGTCGGTGATCAGACCGGAGTCGAGCTTGATCGCCAGACGAGCGGCGACCTCCTTGTTCTCCGCGGAGGAGGGCAGCAGGATCGCGGCCGGGGAGGCGGTGCCGGCCAGCTGCGCGAGCGCCTCGGCCTTCGGGGCCACCAGGTAGCCCTTGATCTGGGCGTCGTCGATGACGTACACCTTCTCGGCGCCGTAGCCCTTCACGGCCTCCGCGGCACCAGCGGCACCGTCGGCGCCACCGATGTAGACAGCCGACGGCTCGCCGAGCTTGGCGGCCAGGGTGAGCAGCTCGTAGGTCGGCTTCTTGACCTGACCACCCACGTGGTCGATGAGAACGAGAACTTCAGCCATGATTCAGAATCCTTCCCGGCCTCAGATGAACTTCTTGGACGCGAGGAACTCGGCCAGCGCCTTGGCGCCCGAGCCGTCCTCGTCGGTGACGATCTCGCCGGCGGTGCGCGGCGGACGGGCCGCCGTCTCCTCGACCGCGGTGTAGGCAGCACCCAGACCCACCTGGGCGGCGTCGACACCGAGGTCGGCCAGCGACCACGTCTCCAGCGGCTTCTTCTTGGCCGCCATGATGCCCTTGAACGACGGGTAACGCGCCTCACCGGACTGGTCGGTGACCGAGAGGACCAGCGGCAGCGTGCCGCCGATGACCTCGGTGGCCACGTCACCGTCACGCTTGATCCGGATCTGGTCGCCCTGGGTCTCCACGACCGAGGCCAGGGTGACCTGCGGCAAGCCGAGGCGCTCGGCCAGCATCGCCGGGACGACGCTCATGCCGGCGTCGGTCGAGGCCAGACCGCCGACCACGAGGTCGACCGGACCGAGCTTCTCGATCGCCTTGGCCAGCACCAGCGAGGTGGCGATGGAGTCCGAGCCGGCGATCGCGTCGTCGACGACGTGGACGCCCTTGTCGGCACCCATCTGCAGCGCCTTGCGCACAGCGGCCTCGGCGGCCTCCGGACCAACGGTCAGCGCGGTGACGGTGATCTCCTCACCCTCGCGCTTCTCCTTGATCTGCAACGACTGCTCGACGGCGTACTCATCGAGCTCGGAGAGCAGACCGTCGACGTTCACGCGGTCGACGGTGAAGTCGTCCTCGAACTGCCGGTCCGCGGTCGCGTCCGGCACGTACTTCACAAGCACAACAATGTTCATGATGGTGCGGCCTTGCCGGCCCCTCCTGGAATGGTCGTAGTTCGCCAGCGATGTTACCCGTCAGTCACATACGGATGACAGGTGCCTACGCGTTGAGAATGTCACATGGGCTCAGGGCCGGATCACACCGGCCACGATGCGGCCGACGATCAGCCACGCCAGCGCACCGATGCCCCAGTTGAAGAGCGCGTTCTTGATCTCGGCGTCCTCACCGCTGAACTGCTTGATGCCGTTCTCCCGTGAGAACAGGCCGAGGTCGGCGAGGTCGGCGAGGTCAAGGATGAACGCCACGAGGGTGTTGTCCTGGTTCGCCTTGAGCGCGATCAGCAGCGCTCCGATCGCCAGCGCCAGCGCGGCGAGCAGCGCGATCGCCCAGACGATCCTGGAGGCGTAGGAACGGATGGTGTGGACGATGCCCGGGCCGGTGGACGTCTTGGTGTCGGACACGCGATTCACTTCCCTTCGAAGTTGGCTTTGCCGGGGCCGTTCTCCAGGAACGATGCCATTCCGGTCTGGGAGTCCTTCGTCGCGAACACGCCGGCGAACTGCTGCTGCTCGAGGGCCAGCCCGGTGGCGAGGTCCACCCCGAGCCCCTTGTCGATCGCCGTCTTCGCCGCCGCCAGAGCGTACGGTGCCGCCTTCTTGAACTGGCTCGCCCACGCGAGCGCCTCCTCATAGACCGAGGCCGCCGGTACGAGCCGGTCGGCCAAGCCGATTGCAAGCGCCTCGTCTGCCTTGACGAAGCGGCCCGAGAAGATCAGATCCTTGGCCTTGGACGGCCCGATCAGCCGTGCCAGCCGCTGAGTGCCGCCGGCACCGGGGATGATGCCGAGCAGCACCTCCGGCTGACCGAAGGTCGCGTCGTCGGCGGCGATCCGGAAGTCGGCCGCGAGCGCCAGCTCGCAGCCTCCACCCAGCGCGTAGCCGGTCACCGCGGCCACCACCGGCTTCGGGATCTCCGCGACAGCCGTCACCGCGGCCTGCACGCCGGCGACCCGCTTGGCCATCTCGGAGTAGGAGAGGCCGGCCATCTCCTTGACGTCGTTGCCGGCGGCGAAGAGCCGCTCGCCGCCGTAGACCACGACCGCGCGTACGTCTTCGTCGGCTGCCGCCTCGGTCGCGACCTCGAGCAGCTCGGCCTGCACCTGGAAGCTGATCGCGTTCATCTTCGGCCGGTCGAGGCGGATCGTGCCGACGCCGTCCTCGACGGCGAGGTTGACGAAGTCACCCATCGTGGCGCTCCCCTGTCTGTGAAGGCGGTTACATGTGTCCGGAACACTATCGGGTGCCTTCCGCCTCTTGTCTGCCGGTTCGCGGTACAGGCGTTGCGTGTATCGCGTAACCCGCGCCGGTAAAGGGACGTTTCAATAACATGACCGATATTCGTTCCAGTCGCGCCAGGGTGAGCCTCGGTGCCGCGCTGAGCATCGCCCTCGGCGCTTTCGTGCTGGTGACGCCGGTCTCGGGTGCCGCGCTCTCCACCACTGATGACACTGCCACCACGGCCGACGTGTCCCGCTCCGGCGGGCTGCTCGGTCACGAGGCCGATGCCGGCCTGGACGTACGCGACCGCGTGCTGCCCACCTCAGCCCAGGAGTCCGCGGCCCAGGCCCTAGACGCCGTCGACATCCGCTGGAACGCCCACGGGACGCCGACCTCGCTGATCACCGCCGACGGCGTGCTGGCCACGGCCGCCTCCTCGGACCCGGTCACCGCCGCCCGGGGCTTCCTCGCCGACAACGCGGCGGTCTTCGGGCTCACCGCGGCTCAGCTGGGCGACCTCGACCTCGAGCTCGTCAGCGACCAGAAGCTGGCCGACGGGGGCGGTCATGCCGTGCTCTTCCGGCAGACCTACGACGGCCTGTCCGCCGCCACGGAGGGGATGGTCACCGTGGGCGTGGCCGACGGCGCCATCACCTACGTCTCCTCCTCGCTGTCCAAGGTGACCGGCACCCCGGCGAAGGCCGAGCTCACCCCGACCGAGGCGTGGCTGAAGGCGGCGGCCTCGGCCGGACGCCCCATCTCCGGGTCGAAGGTCGGCGAGATCGTCACCGACGCCGCCGCGAAGCTGACCGACTGGACCAAGCTGACGGTCCCCGGCCTGGCGACCGACCAGCTGGTGCGGCTGCGGGCGCTCCCCGTCCCCGGCGAGGGCGTACGCCCTGTCTTCCAGGCCACCGTCGTCGACTCCGCCGCCGCCACCCTCCTGGGGCAGACGGTGCTGGTCGACGCGGTCACCGGCGACGTGCTCCTGCGCCGCGACAACGTCGATCACGAGAACGACGTCGAGGGCCCGTTCACCGGCACCGCCCTCGGAGCCTGCGGCCCGAAGCACACCTTCGAGATCTCCGACGACAAGACCCGCACCCTGGCTGCGGTCGCGATCGGGCTGCCGACCGACGACTTCACCGTGAAGCTGTTCGCTCCTGATGGGAAGCTGCTCGTGGAGGGTGACCTGCTCACCAGCCCCGAGACCGCTACCTACACCGCCGAGAAGATCGACCCCGGGACGTACGCGGTCCAGGTCTGTCCCTTCGACGACTCGCTCCTCGTCGGCAGCTACACGGTGACCGTCGCGTCCTCCGATGCCGGCGCGGAGACCGGTGACCTGCCGGGCAGCAACCCGCGCTGGTCCTACTTCCCCGGCACCCCCGACGCTGCCTCGACCGGCGGTGACGCAGTCCCGGCCAACGACGTGATCGCGTGCTGGACCAAGGTGGCCGAGTGCACCGGGCCGGAGCTGAAGAGCCTGGCCAACGCCGGTCCGTGGGACACGTTGCTCAACACGACCGTCGGCGTGCCTTCGCTGACGACCATCGGCAACAACGCCAACACCCACGAGGGCTGGCTCTCGCCGCTGGCCGCCGGTGGCCTCGAGCAGGCGCCGATCTCGCCGGTGCGTGACTACACCGGCACGTTCACCGACGCCTGGAACAACTCCAAGTGCGCCCCCACCAACATGGTGCCGGGCGGCAACGACGTCAACTACGTCGTCGGCAACCTGTTCGCGAGCCACAACCGGATGCACGACTGGTCCTACTTCCTCGGCTTCACCGAGGAGAACTACAACCTGCAGACCGACAACCTGGGTCGCGGTGGACGCGGCCTCGACGCCGAGGTCGGCAACGCGCAGGCCGCGGCGCTCGACTCCCAGGTCGTGGAGCAGACCGGGCTGCTGACCGGTCGCAACAACGCCAACCAGCTCACCCTGATGGACGGCGTCCCGGGCATCACCAACCAGTACCTCTTCCAGCCCGCCGCCGGCGCCTTCTACGCGCCCTGCACCGACGGCTCGCTGGACTTCGGGATCGTCGGCCACGAGTACACCCACGCCATCTCCAACCGGATGGTCGGTGGCCCCGACGACGGCCTGACCTCGGAGCAGGGCGGCGCGATGGGTGAGTCCTGGAGCGACCTGGCCGCGGCCGAGCACATGTTCGCCCACGACCTCTACAACGGCGGCAGCCCCTGGGCCGTCGGCTCCTACGCCACCGGCAACACCGACGTCGCGATCCGTGACTTCGCGATCGACAAGAACCCGCTCAACTTCTCCGACTACGGCTTCGACAGCACCGGGCCCGAGGTCCACGCCGACGGCGAGATCTGGAACGGCACGATGTGGTCGGTGCGGCAGGCGCTGGTCGACAAGTACGACGCGACGTACCCCTACGCCGACAAGGCCCTGCAGCGGCGCTGCTCGGTCGGGACGACCACCGCCTCGCCGCTGGCAGCCGACAAGTGCCCCGGCAACCGCCGCTGGATCCAGCTGGTCTTCGACTCGTTCCTGCTCCAGCAGGGTGCGACCTCGATGCTGGACGCCCGCGACGCGTTCCTCGCCGCCGACCAGATGCGCTTCGGCGGCGCCAACCGCCAGGTGATCGCCGACGCGTTCGCCCGACGCGGCATGGGCCAGTACGCCACCACGACCGCCGACGACCACGAGCCGACCCCGAGCTTCGCCTCGCCGGCCTCGCGCAACGTCAAGGTCACCTTCACCGCACCGGCGGCCGGGAAGGTCTACGTCGGCCGCTTCGAAGCGCGGGCGACCCCGATCGCCGACACGCTCTCCGGCACCGGACTCGGGTCGGTGGCTCACTTCGTGCCGGGGACGTACGAGCTCCTCTACGTCTCCGCCACCGGTGGCGCCCAGCGCAAGACGGTCACGGTCTCCCCCGCGGAGGTCACCAAGACCGTCTCGTTCGCGACCGGGACCAACCTGGCCGCGGCCGCCAACGGGGCCAAGGTGCTCACCTCGACCGAGGGCGCGCGCAACCCGGCCGCCCTGATCGACGGCACCGAGGGCACCAACTGGGGCGGGGTGACCGCGGACAACGTGGACGCCACCACGCCCTCGATCGCCGTGGACCTCGCCGGTGGGACGCGCACGGTGAAGACGGTCAACATCAGCGCCTACCTGTCGCCGGCCACCGACACCGACGCCGACTCGGGGTCGCGCTTCACCGCGCTCCGGAAGTTCGCCCTGGAGGCGTGCGTCTCCGCGTGCGACACGGCCGGGGCGACCTGGAAGCGCTTCTACACCTCGGCCGACGACGCCTTCCCCGGAAAGCGCCCGAGGCCGGTCGCGCCCAACCTCAACCTGCGTACCTTCGACGTCCCCGACACCTCCGCCGCGGCGGTCCGTCTGGTGGCGTTGGAGAACCAGTGCACGGGCTACGCAGGTTACGCCGGTGAGCAGGACGCCGACCCGCTCACGACGACCGACTGCAAGACCGGCTCCGACCGCGGCACCATCGTCCACGCCGCCGAGCTGCAGGTCTTCGGGCAGTAGCCGGACCCCGTTCTACCCTGGCATCCGCGCGGACGCCAGGGTAGAACGGGACGCAGCGGCGGGCGGGGGTCCTGCCGGTCTGGAGATCGACGATGAAGGCTCTGAGGTACGTCAAGATCGGCGCTGCGCCGGAGATCAGCGAGGTTCCGGTGCCGGAGCCGGCACCGGGCCAGGTGCGGGTGAAGATCACCGCCGCCGGCGCCTGCCACTCCGACTCCTTCCTGATGGGCCTGCCGGAGGATGCCTGGCATTCGTTCGGTTACCCGCTGCCGATGACGCTCGGGCACGAGGGTGTCGGGGTCGTCGACGCCCTCGGCGACGGAGCGCACGGGATCGAGCCCGGTGAGCCGGTGGCGATCTACGGACCGCAGGGCTGCGGCCGCTGCTACCCCTGCGCGCAGGGCAAGGAGAACTACTGCGAGCGCGCCGCCGAGCTCCACATCAGCCCGCCAGGGCTCGGCACCGACGGCACCATGGCTGAGTACGTGCTCGTGCCGGACGCCCGCCACCTGCTGCCACTCGGCGACCTCGACCCGGTCGCCAACGTCGCGCTCACCGACGCCGGCCTGACGCCCTACCACGCCATCAAGGGCTCCCTGTCCAAGCTGGTCGCCGGCTCGACCGCCGTCGTGATCGGCGCAGGCGGCCTCGGCCACGTCGCGATCCAGCTGCTGCGGGCCCTCTCCCCCGCGACCGTGATCGCACTCGACCTCAACGAGGACAAGCTCGCCCTGGCCACCGACGTAGGCGCCCACCACGCCTTCCTGTCCGACAAGACAGCCGCCGACAACATCCGCAAGGTAGTCGGCGCCCGCGGCGTCACCGCCGTCTTCGACTTCGTCGGCGCCCAGCCCACCGTCGACCTGGCCTCGTCCGTGATCGGCGTGGAGAGCGATCTGGTCATCGTCGGCGTCAACACCGCCAGCGCCCAGGTAGGCACGCTCTCCAAGCCGTACGACGCGGTGATCCGGGCTCCGTACTGGGGCTCGCGCTCGGAGCTGATGGAGGTCTTCGACCTCGCCCGCGCCGGGCTCGTGCACGTGGAGACGGAGCGGTTCTCCCTGGACGAGGCACCGGAGGCGTACCGGCGACTTCACGAGGGCACGCTTCGCGGCCGCGCCGTCGTCGTCCCGTAGGTGCGCGGGAGCAGTCAGTCGACAACCGCGGCTACGGCCTCGATCTCGACCAGCTGATCGGCATAGCCGAGGACCGTCACCCCCATCAGGGTGCTGGGCACGTCATGATCGCCGAACGCGTCGCGAACCACCTGCCACGCCGTGACGAGATCCGATCGCTGCGAAGATGCAACCAGCACACGAGTGCTCACCACGTCTCCGATCCCCGCGCCGGCCGCCCTGAGCGCCTCGCTCAGCGTCTCGATGCACTTGGCAGCCTGCCCTGCGTAGTCACCGACGGCGGCCGTCGACCCGTCCTGCTCGAGCGGGCACGCACCCGCGAGGAAGATCAGTCGCGCGTCGCTCCCGACGGTCGACGCGTAGGCGTACTGAGCGACATCGCTGAGCGCGGAAGACCTGATGAGACGGACAGAACTGGCCACCGGGCGATCCTGTCACGGCCGCACGTCGATCGCGTTCTGATTTCGTGAGCACCGGCCTCAGCACGACCACGTCACCGTCGGTCGAACGACCCCAAGGCAACCCCAGCAAGCAAGGCAGCGACCAGCACAGTCCCAGCAAGAACCCAGTAGAGCGCGTCATACCCGCCCAAGACCGTCGCAAGCGCAGCCCCCACAGCAGGAGCAAGCGCACCAGCAACCCCAGCAGGAGCCGAGTAGACACCGTTGAGCGCGGCGTACCTCTCCGGCCCCCACACGTCACTGACGACGGTCGCAGCGATGAGCGTGTAGAGCCCGCGAGCGGTCCCGGTGAGCACCGCGACGACGATCATCACCCAGCCGACGGCAGGCAACAACGGAAGCAGCGCGACGGAGGCGGCGAACCAGAGCACTCCCCCGATCATCCGGGCGCGGACACCGAAACGCCGCGCGAGCATCGGATAGAACGCACGCCCCGCGACCTGACCGGCGCCGCTGAGCCCGAGAGCCCAGGCGGCGGTGGTGGCGCTCAGCCCGTGCTCGACGAGGAACGGAACCAGGTGGACGATCGAGGCGAACACGGCCAACGAGACCAGCGTCCCGGCGAGCGTGAGGAGCACGAACCGGCTGCTCCGCAGCACGTCCCGGTCCCGCACAGGACGGCCGTCCTTGGCCGGCGCAGCAGGCTTCCAGGCGAGATCGAGCACGACGACGCTCGGCACGAACGTCAGCACGACGAAGGCGCCGGCCAGGATGACGTACGTCCATCGCCACTCCACCCACCCCGCCAGCGCATCGGTGAGCGGCGCGAAGATCGTCGAGGCGAATCCGCCGGCGAGGGTGAGGGTCGTGATCGCATCGACTCGCCGCGTACCGAACCAGTGGGTCAGCGCCGCGAAGGCCGGCGGGTAGAAGGTGCCGGCGGTCGAGAGCCCCACCAGCAGCCAGCCCAGGGCGAAGATCCAGTACGAGGGCGCGGCGGCGACGACGAGCAGCGACACCGCCCCCAGCAGACTGGCCCCGGCCATCACCCACCGCGGCCCGAAGCGCTGGATGACCCGCCCGACGGGGATGCCCGCGACGGCGCCCACCAGCGTCCCCGCGGAGAAGGCGGTCGTGATCGCGGCCGCCGACCATCCGGTGGTGTCGACGATCCGCGGCTGCAGGACGGTGAAGGCGTAGTAGAGGACGCCGTACGCCGCGGTGACGGTCACACAGAGCGTGACCAGCACCGCGAGCAGTGGCCGACCCTCGACCCGCTCTTCCATCGCCGACCTCCCAGCAGCAGCACGTAGGTCGTCACCCTTGCACGCGCCACCTCGGGGCCGGCGTCGGCCTCAGCGTTCCAGCTGGACCTGCTCGACGACGCCGCTGAGCTTGGAGGGGTTGCGTACGTAGTAGAGGCCGGTGACCTTGCCGTCCTCGACGTGCAGAGTGACGACGCCGTCGACCTCCTCGCCGAAGTAGACCAGCATCCCGGGGGCACGGTTGACGCTGGTCAGCTCGAACCTGGGGATGCCGAACTTCGTGGCCAGGCCCTCGAAGAACCGGAGCACCTTCTCGGCGCCGTGGATCGGCCTGCGGGCCGCCTGCACCACACCGCCGCCGTCGGAGAAGAGCACGACGTCGGGGGCGAGCACGTCCAGCAGCGACTGCAGGTCGCCGCCGGTCGCGGCGTCACGGAACCGCTCCAACGCGCGCCGCGCCTCGGCCGCCGAGACCGACTCGCGCGGCCGCCGCTCGGCGACGTGGTCCCGCGCCCGGTGGGCGATCTGCCGCACCGCAGCGGGCGACTTGTCCACCGCAGCCGCGATCTCGTCGTAGCCCAGCGCGAAGACCTCGCGCAGCACGAAGACCGCCCGCTCGGTCGGCGAGAGCGTCTCCAGCACCAGCAGCACCGCGGTCGAGAGCGAGTCGGCGAGCTCGGCGTCCTCGGCGACGTCCGGCGCGGTCAGCAGCGGCTCGGGCAACCACGGACCGACGTACGTCTCCTTGCGGCGCGAGAGCGTCCGGATGCGGTTGAGCGCGAGCCTGGTCGTGATCCGCACCAGATAGGCGCGGTGGTCGCGCACCTCCTCCAGCGGCACCTCGGCCCAGCGCAGCCAGGTCTCCTGGAGCACGTCCTCGGCGTCGGCGGCCGAGCCGAGCATCTCGTACGCCACTGTGAAGAGCAGGTTGCGGTGGGCGACGAAGACCTCGGTCGCGGCGCCCGCGCTCGCCCCCTCGGACTCACTCATGCGCCCGACCCTACCGACGCGTGAGTCAGCGGGTTCGCTGCCTTCGGGATCCTGAACGTGCTGGGCATCGTTGCCCTCCTGTGTCGTGGGATCATCTCGTCACCCATCCAGACACCGGCAACCCCCAGGTTGTGACAGTCCGGGCTCGCTAGGGTGGTCGCGTGAGCGAGCCAGAGACGACAACGGTGGCGGAGGGCGTTGCCCGGATCGAGTGGGCCGCGGGCGAGGCCGTCGATGTCGTACGCCGCGAGGTGGCCGCCGCGCTGCTCACCCATCATCGGGTGGAGGCGCTGGTCGACCCGGAGGACCCGTCCGAACAGCGCACCGCGACCTGGTCGGGACTTCACCGCGAGGGGCTGCTCCGCGGCGTGGCGGGCGGCAAGGACCGGATGATCTACGCCCGGGTCGCGAGCGATGCCCCGGTGGAGGCGCCCGAGGGCTTCCGGGCGCTGCTCAACTCGTTCCTCCCGCGCAAGCGCGCGATCGGGCAGATGCTGGTGCGCGACGCCGAGGAGCGCGTCCTGATGTGCCAGCTGACCTACAAGAAGGACTGGGACCTGCCCGGCGGCATCGTGGAGGTCGGCGAGTCGCCGAAGCTCGCCACCACCCGCGAGATCGAGGAGGAGCTCGCCCTCGTCCTCCCCGCCGGCGACCTGCTGCTGACCGACTGGCTGCCGCCGTGGGGCGGCTGGGACGACGCCGTCTGCCTGGTCTTCGACGGCGGCGTCCACCCGCCATCGATCGTCGAGCGCACCACCCTCCAGCCTCGCGAGATCCGCTCCGTGGCGTTCTGTACCCTCGACGAGGTCCGCGAGCGGGCCGCCGACTTCACCGCGCGTCGGGTCGAGGCCGCTCTGGCGGCGCTGAAGGGCGGCCCGACCTATACCGAGTCGGGCCGCCCCTAGCCCTGGCTCACCTCGACGCGGTCAGCTCCGCGACGACCACCGCCCTCGGACGGAGGCTGACCGGCCCGAGCAGACCGGAGGTCGGCGGGACCTGGTTGGCCTTGCCACGCTGGTTCAGCAGCGTGTTGGTGACCCGGACCTCGATCGTGTTGGCACCGGCACGGAGCGCCTCGGTGGCGTCGATGACGTACGGACGCCACAGCGCCCGCGGCAGCACGACCCCGTTGATGGTGACCTGCGCGATGTCGCGCACCTCGCCGAGGTCGAGCAGCATCCGCCGTCCGGCCAGGTCGGCGGCGGTGACGTCGACGGAGGTGCGGTAGGTCGCACTCCCGGAGAACCGGGGGTCGATGGTCGTCCACGATCCCAGCGGCCGGGTCTGCTCCGTCTCGCCTTCCCGCTCGAGCTTCACCGTCCACGGACCGTCCAGCGCGATCGGCTGCAGCGGGTCGGTCGTCGTGGCCTCGCCGCGGTAGGTCCGCTGCCCGTCCTTGCCGGTGAGAGCCGTCGTCCCGGGCTCGTCGACCAGGACGGTCGCCTCGAGCGCCTTCCCGCTCCGGGTCACCGACTCGGCGACCTGGTCGCCGACCAGGTGCGCCCCTGCCGTGGTGCCCTTCTGGAAGACGATCGCGAGCGTCTCGTACGGGTCGAGGCGCAGCGGCACGGTGGTCTCCTTGCTCCCGCCCTCGTCGTACGTCGCGGCGACCTCGGTGCTGCCGTCCCGCGGGTCCCAGACCTCCGGCACGCCGTCGACCGGAAGGGTGGCCGAGGTGGTGACGGCCTGGTCGCTCTCGTTGTTGACCAGGAACGCGACGTCCCCGTCCCGGCTGGTACGCAGCACCCGCACCGCCGGTGCGGCCGGGCTGAGCTCGGCGGCGGAGACACCGGCGGAGGCCGCGAGCCCACCGAGCGCGTCCGCGTCCGCGACGACGGCGACGTGGCCCTCGCCGTGACGGGTCCACCCCGCCGAGGCGCCACCGAACAGCGAGCGCAGCTCCCGGTCCAGCTCTGCGGTCCGACCGCCGGCCTCGAGCGCGGGCAACGGCCCGACGGCCGCCACGCGGCCGCCGCCGCGTACGAACTTCTTCAGGGTTCGGGCGGTCTCCAGGTCCAGGACCGGTGTCGTCGGCAGCACGAGCATCCGGTAGCTCGCGTCGCCGACCTTCAGCACGCCGTCGTCGGAGCGCGCCTGATAACGAGTGCCCGGATCACCGGACAGCGAACCGTCGCTGACCAGGTCGAAGTCGACCTGGCCGCGCTCGAGCGCGAAGGCGGCGCCACTGAGGTGGTCGTCGAGCTCGTGCTCCGCGTCCGTCGACCTGGTCTGCTCCGCGGCCCGCTGCGGCTGGACCAGGGCGGTCCGGGCGAGCGAGTCGCCCCGGCCGAGCTCCATGACCCGGCCGATCCAGGCGTCGACGTCGCCCATCGCGTCCCAGTAGGTGCTGGCGGGCCCGAACGGCGGCGCGAAGTAGACCTGCTTCTCGTCGGTCCACATCGCGTGCAGCGCGGTGAAGTTGGCTCCCCGGGTGGCCAGGGCACCGATCGTGGCGTGCATGTACTCCGGCGCGACACCCCACCCGGAGTTGCCGAACACCTCCACCAGGGCACGCTCGGCACCGCTCTGGTGTGCCGCCGAGGCGGCGTTGCGCATCAGGGTGGTCTGCCTGCCTGCCGTGTAGTCGGTGGTGATCATGTCGGTGCCGGGGACCTGGGCGTACTGGTTGTTCTTGGCCAGGTCGCCGGTGCTGTGCATCCGCTGTTGCGGGCCCTCCTCGTCGAGGAGCGGATTGGTGATCAGCTGCAGCCCGTGCTCGCCCATCCAGGCGGCCTGGCGCTGGTAGTAGTTGGTCGCGAACGCGTCGTTGACCGCACGCCAGTAGGTTCCGGCGTACTGCTCACCGGTGCGGCCGAGCTGGTCGGAGGCGGCGGTGAACGCGACGCCCGGGGACCCACCCGCGTCCTCGATCAGGTCCGCGAGACCGTCGGACCAGGCGAGCCGCTTGAACGGCCACGGCTCGGCCGAGGATATGAACGGCTCGTCGTCCCAGAAGCCGGGCACGACCGAGCCCATCGCCCAGCCGAAACGGCGCAGGTACTCCCCCTGCACCACCTCGAGCAGCCGGTCGGTCGCGTCGGGGTCGAGCAGATTGAGGTAGCCGCGGTGGTAGCCGCTGGTGTCGTCGACCAAGGTCGTGTGGGCGAAGGTGTCCACCTGCCAGCGCCCCGCCGGCACCGTCCAGGAGCCGTCCTCGAGGTTCGGGGTGAGCTCGACGAGGTCGCCACCGTCGGTAGATCCCGTCGGGCGAGCCGCGGCCGCGACCGTGTCCTTCAGCCTGACCAGCGGGCCGCCGAAGTCACCGATCGCCTCGCTGCCGTCGAAGCTCTGCGACCACAAGGCCGCCCCGGCCGGGTCGGTGACGGTGAGGTCGTTCCACTGCACGCGCTGAAGGCCCTCGACCGCGTCCTCGATCCCGACACCGCCGAACTCCGCGCTGACCGCCGGAGCACCCGTGGCGTACGTCGCGTCGACCGCCTCGGGCTGGACGGTCTTGTTGATCACCGGCTGGATCCGGTTGCCGGAGACGGTGACGCTGATCGTCTGCTCCCGACGTGGCGAGAAGCCGGGCGTGTTCACACCCGTGGTCAGCCGGGTCCGCGAGCCGCCGTCGAGACGCCAGACGCTGGCCTTGCCCTTCACGTCGACGTCGACGAGATAGCCGCGGCTGCCGTCCTCGGAGGCGCGTACGACGAGCTGCGCGCCGGAGGCGGTCAGGGTGACCTTCCCGGTCGCGGTGTAGTCGCCCCAGGTCGCACCGGAGCTGATCGGGTGCGCGCCCTCGCGGATGGCCGCGTCCACGACGAGCCGTCCGCCTTCGACGCTGAGACCGCTGGACTCGGCAGGGTCGATCGTCGTCGGGCCCTCGACGACCCGCGTCGAGCGCTGCAGAGCCTTCAGCCGCAGCTCTGGGCTCGGCTCGTACGTCTTGTCCCCCACCGTGCCGCCGTTGGCGATGATGCCGCCGGCCTTGCCGCTGGGGAAGTTGCTGTCGTTGAACAGCCAGATCCTCATCCCGGTGCGCTGCGCCTCCCGCAGGACGTGCTCGACGATGTCGAACCAGGCCTCGGTGAAGAACGCCGGCTGCATCTTGTCGCCGCCGTAGGGGAAGAGGACCGCCTCGTAGACGCCCTTGTCACGCATCTCCGCCATCTGTGCGTCGACGACGTCCGGGGTCACGTTGCCTGTCCAGTACCAGTAGAACGCCGGGCGGCTGTCGCTGGGCGGATCGGCGAAGGCCGCCGGATCGAAGCCGCGCGCCTCGGTCGCCGCCACCGTCGCCTGGGTCGCCACCGCAGGATCGGTGGGTACGGCGCCGAGCGCGAGCGACGTCGCCAGGGCCACGGTGCCGGCGAGAACGCCGGTGAGTCGGATCATTTTCTGCTCCTACCTGGTGATGAACGTGTACGTGCCGGACCCGACCTCGAACTCGGCGAACCCGGGGACCGTCGAGGTCACCCGGCGGGCGCCGGTCGGGGTGGTGACCCGGACGCCCTCGGCTGCCGGGACGCGGACGGTCGCGGTGGTGTTCGGCGGGATCGTGACGGTGAGCCGGACCTGTCCGTCCGCCCGGACCCACGAGCTGGAGATCGTGCCCCGGACCGACTCGTAGGAGGACGCTGCCGACTCGACGTCGCCGACGAGCGCGGGCTCGATCACGACCTTCTTCCAGGCGACCGAGTCGTCGGCCTGGGTGATGCCGGCGACCCCACCGGTGAACCAGGCGTCGATCGCGCCGAGCATGTAGTGGTTCTGCGAGGCGCCGGAGCTGGTCCAGCTCTCCGGCAGCGAGGTCGCGCCGGCGGCGAGGAACTTGCCGTAGCTGACCCCGTCGTCGCGCTGCACCCAGTCGTGGAGCACGTCGTCGAGCCGCTCCCGGGAGAGCAGGTCGACGGCGGCGTACAGACCCACCTCGCCGACGACGATGTGGTCGTCGGCCGCGCGGATCTGCCGGACGAACCTGTCCAGGACGCCGGCACGCAGATCGGCCGGGACGAGGTCCTCCTGGAGCGCCAGGGCCTGGCTGGCCTGGTCGCCGTTGCCGTAGAGGCCGGTCTCCGGGTGGTAGAAGGTCGCGTGGAAGGCCGAGGCCACCGCCGCCGCCTTCTGCTCGTACGCAGCGGCGTCCGCGTCGCGCCCGAGGGCGCCCGCGATCCGGCTCATGTGGGTGAGGATGCGGTGGTAGGCCCAGGTCTGGGTCAGCGCCGGCGGGGTGGCGGGCGAGGCTGGGGTGATCCAGTCACCGAGGCCGCCGGGGACGATGCCTTCCTTCGAGGTCGAGGCCAGGTAGTCGGCGTACTCCACCATCTGCGGCCAATGGGCCCGCATGGCGCTGTCGTCGCCGTACCACTGGTAGATCTGCCAGGACGAGACCGCCAGGGTCGCGCCCCAGTTGGCGTCGTGCCGGAAGGCTCCCGCGAAGAGGGCGTCCTCGGGCGCCGTGGTCGGGATCAGCCCGTTGTCCTGCTGGGCGTCCACTACGTCCTGCAGCATCTTGCGGTAGTGCGCCTGGACGTCGTAGCCGTAGGCCAAAGTGTCGAAGACCAGGTTGGTCTGGTCGAGCCAGCCGAGCTTCTCGCGGTGCGGGCAGTCGGTGAAGACGGAGTACATGTTGGACTGCACCGAGCGGTCGATGATCCGGTGGATCCCGGTCATCTGCGGGTCGGAGGTGGTGAACGAGCCGACCGCCCGGTCGGTGGCGCGCAGCACCAGCCCCTTGACCGTCTCGGCGGTCGGTGCGGTGGTCAGCCCCTCGACCTGGAGGTAGCGGAAGCCGTGGTAGACGAACCTCGGGGTGAACGTCTCCTCGCCGGCGCCGGCCAGGGTGAACCGGTCCCGGATGTCGCCACCGACGCTGCCCTGGTCCACGGTGCCGTCGGCCTTGAGCTTCTCGGCCGGGCGCATCGTGATCGTGGTCCCGGCCGGACCGCTGGTCGTCAGCTGCTGCCAGCCGGCGAAGTTGGTGCCGAGGTCGAAGACGTACGTCCCCGCCTTCGGCTCCTTGAGGGCAACGGTCTCCAGGGTGTCGACCTGGCGGATCGGCGGGCTCTGCTGAGCCACCAGCGCCGGGTCGCCCGCCGGGGCGCCGATGTCGACCGCGTCGCGCCAGCCGTCACGGTCCGCGCCGGGCTCGTTCCAGGCGCCCAGGTCGTGCCGGGCGTCGTGGTCCTCGCCGCCGTACCAGTTCGAGAAGGTGACCTCACCGAGGGTCGACTTGAACGAGGAGCCGGTCGCGACCGTCTGGCACCGGCCGTCGCGGTAGGTGATCTCGAGCTGTCCCATCGCCCGCGGGGCGCCGTGCCCGGCGGCGGCCTTCATGTAGCGCTTCGGGATCTCGGGGGTGTTGAAGACGTTGTAGATCCCGTTGCCGAGCTCGATCCCCCAGGTGTTGCCGCCCTTGCGGAGCAGCCGGGTCACGTCGTACGTCGCGTAGGGGACCCGGACGCTGTGCTCGGTGTTGCCGGGCTGCAGCAGATCGGGCGAGACCGGCTCGCCGTTGAGCGAGGCGTCGTAGACGCCCTCGCCGGTGACGTAGAGGCGCGCGGAGGCGACGTCGTCACCGGCGGTGAAGTCTCGGGCCAGCACCGGCAGTCCGTCCGGAGAGGCGTGCAGGTTGGAGACCGCGGTCACCTTGGTCCGCGGCCCGACCTTGGTGAAGGTCGTGTCGTCGGTGGAGACCGAGACCTGGAAGTCGCGGGGGAAGTTCGGTGTGGTGCCGTAGTCGCTGGGCGCGTCCCACAGCGAGTAGAGCCGGACCGTGTCGATCGCCGTCGGCTCGCCGAGGTCGATCGTGATCACGATCGGCTGGTCCTGGACGTCGGTCTCGGGGTGGTAGTCGCTGCGGTAGCCGCGCGGGTCGTCCGCGGTGGTGACCTTGCCGTCGGTCAGGTAGGCGGGATCCCACACGCCCGGCTCGGAGTTCTCCTCGGAGACCGTCACGGTGGCGCCCTCGGCCAGGTTGGCCCCGTCGGCGCCGTGGGTGACCTCGATCTCGCCGAGCTCGAGGCGCGGCTTCCAGCTCGGGTCGTCCAGGGGCTCGCCGGGTCGGCCGAGGTCGATCACGGTCAGCCGTACGTAGCGGGTTTCCTGGGCGCCGATGCTGACGTCCTGGTGAAGCGGAGCGGCCCAGCGCTCGTCGGTGATCCACCGGCCCTGCCAGTCGGACTCGTCGAGCAGACCCATCTCGAAGGAGGCCGGCCGGCTCCATTCGCTCACCTCGCCGGCGGCGTCCCACACCCGGACCTGCCAGGTGGCCTTGTCGCGGGAGCCGAGGCGGTCGCCCGCGTAGGACGTCGCCATCGCGGCCGAGCGGACTCGGCCGCTGTCCCACAGGTCAGGGTCGCCCAACCTGCTGCGGGTGGATGCGACCCGGACCTGGTAGGCCGTCTGCCGGGCGACGCCGGCGCCGTTGCGCCACTGCAGATCGGGGGTGAGGTCGTCGATGCCGATCGGGTCGCTCACCCCTCCGACGCTGAGTCGGGCCGGGGCGGCGACCCCGCCGGACGGGTAGCTCGCGACCGCCGCGGACGGCATCAGACCGACGGCTGACGCCACCAAGGCCAGGGTGACCAGGGCTCTCATCGCACCTCCTGAAACGATTCAACTCCAACGGAGGTTCAGTATGGCGTACGTCACACGTATGACGGGAGGCCCAATGCCGGACTGGCCGCATGCGGCCAGTCCGGCACTCAGGTCAGGAGAGCGCTCAGCGGCGCTTCCCGCTCTCGACGAGATCCGGGAGCGGCCCGGCGACCCCACCGGACCGCGGCAGGCGTACCACTCCCTGAGCGACCAGCGCCCCGATCACCAGGAGAGCGCCACCGGCGAGCTCGCCCGGGCTCGGCACCTCCCCGAGCAGCAGCCAGGCGGAGCCGATCGCGACCGGGGGCACCAGCAGGATCCACGGCACCACCGACGACGCCGGGTGCCGCGCGAGCAGCGAGTTGAAGATCCCGTAGCCGACGAACGAGGCCAGCACCACCGTGTAGGCCGTGGAGACGAGTGCCTCCCAGCCGAAGGCGGCCACTCCCTCGCGGACCCCCTCGGGTCCGTCGAGAACCAGCGAGAGCGCCAGCAGCGGGAGCGGGACGACCAGGGCCGACCACACCGTCAGCGAGAGGCCGCCAGGCACCTTGGCCGCCCGCGAGATCACGTTGCCGATCGCCCACGACAGCGCGGCGAGCAGGCAGAGCACCAGCGCGACGACGGGCACGTGACCGCCCCGTCCGAGCGCCACCACGACCAGCCCCAGAGCGCCGGCGACGACGCCCACCACCTGCATGAGGGTGGGCCGCTCGCGCAGAACACCGGCCGCGATGACGATGGTGAGCACGACCTGCGCCTGGAGCACCAGCCCAGCGAGCCCAGGCGGCATCCCGGCCGCCATGCTCGTGTAGAGCAGCCCGAACTGGCCCAGGCTCATGAAGATCCCGACGGCCGCCACCACCCGCCACGAGGCCTTCGGCCGCGGGAGCAGGAACACCGCCGGGAAGGCGACCAGGACGAACCGCACCGCGAGCAGGAGCAGCGGCGGCACCGCATGCCCGTCGCGCGTCTCGAGGCCCCAGTCGATGACGACGAAGTTGAAGCCCCACAGGACGGCGACGAGGACGGCGAGCAGCGAGTCACGGCGGTTCACACCGTCAACGATGACAACAATGACCATGAAGCACCAGCGAATGATTCTTCATCCGATGACGTAGCATTTCTTCATGATCGACCTCGCCTCGCTCGTCGCCCTCCGCACTGTCGACACCCACGGCTCGGTGGTGGCGGCCGCCGACGCCCTGGGCTTCACGCCCAGCGCCGTGTCGCAGCAGGTCAAGCGGCTCGAGCGGCAGGTGGGCGTACCTCTTCTGGAGCGGATCGGGCGCGGCGTCATGCTCACCCACGCCGGCCGGCACCTGGTCGAGGAGGGGTCTCGCCTGCTCGCCGACATGGAGTCGCTGGAGTCAGGGCTGCACGAGCAGGCGACCACCGTGGCCGGTCGGCTGCGGCTGACCGCCTTCTCGACCGCGATGCGCGGACTGGTCGCGCCGGTCGCGGGCCGCCTCCGCGTCGACCATCCCGACCTCGCCCTCACCCTCTCCGAGCGCGAGCCGTGGGACACCGTCGACCTGGTCGCCACCGGTCACAGCGAGATCGGCGTCGTGCACTCCTGGGGAGACGTGCCGCTCTCCATCCCCGACCATCTCGTCACCACCGAGCTCCACCGGGACATCGCCGACGTGATCGCCCATCGCGACCATAGGCTGGCCCAGCTCGCCAAGGTGACCCCGCACGACCTCGTCGCCGAGGACTGGATCGCGACGCCGGAGGGCACGATCTGCCGGCAGTGGCTGAACCGGATGTACGCCGGCACCGGCCAGCTGCCGCGGATCGCTCACGTGTCGATGGAGTTCGACAGCCATCTCGCCCTGGTGCTGGCCGGGCTCGGGATCGCGCTCATCCCACGCATGGGCAGGGCGGCGCTGGGTGAGGACCTGGTCGCCGTACGCGTCGTCGACCCGGTCCCCACGCGCGAGATCCTTGCGCTGCACCGGCGCACGATGGCCGCCTCACCGGCGGTCACCGCCGTGCTGACCGCCCTCGCGGCTGAGAACGATCGAGATCAGAACAGGGCAGAGGCCAGCGACTGACGGCCCTTGAGCACCCGCTCGTCGTCGTTGCCGACCGCGGCGAAGAGCCCCAGCAGGTGCTGGCGCGCCTTGTTGCGCTCGTCCCCCGACGTACGTCGCACCAGCTCGACCAGCCGGAGGAAGGAGTCCTCCACGTGGCCGCCGAGCAGGTCCAGGTCGGCGACGAGCGTCTGCGCGTCGACGTCGTCGGGCGCGGCCGCGGCGGCGGCACGGGCAGCGTTGAGGTCGACCCCCTGCGTACGCTGCAGCACCTTGGCCATCGCCAGCCCGGCGGCGGCCTCGGAGTCGGCGGGGTTGGAGGCGATCAGCTTCTCGTACTCGGCCACGGCGGCGTCGATGTCGCCGCGCTCCAAGGCGTCCTGGGCCGGGGCGTAGCGCGGATCCATCGCCGGCTCGTCCCCGTCCTCGGACGCCACGGCACCGCCGAGGGCGTTGGGCTTGTGCCGCCCGCCGATCCCCTGGGTGGTGAGCTGCTGGCCGAGCTGCTGGAAGACCGTACGCAGCTCCTCGAGGTTGAGCGCGCCCGGGATCGGCTGGGTGACCGGCCGGCCGTCGAGCAGGATGTAGAGGAGCGGCACCTGGGGCACCTGCAGCGCCTGCGCGATCTGCGGGTTCTTGTCGATGTCGACCAGGCCGACCAGGAAGCGGCCGTCGTACTCCTCCACGACCGTCGACACGTCGCGCGCGTAGGTGACGCTCTCGGGAGCGCGGGAGGCCGAGTAGAAGACCAGGACGACCGGAGCGGTCATCGACGCCTCGAGCACCGACTGGAAGATCTGCTCGTCGACCTCGACGGTGTAGGAGCCGGCGCTCCGCCCCTGGGCGGGAGCCGCATCGGCCGGACCGCCGAAGGGGGCGTCCTGTGCGGGCGTGGTGCTGGCGAGCCCGGAGAGGTCGACGGCTCCGGGACGGGAGAACGGCTGCTGCGTCATGCGGTCAATCCTATGGGGTGGCCTAACCCACGCTGCCGCGGAGACCCGCGCGCTGGACGACGCGCTGGATGGTCAGGTCTCGCTCGTTCGGCCGGCCGACGAAGTAGATGTTGTTGAGGCCCTGCTCCTGGGCGGCCGACTCGAAGACGAAGTGGCCGTAGTTGAAGATCTGGCCGGTGAACGACTGCTTCACGGTGATGTCGAGGACTCGGGCCAGCGGCATGGTCGCCAGCTCGCTCGAGAGCACGCCGTGGACGCGGAAGATCCGCATGTTGGTGACCACGAACCGGTCCCGGCTGACCACCAGCGCGCGCCAGAACGCGTGCCCGACCAGCGCGAAGGCGAGCAGCACGATGATCCAGGCGACGTTCATGTCGATCGTCGCCGCGACGATCATCAGCGCCAGCCCGAGGATCGCCTCGCCCACCGGACGGAGGTAGGAGACCCAGTGATGGGTGACCTCGTCGACGACGACCTCACCTTCGTCGCGAAGGAGGTGCTTGGAGATGTCGACACCGAAGAGGTTCACACCGCCCACGATAGTGACTCCGCCGAACCCATGGCGAGAGAACAGGCCGTACGCCGGGACAACTCTAGTCGTCGAGGAGGGTGTCGGCGGCGGCGTACGGGTCCCGTACGCCCTTGACCACCTCTGCCGCCAGGGCGTCGAGGTCGCCGTCCGAGCCGACGCTCGACCATCGCGCGCGCAGGGTCTCGACGGCGATGGCCTCGACCTCGGCGCGGGCCCGACGCGTACGCCGCAGCTCCAGCGTCCCGCTGGAGCGCAGCCACTCGCGGTGCTCGTCGAGCGCGCCGACCACCTCGGCCAGCCCCTTGCCGGACTGGGCGACGGCGGTGAGCACGGGCGGGGTCCAGGCCCCCTCGGTGCGGTCGGTGAGGCGCAGCATCCCGCGGAGGTCGCGCTGGACCTTGGTCGCGCCGTCGCGATCGGCCTTGTTGACGACGTAGAGGTCGCCGATCTCCAAGATCCCAGCCTTCGCCGCCTGGATGCCGTCACCCATGCCGGGCGCGAGCAGCACCACGGTGGTGTCGGCGAGCCCGGCGATCTCGACCTCCGACTGGCCGACCCCGACGGTCTCGACCAGCACCACGTCGAACCCGGCGGCGTCCAGCACCCGGATCGCCTGCGGCGCCGACCAGGCCAGGCCGCCGAGGTGGCCGCGGGAGGCCATCGAGCGGATGAAGACACCCGGGTCGGTGGCGTGGTCGGTCATCCGGATCCGGTCGCCCAGCAGCGCGCCGCCGGAGAACGGCGAGGACGGGTCGACCGCCAGCACCGCCACGGTGCGCCCTTCCGAGCGCAGCTCGCGGACCAGCGCGGAGGTGGTGGTCGACTTCCCGACCCCGGGCGCGCCGGTGAGCCCCACGATGTGGGCGTTCCCGCCGTGAGGCGCGAGCGCGGCCATCACCTCGCGGAGCCGCTCTCCCCCACCGACCGGGGCGTTCTCGACGTACGACACCAGCCGCGCGACCGCCCGGGGCTCACCGCCCCGGGCGCGCGCGACCAGGTCGCTCACCTCAGCGATGGCTCAGGCCTTGGGGACACGCACGATCAGGGCGTCGCCCTGACCGCCACCTCCACACAGCGCGGCGGCACCGGTGCCACCGCCGCGGCGCTTGAGCTCGTTGGCCAGGTGGAGGACGACCCGCGTACCGGACATGCCGACGGGGTGGCCGAGGGCGATCGCGCCGCCGTTGACGTTGACGATCTCGGGGTCGAGGCCGAGCTTCTTGGTGGACTCGATGCCGACGGCCGCGAACGCCTCGTTGAACTCGACGAGGTCGAGGTCGGCGGCGGTGATGCCCTCCTTCTCGAGGGCCTTGGCGGTCGCGTTGGCCGGCTGCAGCTGCAGCGAGGAGTCGGGGCCGGCGACCATGCCGTGGGCACCGATCTCGGCCAGCCACTCCAGACCGAGCGACTCGGCCTTCTCCTTCGACATGACCACGACGGCGGCAGCACCGTCGGAGATCTGCGAGGCGGAGCCGGCGGTGATGGTGCCGTCCTTGGAGAACGCCGGACGGAGCTTGCCGAGCGACTCGACGGTGGTGTCGCCGCGCACACCCTCATCGGCGCTGATCACGATCGGGTCGCCCTTGCGCTGCGGGATGGAGACCGGGACGATCTCGTCGTCGAAGACGCCGTTCTTCTGGGCCGCGGCGGCGCGCTGGTGCGAGGTGGCGGCGAAGGCGTCCTGCTCCTCACGGGTGAGCTTCACGCCCTCGGAGTTGATCTGCTCGGTCAGCCCGCCCATCGCCTGCTGGGTGGCCTGGTCGTAGAGCGCGTCGTACGCCATCGAGTCGACCAGCGTGGTGTCGCCGTACTTGAAGCCCTCGCGGGACTTCGGCAGCAGGTGCGGCGCGTTGGTCATCGACTCCATGCCGCCGGCGACGATGATCTCCGCCTCACCGGCGCGGATCAGCTGGTCGGCCGTGGCGATGGTGTTGAGGCCGGAGAGGCAGACCTTGTTGATCGTGATCGAGGGCACGTTCATCGGCAGCCCGCCGGCGATGCCCGCGGCGCGCGCCGGGTTCTGGCCGGCACCGGCCTGGATGACCTGGCCCATGATCAGGTAGTCGACCTGATCCGGCGAGACGCCCGCCTTCTCCAGGGCGCCCTTGATGGCGATGCCGCCCAGATCGGCCGCGGACAGGCTCTTGAGCCCGCCGAGCAGGCGGCCGATCGGCGTGCGCGCCCCGGCGACGATGACGTTGGACATGGGTCCTCCAAATGTTGGTGGTGCTGATCTGCTCCGAGGTTACTAATTAGTAACCTCAGTTGGAAGAGTGTTGAGCGCAGCCCGGTGTGGCTGTCATCACACATTGTGCCCGTTGCCCCCGACCTCAAGGAGAGTAGGCCCATGACATCCGTTGAGATCCCACCGCACCTGTTCACCCAGATCGACCACGTCGGTCTCGCCGTCGCCGACCTGGATGCGGCGATCGACTTCTACGAGAAGACCTTCGGCATGAAGCTCGCCCACCGCGAGACCAACGAGGAGCAGGGTGTCGAGGAGGCGATGATCGCGATCGGCGACTCCGACAACAAGCTCCAGCTGCTCGCCCCGCTCAACGAGAACAGCACCATCGCCAAGTTCCTCGACCGCAACGGCCCCGGCATGCAGCAGCTCGCCTACCGGGTGACCGACGTGGAGCAGGTCTCGGCGATCCTCAAGGAGCGGGGCGTACGTCTTCTGTACGACGCACCGCGCCGCGGCACCGCCGACTCCCGGATCAACTTCATCCACCCCAAGGACGCCGGCGGCGTCCTGGTCGAGCTCGTCGAGCCGGCCGCCGACGCCGCCCACTGAGCCAGAGCCCACGACGGCACGTGAACGATCCAAGAGTCATGTGTCACATCAGGCTGGTCATTGCGGTTACTCACCAGTAATGTCCACCGAACTAGAGTCAACCGCGACCCCTACGACGACGCAGGAGCCGACCATGCAACACATCCTCGACGCGATCCTCGCCGGCGATACGCCCGGCGAGGAGTTTGCGAACCTCGAGATCCCCGACCACTACCGTGCCGCCACCGTCCACAAGGACGAGGTCGACATGTTCGAGGGCGTCGCGACCAAGGAGAAGGACCCGCGCAAGTCCCTCCACGTCGAGGACGTCGCCCTGCCCGAGCTCGGTCCGGGCGAGGCCTTCGTCGCCGTGATGGCCTCGGCGATCAACTACAACACCGTGTGGACCTCGATCTTCGAGCCGGTCTCCACCTTCGGGTTCCTGGAGCGCTACGGCAAGGAGTCCGAGCTCGGCGCCCGCCACAACCTCGACTACCACGTCGTCGGGTCCGACCTGTCCGGCGTCGTGCTGGCCGTGGGCGCCGGTGTGACCAAGTGGAAGCCCGGCGACCGCGTCGTCGCCCACTGCCTCTCGGTCGAGCTCGAGGCCCCCGACGGCCACAACGACACGATGATGGACCCCTCCCAGCGCATCTGGGGCTTCGAGACCAACTTCGGCGGCCTCGCCGACGTGGCGATGGTCAAGGCCAACCAGCTGATGCCGAAGCCCGAGCACCTGACCTGGGAGGAGGCCGCCTCCCCCGGCCTGGTCAACTGCACCGCCTACCGCCAGCTCGTCTCCGCCAACGGCGGCAACATGAAGCAGGGCGACAACGTCCTGATCTGGGGTGCCTCCGGCGGCCTCGGCGGCTTCGCGACGCAGTACGCCCTCAACGGCGGCGCCAACCCGGTCTGCGTGGTCTCCAACGAGGAGAAGGCCAAGATCGTGCGCAACATGGGCGCCGAGATGGTCATCAACCGCTCCGAGATGGACTTCAAGTTCTGGAACGAGGACGGCACCCAGCAGAACCCCAAGGAGTGGCTGCGTCTGGGCAAGGCCATCCGCGAGCTCACCGGCGGCGAGGACATCGACATCGTCTTCGAGCACCCGGGCCGCGAGACCTTCGGCGCCTCGGTGTTCGTGACCCGCAAGGGCGGCACCATCACCACGTGCGCGTCGACCTCGGGCTACATGCACGAGTACGACAACCGCTACCTGTGGATGAACCTCAAGAGGATCATCTCGAGCCACTTCGCGAACTACCGCGAGTCGTGGGAGGCCAACCGCCTCATCGCCCAGGGCAAGATCCACCCGACGCTGTCGCGGACCTACACCCTCGAAGAGGTCGGCCAGGCCTCTCTCGACGTCCACCACAACAAGCACCAGGGCAAGGTCGGCGTGCTCTGTCTCGCTCCCGAGGAGGGCCTCGGCGTCCTCGACGAGGAGAAGCGCGCGGCTCACATCGACAAGATCAACCTGTTCCGCGGAATCTGAGACGGCCAGCCCGGGTAAATAGCCCATTTGAGACTGGATTCACGGCCGGTCTCCCCTTGCGCGAGGGGTGACCGGCCGTAGTCTTGCCCTTTGGGAGCAGAGGGCAAGACACAAACCCCCCTAAAGTGTGAGGAATCCGCCACAAATGACGAATGAGGGACTATCCATCTTCAACGAGGCTTCAGAGCCTCGGAAGAAGCCTGACCAGGACTCGACGGAGACGCAGGTTCTCCCACGGGTTCCTGGCGCTTCCGGATCGCCCAGCTCCGGCCACAACTCGGCTCCACCGGCTCCTGGCTCACTCCCAGCCTTCCCGGTCGTGCGGCGTGGCGGATACGACCCCGGCACGGTGAACGCGCGGGTGCAGCAGCTGCTCCAGGCCAACGGCCAGGGTCAGTCGGCGCTGCGCAACGCCCAGCGCCGCATCGCTGAGCTCGAGCGCAAGGTCACCGACCTCAAGGCCGCTGCCACCCAGGGCAACGAAGCCCCGTCCTACGCCTCCCTGGGTGGTCGCGCGAGCGCGATGCTCCGGCTGGCCGAGGAGGAGGCCGCCGCGGTCAAGGAGTCCGCTGAGAAGGAGGCCGCGGTCATCCGCGAGGCCGCCCAGCGTGAGGCCGCCGCGACCAAGGCGTCCGCCCAGCGCGACATCGAGGCGCTGCGTACGACGCACTACAAGGAGATCGACGATCACCGCGAGAAGGTGACCTCGGAGGTCCAGCAGGCCCGCAAGATGGTGCAGGCCGAGAGCGACGAGCTGCTCGCCGCTGCCAAGCGCGAGGCCGACCAGATCCGGCTCGCCGTGCAGCAGGAGGTCACCCAGCTGCGTACGTCGACCCAGCGTGAGGTCGAGAAGGCACGTGCCGGCGCGGACCGCGAGGTCCAGGAGGCCCGGCGGATGCTCGCCGTCGAGCGCGAGCGTCTCGCCCGCGAGGCCGCCGACCACCACGACCAGGCGATGGCCGAGACCGCTCGCATCGTGACCGAGGGCGAGACCCGCGCCGCGGACGCCGAGGAGCGTGCCCGGATCGCAGCCCAGCACGTCGCCGACCAGCGCGCCGAGCTGGCCAAGGAGTCCGAGGGGATCATCGCTCGCGCTCGCCGCGACGCCGAGGCGATCCTGTCCAAGGCTCGCGCCGAGGCCGACCACCTCGCGTCCACCGCGACCGTCGAGGCCGAGAAGGGCCACGCGATCATCAAGGCCGAGGTCGACCGCCTCACCAAGCGTCGCGACGCGATCGCCGCTCAGCTCTCCTCGCTCACCGACCTGGTCTCCGGGTTCGGCAAGACCGAGGACCCGGCCGAGCTGGAGGCGCCGAAGCCGATCACCGAGGACGAGGACATCGTCGACGGTGAGCTGGTGGTCGACGAGAGCGTCACCCTGGTCGACTCGGACGACGACCTCGACGACGACTACGACGACTACGACGAGCCCTCCGAGAAGACCGCCATCCGCGAGCCCGAGACTGCGACCGAGAGCCGGTGAGCGGGGCCGCTGCCGACCGTCCTGCGGACGGTCCGGAGACGACGTCTGCCCAGACCGACTCCACCGACGACGCGACGGTCGACAGCGAGGCCGCGATCGACATCGAGGAGCCGGAGCAGGAGAGCGAACGGGACAAGCGGTTCGGTAAGCCCGGACCGCCGTTCGACCGGAGGTCGCCCTACCTGTTCGGGCTGCTCCTGGGCCTCGGTCTGCTGACCGCCTACGCAGCGGGCAACCTCCTCACCACGATGGGGAGCGTGATCCTCCAGGTGGTGGTCTCGCTCTTCATCGCTGCGGGGATCAACCCGATGGTGGTGTTCCTGCAGCGGCGCGGCTTCCCACGGCCGTGGGCGGTGCTGAGCGTCATCCTCGGCGTGCTGGGCGCCCTCGTGCTCTTCTTCGTGGCGCTCGTGCCGGTGATCAGCGACCAGGTCGCCAAGATCTCGGCCAACGTCCCGGACTGGGTCGATGAGCTCCAGCGCAACCAGCGCATCCAGCAGCTCAACGAGGAATACCAGATCCTCGACAAGGTGCAGGACTACGTCGCCAGCGGCGACTTCGTCAGCAGCGCCTTCGGCGGAGCGCTCGGGGTGGGCCTGGCGGTGATCAACGTGCTCGTCACGGGCTTCATCGTCATCGTCCTGACGCTCTACTTCATCGCCGCCTACGACCAGACGAAGAACGCCATCTACCGTCTCGCCCCGGCCTCGCGCCGCGAGCGGGTCAGCAAGCTCGGTGACCGGGTCTTCGAAGGCATCGGGGGCTATGTCTCCGGGGCGTTCGTCGTCGCGCTCTGCGCCGGTCTGTCCACCCTGGTGCTGCTCTTCGTCATCGGGATGGGCGAGTACGCCGTCGCTCTGGCCTTCGTCGTCATGATCACCGACGTGATCCCGATGATCGGGGCCACCATCGGCGCGGTCATCGTCTGCGCGATCACCTTCGCGACGACCGACCTGAAGACCGGTCTCATCGCGGTGATCTTCTACATCGCCTACCAGCAGTTCGAGAACTACGTCGTCTATCCGCGGGTCATGTCCCGCTCGGTCGACATCCCCGGCGTCATCACCGTGATCGCGGCCCTCATCGGTGCATCGCTCCTCGGTGTCGTCGGCGCCCTGCTGGCGATCCCGACGGCGGCCGCCATCCTGATGCTGGTCCGCGAGGTCTACGTCAGGGCCCAGGACGAGCGCTAGCTCCACCCACCTGTGAAGCGCCGCACGCAGCCGATGCGTGCGGCGCTTCGCGTTGTCAGGAGGCGGTCGTCGACTGCTCTCCCTGCTGGACCGCGATGATGCCGACCAGCACGACCAGCCCGCCGATGAGCTGAATGAGGCCGGGCGCCTCGCCGAGCAGCAACCAGGCGACGACGACGGCCGAGACGACCTCGAGAAGCCCCACGAAGGACGAGAGCCGCGAGCCGAGAGTGCGGGTGGCGGCGATGCCGGCGGCGTACGCGACCGAGCAGGTCAGCACGCCAAGGCCGATCAGCGGGCCCCACCACGGCATTTCCAGGCCCGCCAGGACCACCGGCGTGGTCTCCATCGCGAACGGGATGGCTCCGACCAGGCAGAGCAGCGCGAGCAGGACCGTGGCGCCGGTCAGACCGAGCCAGGCCAGCGCGAGCGGCGGCAGCGTGGTGCTGGAGTGGGCGTTGAGCACGTAGTAGCCGGCCAGGCCGACGGCGGCCGCAGAGCCCCACAGGATGCCGAACGGGTGCACGTTCGCGCCGCTGACCAGGTCGAGGACGAGCACGAGCCCGGCGATCGCGACCAGCGCGCCGACCATCGTCAGCCGCGAGGGCCGCTCGCCGTGCCGCAGCCACATCCAGGCGACGACGAGCACCACCCCCATGTACTCCAGCAGCAGCGCCGGCCCGACGGCCATCCACTGCACCGCCGAGAAGAAGGCGAACTGGGGCACCACGATGGCCAGCAGTGCGTACGCCACCACGACCCGCCAGCTTGCGGCCGCACCCCGCCACCGGCCGGCGAGCGCGCGCAGCGCGAAGGGGGCCAGGACCACCGCGCCGATGCCGACGCGGAAGATCAGCACGCCACCCGTCGACCAGCCGGTGTCGAAGAGGCCGCGCCCCAGCGGGCCCGAGAGGCTGAACGTGACCGCAGACACGACCGCCAGGAGCAGCCCGGCCGCCACCAGCGGCGTCTTCTGCGTGCTCTGCGGCACCGCCTCGTCATTGGTCAAAGTCGTCATGACACATGACGATCCCAGCGACGCGGTAATGTGTCAACATGGTTTTCACCCATGACACCGACGTAGGCCTCCAGGCAGCCGCGGCACTGGCGAACACCCTCGCCCTCTCCCCCGGCTCGGTCGACGAGCTGGAGACCGTGGCGGCCCTCGACGAGTTCTTCGTGACGTACGACTACACCGGGCGGCACGACGGCGACCGCGCCGAGCTCGACGAGGTCCGGGCCCTCCGCGTCCGGCTCCGTGATCTGCTGACAGCGGAGCGCGACGAGGCCGTGCGGCTGACCAACGAGATGCTCGCCGAGCACCGCGCGACTCCTCAGCTGGTCCGCCACACGAACTACGACTGGCACATCCACGCCACCGAGCCCGACGCGCCGCTGGCCACGCGGATCGCCGTCGAGACGGCGATGGCCATGGTCGACGTCATCCGCGCCGGCGAGCTGTCCCGCCTCTCGATCTGCGCCGACGACAACTGTGCCGGCGTGGTCGTCGACCTCTCCCGCAACCGCTCCAAGCGCTACTGCTCACCGACCTGCACCAACCGCAACGCCGTGGCTGCCTACCGGGAGCGTCAGGCCAGCACGAAGTAGCGGAGGGCGACGTAGACCCAGGCGACGGCGAGGGTCACGATCGTGACCACGATGCCGTACCTGGTGAACTTCCAGAAGCTGATGGGGTGGCCGGCCTTGGCGGCGAGGCCGAGCACCACCACGTTGGCGCCGGCGGCGACGGCGGTCGTGTTGCCACCGAGGTCGGCGCCGAAGACGAGGGCCCACCACAGCGGGCTGTCGGCGCCCGAGGACGGCGTCGCGGCGACCATCTCCTCCACGATCGGCACCATCGCCGCGGTGTAGGGGATGTTGTCGACGAACCCGCCCACGATCGCCGATCCGATCATCAGCCCGGTCACCCCGGCGAGCTCGTTGTCGCCCATCAGCTCGGCGGCGTACGTCCCGAGGGACCCGATCACACCGACCTCGACCAGCCCGCCGACCAGCACGAACAGCGCCATGAAGAAGGCCAGGGTCGACCACTCGACCTCCTCCAGGAACGCCTCCGTCTGTGTCTGGGAGACGACCACCATCGCGCCGGCACCGAGCATGGCGACCAGCGACGGGTCCAGGTGGAGCTCGGTGTGCAGGCCGAAGGCGAGCATCACCAGGGCGAGGACGGCCAGGCAGCGGTAGAGCAGCCCGCGGTCCGGGATCGCCGAGGCGGGCGGCTCGATCAGGCCGTCCAGGTCGACGCGGCCACGGAAGTCACGCCGGAAGAGCACCCGGACCAGGCCGATCAGCACGACCAGCAGGATCAGACACAGCGGCAGGGAGTGGATCAGGAAGTCGTCGAAGGTCAGGTTGGCCCGGCTGGCCACGATGATGTTGGGCGGGTCGGCGATCAGGGTCGAGGTGCCGCCGACGTTGGCGGCCAGGATGAGCGAGATCAGGTAGGGCATCGGACGCAGGCCCAGCCGCTCGCAGACCGACAGCGTCACCGGCGTGACGAGCAGCACGGTGGTCACGTTGTCGAGGATCGGCGAGAGCGCCGCGGTGACCAGGATCAGCAGCGTCGCCAGGCGCGCCGGGCGACCGCCGGAGTGCTTGACCGCCCACAGCGCGAGGAACTCGAACAGGCCCGTCTGTTTGAGGACGCCGACGATCACCATCATCCCGAAGAGCAGAAAGATGACGTCCCAGTCGACCCCCGTCTCGTGGCTGAAGAAGGCCGACTCGGCGTCGATGATCCCGAGCACGACCATCGCGGCGACGCCACCCAGGGCGGCGGCGACGCGGTGGACACGCTCGGTGGCGATGAGGCCGTAGGTGACGATGAAGACGGCCACCGCTGCGTACACGATCATGCGTTGAGCTCCATGCCATCGACCCTCCGTTACCGGAGACTCGATCCGAATGGGTGCTGCCACCCATAAGGCCAGGCCAGCGGACATGTCAGGGTTGGGGCATGAGTCATCTACCCCTCTACTGGCGGGTCTGCCTGACCAACTGGGCCGTGTTCTGCGTCGGCACCCTGGTCCTGGCGCTGTCCCCGGCCCGGGTCTCGGAGCGCGTCCTGGCCTCGGAGGCGGTGGTGCTGGCGGTCGGGCTGGTGGTGATGGCGACCCTCAACGCGCTCCTGCTGCTGCGCAGCCTGGCGCCGATCGACCGGGTGATCCGCACCATGGACTCGGTCGACCACCTCTCCCCCGACCAGCGCCTGCCGACCCCGGGCAAGGGCGCCGGCGCCCGTCTCGTGGCCAGCTACAACGCGATGCTCGAGCGGCTGGAGACCGAGCGGAGCACCAGCAACGCCAAGGCGCTCGCCGCGCAGGAGGCGGAACGACACCGGATCGCCCAGGAGCTCCACGACGAGGTGGGACAGTCGCTCACCGTCGTACTCCTGGGGCTGAAGGGGCTGGAGCGACAGGTGCCGGAGGAGGTACGCCCCGAGCTCGCCGCCGTCCGCGAGTCCGCGCGCACCGGCATCGACGACGTCCGCCGTGTGGCCCGCCAGCTGCGGCCGGGCGTGCTCGAGGACCTCGGCCTGCACGCCGCCCTGGCCTCGCTGGCCACCGACGTCGGCGCCCTGGGTCGCACGACCGTACGCCGCACCATCGGCCGCGGTCTTCCCGAGCTGCCCCAGGACCGTGAGCTGGTGATCTACCGGGTCGCCCAGGAGGCGCTCACCAACGTCGTACGCCACGCCCACGCCGCCACCGCCGAGCTCTCCCTGTGCAAGGTCGGCGACAAGGTCGTCCTCACCGTCTCCGACGACGGCCGCGGCAGCGCCGCCCTCGTGGCCGGCGCCGGGATCAGCGGTATGCGGGAGCGGGCCCTGCTCGTCGGTGCCGACCTGAGCGTGACCAGCACCCCCGGCCGTGGCACCACCGTCCGCCTGGAGGTGCCGCTGTGACTCCCACGCCCGCGAAGATCCGGATCCTGCTGGCCGACGACCACACCCTCGTACGCCGCGGGGTCCGCCTCATCCTCGACGCCGAACCGGACCTCGAGGTGGTCGCCGAGGCCGCCGACGGAGCCGAGGCCGTCGCGGCGCTGCGCGACGTCGCGGTCGACCTGGTGATCCTCGACGTCGCCATGCCCCGCATGACCGGGCTGCAGGCCGCGCGCACGATCGCCCGGATGCGTACGCCTCCGAAGATGCTGATGCTCTCGATGCACGACAACGAGCAGTACTTCTTCGAGGCGCTCAAGGTCGGCGCCAGCGGGTACGTCCTCAAGTCGGTCGCCGACGAGGACCTGGTCAAGGCCTGCCGCACCGCCATGAGCGGACAGGCCTTCGTCTACCCCGGCGCGATGAGTGCCCTGGTCCGCGACTATCTGGACCGGCTCAACCGTGGCGAGAGCCTGCCGCGCACGGTGCTGACCGAGCGCGAGGACGAGGTGCTCAAGCTCATCGCCGAGGGCCACTCGACCCGGGAGATCGCCCGCGAGCTGACGATCTCCTACAAGACCGTCGAGCGGCACCGGGAGAACATCCTCGCCAAGCTGGGCCTCCGTGATCGCACCCAGGTCACGCGATATGCCATCAGAGCGGGTCTCATCGAGCCCTGAGAAGGCCTACCGTCGAAGGATGGACCCACGGCTCGACGCAGACCTCGCCGGGATGACCGATCTCCTCGGCGCGATCCAGGACTACGCACAAGAGATCATCGCCGGACTCGACGGCAGACCGGTGACCTCTCCGTTCCGGCCACCCTCCGTCGAGCGGCTACCGGCCCGGGGCGCCGGGGGCCAGGCCGCTCTGCGTCACTTCGAGAGCCGCTGGGCGCCGGGTCTCTCGGCGAGCGCCGGCCCCCGCTACCTGGGCTTCGTCACCGGCGGGGCGACCCCGGCGGCGGTCGCCGGCGACTGGCTGACCCCGGTCTTCGACCAGAACACCATCACGGTCCAGGACTCCGCCGCCAGCGACCTGGAGCGCGAGACGGTGCGCTGGCTCCTCGATCTGCTGGGCCTTCCTGGCGACTTCAGCGGAGCGTTCGTCACCGGCGCGACCATGTCCAACCTCACCGGGCTGGCACTGGCGCGCGAGTGGCTCGGCGACCGGCTCGGAGTGTCGGTCTCGACCGAGGGCGCCGCGGCGCTCGGTCCGGTCGTCGTGCTGTCGGGCGCCGCCCACTCCACCGTCTCCAAGGCGCTCTCCGTGCTCGGCCTGGGCCGCGACAGCCTCCAGCCGGTCGCTCTGCTCCCCGACCGCGACGCGGTCGACATCGACGCGCTGCGGACCGCGCTGCGCGAACAGGACGGCCGGCCCGTGATCGTCGTCGCCAACGCCGGCACCGTGAACACCGGCGACTTCGACGACCTGGACGCCATCGCCGACCTGCGCGACGAGTTCCCGTTCTGGCTGCACGTCGACGGCGCCTTCGGGGCCTTCGCTGCCCTCTCCCCCGCCCACGCCCACCTCGTCGCGGGCCTCTCCCGCGCCGACTCGATCTGCGTCGACCTGCACAAGTGGCTCAACGTCCCCTACGACTCCGCGATCCAGCTCAGCCGCCACCAGGACCTCCAGGCCCGGGTCTTCAGCAACGCCTCGGCCTACATCGGCCACCCCGGCTCCTCCCCCGACTTCGTGCATCTGACCCCGGAGAGCTCCCGGCGCCTGCGCGCCCTGCCCGCCTGGTTCACCCTGTACGCCTACGGCCGCGACGGCCACCGCGAGATCGTCGAGCGCACCATCGCCCTGGCTCACCGCACCGGGCGGCTGCTCGCCGAGATCGACGGCGTCGAGCTGCTCGCCCCGGTCCGGCTCAACATCGTGTGCCTGAAGGTCCCCGGCGATCCCGCCGAGCTCGCCCGCCGTGTCGCCGATACCGGCGTCACCTTCGTGACCCCGACGGTCCACCACGGCATCCCAGCCCTGCGGTTGGCGTTCAGCAACTGGCGTACGTCCGAGGCGGATGCGGATCGGATCGTCGAGGTGTTCCGGCGGCTCTTGTCGGACAGCTAGGCCAGGAGGCAGCCGCGAGCCGGAACGTCGCGCCGCCCACCGTCCCAGGGGCTCAGGCGCCGAACTCCCGGGCGCGCAGCTTCGCCAGGTGGGCATGCACCAGCGGAAGCACCGACGCACCCTCGCCGCTCGCGGAGGCGACTCGCTTCATCGACCCGGCACGCACGTCGCCGACGGCGTACACACCCGGCACCGTCGTCTCCAGACTCGCGGGCGGGCTCCCGTCGACCCACGCCTCGCGGGGTACGTCGCGTCCGGTCAGGACGAACCCGTGCTCGTCGAGCGCGACCCCGTCCGCCAGCCACAGGCAGTCAGGCTCCGCGCCGAGCAGGCAGAAGAGGCCGTCGGCGGACGTCTTGGTGTCCTCGCCGGTGTCCAGGTTCTCCAGTCGCAGCCACTCCAGCCGACCGTCGCCACCGCCGTCGCCGACGATTGTGCGCGGCCGGACCTGGATGTTCGACGTCGCGTCGATCTCACGTACGAGATAGGCCGACATGGTCTCCGCGAGGTCGTGTCGCCGGACCAGGATCGTCACCGTGCTCGCGAACTTGGCGAGGTGGATGGCTGCCTGTCCGGCCGAGTTGCCCCCACCGACCACGAAGACCTCCCGGCCCTGCATCTCGCGCGCCATCGACGTCGCGGCGCCGTAGTACACGCCCGCGCCCACCAGGTCGTCCACCGCGGGCACGCCGAGCCGGCGATACGTCACGCCCATCGCGAGCACGACCGTACGAGCGCAGAACTGCGCGCCGCGCACGTGCACGTGCTGGTGCTCGGGCTCGTCGACCGGACCGGGCTCGATCCCGGTCACCGGACGCCCGGTGAAGAATCGCGCGCCGAACCGGCTGGCCTGGATCCGGGATCGCTGGGCGAGGCGCATGCCCGAGATGCCGCGTGGGAAGCCGAGGTAGTTGCGGATCATCGAGCTCGACCCTGCCTGGCCGCCGATCGCGTCGCGCTCCACGACGACCGTCGCCAAGCCCTCCGACGCGGCGTAGACCGCCGCCGCGAGACCCGCTGGCCCGCCACCCACGATGGCGACGTCGGCGATCACGCCCTCAGGGATCTCGTCGAACCCGCCGTAGATGGCCTCGGCGGCCGTCGCCGCTGTCGCGCCGGAGACCACGCGGCCCGTGAAGGTATGGACCAGGGGCAGCTGCGCCCCCGGACCTGCGGCCTCGATGATCTCTTTCGCCTCGTCGTCGCTCGGCTCGAGCGCGCGATGCGGGAACCCCATCCGTTCGAGCAGGTCCCGGATCGCCGCCGCGTCACGGTCGCCCGGCTCGGCGACGACGTCTGTCACGGTCACCAGGGGTCTGCCCACCGACCATCCCCACTCCGAGAGGAGCTCGATCAGCGCGGTGTGGAACTCCTCGTCCCTCGGGCCGCGCGGGATGAGGACGTAGGTGTCCATCTCTCGCTCGAGCGCCGCCGCGCGCAGGTCGTCCAGAGCGCCGGAGAAGTCCTCCCACGAGACCAGCGCGACCCGGCGTGCCGTGGCCACGATGCCCGGTACGCGGCGCAGGAAGTCGATCGAGGTGCCTTCGTCGAGCACGTGCTCGACGGCGACCATCGCGATCTGCGCGCCCTCGGCCACGAGCCCGCGGGTCCGGTCGAGGCCTGCGTCGAAGCCCACCACCGTCTCGATCCGGTAGTCGCGGTCGTACCGCGCCCGGAACTCCCGCTCGATGACGTCGGCATGCTCGCCGCCGACCAGCACGATGACGGGTCTGTCACGCTCCATGCCGCACAGCGTAGACGCCGCGGTGGCTCAGTCGCCCAAGAACTGACGCAGGGCCGCGAGGAAGGTCTCCGGCTTCTCTGAGTGCACCCAGTGACCGGCCCCCTTGATGGTCACCTTGCGGTAGCGCGGGAACCACTCCTTCATCGCCGGCGCGTACTCGTCGGTGACGTAGTTGGACAGCTCGCCGGCCACCCACATCACCGGCCCGTCGTACGGCTCATAGGCTTTCAGCTCCTCGGCCGGCCAGTCGCCGATGCGGTCCAGGTCGCGGCCGAGGACGGGGAGGTTCATGGACCAGCGCCAGCTGTCGCCGTCGCGGCGGAGGTTCTGCAGCAGGAAGCCGCGGACGGTCGCGTCGGGGACCGCCTCCTGCATCCCGGCGTCGGCCTCCTCGCGGCGGGTGATGCGGTCCAGGTCGAGGCTCCGCATGGCGTCGACGTACGTCTTGAAGCCGCCGACGCGGTCGTAGACGACCGGCGACATGTCGGCCACGACGAGCTTCGCGACCAGCTCGGGCCGGGTGATCGCGAGCAGCATCGCCACCTTGCCGCCCATCGAGTGGCCGACCACGGTCGCGGGGTCGTCGGCCGAGAGCAGCTCGGCGACCGCCGCAGTCACCTCGAGGTAGTCGAAGGTCTCAGGCTGCGGGGAACGGCCGTGGTGCGGCAGGTCGACGAGCGTGACCCGATGCTTGTCGGCCAGCTGCTTGCCGAGCGTGTTCCAGTTGCGTCCCTGGCCGAAGAGTCCGTGCAGGAAGACGACACGACTTCCGGCGTCGCCGAGCTCGAGCGTATGAAGTGGTGGCACCGGGGAAGCGTACAAACTCAGAAATCGAAGCCGTCGAACATGTCGCCGATGCCGTCGCCGATCCCGCCGAACATGTCGCCCATGCCCTCACCGATGCCGCCGATCGCGTCGCCCATGCCCTCGCCGATCTCACCGAAGGCGTCGAAGCCGCCGAAGGCGCTGAACATCAGCCCGGCGAACATCCAGTCCATCGGCGAGAACGCGCCGAAGTAGCCGGCGGCGTAGGGCCGGTAGGCCGGGCCACCCTGCCAGTAGGGAACGCGCTCGTTGCCGACCATCACCTTGCGGGTGTCGGGCTCCGCGCCGACCTTGACGCGCTCGGCGTCGAGTGCGCAGGCGGGTACGTCACGGGTGGTCCCGCCCGGCGGCGCCCAGGCCACGTCCTCGACCGAGAGCCCGTGGCGGGGGTCGAAGAAGCACGGCGGGCGGCGCTTCGGCAACGGCTCGCCGGCGACCCGCGCCTCGACGCAGGCGATCGCATAGCGGCCGTCCTCGACGATCGTCGTGATCTTCTTGACGTCGTCGGGCTCGGTCATCTTGTCGACGGTGCGCTTGGCCGTCTCGTATTCGTCCAGCGCGCGCTGGTAGTCGGCGTTGGCGCCCTCGTCGAGCTCCTTGCCGGCCATGTCCAAGTCGAGCTTCTGCAGCTCTTCACCGAACGCGGTCACGTCCTCGAAGGCGAGCTGCTTGACCGGCTCGAGGTCAGCGCGCTGCTTTTCCAGCGCTCGCGCCTGCGAACGCTTGCTGGTCACTACCACGGTCCCGATCACCGCGACGACGATGAGAAGTGCGATCAGAAGTCCCACGTCTTTCAGCGTACTGCCACGGTGGTCGGGCCGGGAGGGACCTCTTCTCAGGAGTAGTCGCGGAAGCCCTTGCCGGTCTTGCGGCCGAGGTAACCGGCGGTGACCAGGTGCTCCAGCAGCGGTGCGGGCGCGAAGCCCGGCTCGCGGAACTCCAGGTAGAGCTCGCGCTCGATGGCCAGCGAGACGTCGTTGCCGACCACGTCGAGCAGCTCGAACGGGCCCATCGGCAGCGCACAGCCGAGCTTCATCGCGGTGTCGATGTCGTCGGCGGTCGCGTAGTGACCCTCGAGCATCTTGACCGCGTCGTTGAGGTAGGGGAAGAGCAGCGCGTTGACGATGAAGCCGGCCCGGTCCCCGCACGAGACCGGCGACTTGCCGACCTTCGAGCACAGCGCGCGCACGGTCTCGGCGACCTCCTCGGCGGTGGTGACGGTGGAGACGACCTCGACCAGCTTCATCACCGGCGCCGGGTTGAAGAAGTGCATCCCGACGACGTCGGACGGCCGCTTGGTCACCTTCGCCAGCTCGATGACCGGCAGGCTCGAGGTCGTGGTCGCCAGGATCGCGCCCGGCTTGCAGATGTCGTCGAGGTTCTCGAAGAGCGTGGTCTTGATGGCCAGGTCCTCGGCGATCGCCTCCACGACGATGTCGACGTCGGCCAGGTCATCCAGCGAGGTCGTACCGGTGAGCCGGCCGAGGATCTCCGGCTTCGCCGACTCCTCCAGCTTGCCTCGTCCGATCGCCTTGTCGAGGCTCTTGGTGATCCGCGCGGCGACACCGTCGACCTTGTCGGCGCTGCGCCCGACGTACGTCACGTCGTAGCCGCCCTTGGCGAAGACCTCGACGATCCCCGACGCCATCGTGCCGGTGCCGACGACGCCGATCTTCGCGATCGTGCGGCGCAGCTCGTGGGTGGCGTCGGCGCTCGGGGTCAGCGCGTCCGGGACGACGACGGGCGAGTCGGCCGCCTCGTAGGTGTAGAAGCCGCGGCCCGACTTCCGCCCGAGCATCCCGGCGGTGACCATCTGCTTGAGGATCGGCGCGGGGGCGTGCAGCCGGTCGCGACCCTGGCGGTACATCGTGTCGAGGATCTCGTAGGAGGTGTCCAGGCCGATCAGGTCCAGCAGCGCCAGCGGGCCCATCGGGTAGCCGCAGCCCAGTCGCATCGCGGTGTCGATGTCCTCGCGGGTGGCGTAGTGGCCCTCGAACATCGAGACCGCGTGGTTCAGGTAGCCGAAGAGCAGCGCGTTGGCGATGAACCCGGCCCGGTCACCGCAGACCACCGGCGACTTGCCGACCTTGCCGACGACCTCGCGCACATCCTCGAGCACGTCCGGCTCGGTCACCACGGTGCGTACGATCTCGACGAACTTCTGCACCGGAGCGGGGTTGAAGAAGTGCACGCCGACGACCCGGCCCGGGTGGTTGGATGCGGTCGAGATCTCGGTCACCGACAGCGACGAGGTGTTGGTCGCCAGGATCGTCTCGGGAGCCACGATCTCGTCGAGGGTGGCGAGGATCGACTTCTTCAGTTCCAGCGACTCCACGACCGCCTCGACGACCATGTCGACGTCCTTGAGCGCCGTCGGGTCGGTGGCGAAGGAGATCCGGCCGAGCAGCGCCTCCTGCTCCTCCTCGCTGAGCTTGCCGCGCTTGACCGCGCGGCCCGTCGAGTGCGCCAGGTGGGCCTTGCCACGCTCGAGGCCCTCCTCGTCACGCTCCACCCCGACCACGGTGAACCCGTTGCGGGCGAACACCTCCGCGATCCCGGCACCCATGGTGCCCAGGCCGACGACTCCGACTGTCTCGATCGTGCGCTCACTCATGCCCCGCATCCTGCCACGGTGTGATGCCCGGCACGCCGGGACGCCGCTAGATTCGGGCACTGTGACCGACCAGACCCAGACCACCGAGCTCATCGAGGCCGAGCGCATCGACGCCGAGCGGATCATCCCCGCCTCCCCCACCGACATCTTCGCCGTTCTCATCGACCCCGACGGCCATGTGGCCATCGACGCCGCCGGCATGCTCCAGTCCGCGGAGGGATCGCCGGTGGGCGCGGTCGGCGACCGGTTCGTCGTCCACATGGACCGCGAGGCCCTGGGCGACTACCCGCTCGGCAAGTACGACGTCACCGTGATCATCACCGGGTTCGAACCCGACAGGTGGATCGAATGGACCATCGAAGGCACCATCAAGCCGCCGATCGGCCACCGCTTCGGCTACGAGCTGGAGCAGCTCGACTCAGGCGACACCCGCGTCACCTCGTACTGCGACTGGTCCACCGCCCTCCCCGAGTGGAAGGCGATCTTCCCCGTGATCGACCAGAAGTCGATCCGGGCCACCCTCGGAATCCTGGAACGAGCCGTACGCCGCGGCTACCCCAAGCCCTGAGCGAAGCGTCACCCCCGCCGGCCGAGGCGTCACTCGCGCGAATCGAGCCGGCACCGAAGTGCCGACTCGATTCGCGTAGGTGACGCCTCGGCTGACGTACGTGACTTCTCGGCGGGGGCCGGGATCGGCGAGGCTGGGATCAGTAGGTGTGGAAGCCCTCGCCGGTCTTGCGGCCGAGCTTGCCTTCCTGGACCTTCTCGACCAGGAGGGCAGCGGGATCGAAGCCGGGCTCGCCGAACTCGTTGCGGAGCTCGGTCTGGATGGCCAGGGAGACGTCGTTGCCGACCACGTCGAGGAGCTCGAAGGGGCCCATCGGGAAGCCCGCGGTCTCCTTGATCGCGGCGTCGATCTCGGCGATGGCGACGCCGGACTCGTGCAGCTTGACCGCGTCGTTGAGGTAGGGGAACAGCAGCGCGTTGACGATGAAGCCGGAGCGGTCGCCGCAGGAGACCGGGACCTTCTTGACCGCGGTGGACAGTGCGCGCACGGTCTCGTCGACCTCGGGCGAGGTGAGGTCGGTGGTGACCACCTCGACCAGCTTCATCACCGGCGCGGGGTTGAAGAAGTGCATGCCGATGACGTCGCCGGGGCGTGCGGTGACCTTGGCCAGCTCGGTGATCGGCATCGAGCTGGTGGTGGTGGCCAGGATGGCGCCGGGCTTGGCGATCCGGTCGAGATCCTTGAAGAGCGCGGTCTTGACCTCGAGGTCCTCGGCGATGCCCTCGACGATGAGGTCGGACTCGCCGAGATCCTCGCGCGAGGTGCTGCCGGTGAGGCGTCCGAGCACCGCGGCCTTGGTCTCCTCGTCCGAGCGGCCCTTCGCGATGGCCTTGTCGAGCGACTTGGTGATGCCGGCGACGACCCCGTCGAGCTTCTCCTGGGAGCGGCCGACGAAGACGACGTCGTACCCGGCCTGGGCGAAGACCTGGACGATGCCCGAGGCCATCGTGCCGGTGCCGACCACGCCGATCTTCTCGATCGTGTGGCGCAGCTCCGGAGCCTTGGCGTGGTCCCCGGCCACCGCAGCGAATGTCCCGGACTCGCCGGCGACCTTGGTGAGCAGGTCGGCGGGCTTGTGCAGGTTGTCGCCGGTCTCCTCGAAGCGGGCGAGCAGCGCGTCGCGTACGGCGGCGGCGCCGATCTCGTCGGCCGTGGCCAGCGGCCCCTGGGGGTAGCCGCAGCCGAAGCACATGGCGTTGTCGATGTCGGTGGCGGTGGCGTAGCCCGACTCGAGCATGCGAATGGCGTGGTTGAGGTAGGGCAGCACGAGCACGTCGTGGATGGAACCCTGGGTCGAAACCGTCATGCGACGGAAGACTGCCAAATTTATTACCCATGAGTAACCCCTGGTGGCGTGACGCTGCTCACATGGGGCCATGCGATACGTTCTCCCGGTGAGACTCGTCGTTGCCACCTGCCAGGTCGACTACGCGGGGCGGCTCACCGCCCACCTACCGATGGCCACCAGGGTGTTGATGCTCAAGGCCGACGGATCGGTGCTGGTCCACTCCGACGGGGGCTCCTACAAGCCCCTCAACTGGATGTCGCCGCCCTGCACCCTCTCGGAGGGCAAGTCCGACGACGGCCGCATCGAATGGACCGTCACCTCCAAGACCGACGACACCCTGCGGATCCTGATCGACGAGATCCACCACGAGACGTCCCACGACCTGGGCATCGACCCCGGCCTGCAGAAGGACGGCGTCGAGAAGCATCTCCAGGAGCTCCTCGCCGACCACCCGGCGACGCTGGGCGAGGGCCTGACCCTCGTACGCCGCGAGTACCCAACCGCGATCGGGCCGGTCGACCTGATGTGCCGCGACGCCGACGGGAAGTCGGTCGCGGTCGAGATCAAGCGGCGCGGTGAGATCGACGGCGTCGAGCAGCTGACCCGCTATCTCGAGCTGCTCAACCGCGACCCTCTGCTGGCCCCGGTGCGCGGCATCTTCGCTGCTCAGGCGATCAAGCCCCAGGCCCGCGTACTGGCCGAAGATCGCGGTATCACCTGCGCAATCGTCGACTACGACGCGCTCCGCGGCCTCGATGATCCGACCGAGAGACTCTTCTGACCAACAGTTGGTGCACGGTCAGGCAAGTTCACGTCGGGGAAACCCCATTCCCTACCTTTGAGTAGGAACTGCGTGACAAGATTCACGCCATGTCCATGAACTACTCGGGGCATGGCGTTGGGGGCCGCCTGTCCGTGAGCGACGTCGAGGCGATCATGATCGATCTACTCACGATGCAGCAGATGCACACGGCGGAGTTCCATGCGATCAAGAACCGGATGGAGCGCACCGACGCCGCGATCGACAGCGTCAACGCGCGCCTGGACAGCGTCGAGCGGCGGCTGGACGACCTGCTGATCTCGATGAGCCAGCTGCTCAACTGGGCCAACCCCCGCTGAGACCACCCCCGTCGGTCGAGCCGGGCGAGCGCCAGCGAGTCCGTGTCGAGACCAACACAACCCGTCTTCCGCGACAGCAGACCGTGTTGGCCTCGACACGCCTCCGCCTAGCGGCTCCGGCGGCTCGACCAGCGGTTACTGCACGGTGATCGGCTCGCCGCCGGAGACGAGGCGCCAGTCGACCGAGGCGAACGCGGCCGGGTCGATGACCTGGTGGGCGGTGACCCAGTCGATGAGCAGCTGGCGGATCTCGACCTGCTGGTTGTAGACCACGGTGGCGTCGGTGACGTGCGGGAAGCCGCCGCCACCGGACTGGCGGTAGTTGTTGACCGCGAGCACGAACTCCTGCGCGTCGGTCACCGCGACGCCGTCGTAGGCGAGGTTGGTGATCCGCGAGCCCACCGCGACTGAGATGTCGATGTCGTAGGTCAGCGCCGCGTCCAGGCCTGCGATGGTGTCGAAGTTGTAGTCGGGCGTGCCGTTGGGCGCGGTGTCGGTCGGCGCGTTGGTCACGGCGTCGATCGGGAACGGGCCGGTGCCGCTGACCTGCTTGAAGTAGCGGGCGCTGAACTCGAGGTAGTCCTTGAGCTGGGCGCCGGTGATGCGCACCGCCATCAGGGTGTTGTCGTAGATGTAGAGGCCGGCCACGTCGCGTACGGTCACCTCGCCCGCTGGGAAGGCCGCGGCGCGGCTGAACGGCGCCGCGATCGAGATGACCGGCAGGTCGGCGTCGGAGCCGGTCAACGCGGCCTTGACCGCGTCGGCCTGGACGTAGTTGACGAAGTCGATGATGGGTACGTCCTCGACGACCGCCCGCGCGGCCAGCATCTCCACCGCCGAGGTGCCGACGACGGAGTTGACGTAGGAGACCACGACGTCGTGCTGCTCCTGCACGGCGGCCGAGACCTCCGGGTCGGGGTCGACGGTGTTGGAGTTGAGCGTCTGCGAGGTCGCCGACTGCAGGACCCACCGGGGCCGGCCGTGACGCTTCTCGCGGCGTACGAGCAGGTCCATCACGGAGACGCGCATGCCCCAGTAGAGCGGCTCGGTCAGCAGCACCTGCTTGCCGGTCTCGGTGTTGGTGACGTAGCGCTGGGTGATCTCCCGGTGGGCGTGGCCGACGAGGATCGCGTCGACGTCCGCCACCTGCTCGGCAACGAGGGTCGAGGCGTTCTCCGGGGGCAGCTCGTCGCCGTAGGAGCTGGAGGTGTCGGCGCCGGAGTGGGCGCTGATGATGACCAGGTCGCAGCCGGCCTTCTTGAGCTCGGGCACGAAGATCTTGGCCTGCTCGACCAGCCCCGGGAACTCCATCTTCCCCTCGACGTTGGCCTTGTCCCAGATCGCGATGCCGGGGTTGGTCAGCCCGAGCACACCGACGCGGAGGCGGCGGCCGCGGCCCAGGTCGTAGTCCTTGATGATGTAGGGCGGGAAGACCGGCAGCTTGGTCGACGGGTCGACCGCGTTGGCGCCGAGCATCGGGAAGTTCACCTGCTCCTCGAACTTCCGGATCGTGTCGATGCCGTAGTTGAACTCGTGGTTGCCGAGCGCGGCGGCGTCGTAGCCGACCAGGTTCATCGCCCGCGCCATCGGGTGGATGGCGCCGTCGGTGATCGGGTCGATCCGGGCGTAGTAGTAGGCCAGCGGGGTGCCCTGGATCGTGTCACCGGCGTCGATGGTGAGGATCGGCTCGCCGCGACGATCCTCGCGGACGGCGTCGATCAAGGTCTTGACCTTGGCGACGCCGATCTCGTTGCCTGCGCTGTTCGAGAACTCGGCGTTCTTGTAGTAGTCCCAGTTGAAGACGTTGCCGTGCAGGTCGGTCGTACCGAGCACGGTCAGTCGGACCGTGTCCGGTTTGCCCGCATGCGCCGGAGCGGCGGTGTAACCGGCAGCACTCAGCGCCGCGGCGCCCGTGACAGCAGCACCGGACAGGACAGAGCGGCGGGTGGCGTGAGGCATCGGTAACGTCCTTGCGCGAGTAGGTAATCGAATGCAAGGCAATTCCTACCACCTCGGACGCAACTTGGCGGCGCCTTCCGTCAAGCAGCCAGATGCTTCTTCTTGACGGGCTTGCCGTCCAGGGTGACCAGACGGCGCTTCTTGACCGTCATCCCCTCGGGCAGGGTGCCCTCCTTGAGCATGCGGATCGGACACCGCTTGCACCGCGACTTCGACACGCAGCACTCCGTCTTGGGAGGCTTCCTCTTCTTGCCCACGCTCGAAGGGTAACAGCAGGGTTAGGCGTGCCTTACTTCTACGAGCGCGGCCACCTCGGAGGCGCAGCCCCAGCTCAGCGTCACCCCGGCGCCGCCGTGGCCGTAGCAGTGCACCACCCGCCCCTCGCGCTCCAGCCGGACCGATGGCCGGGCCGGCCGGAGGCCGACCAGATGGGCCCTGACCTCGGCGTTCGCGATCTCCGGCACGGCTGCCGTGGCGTCGGCCAGGATCCGCTCAGCCGTACGCGGATCCGGGCTCTGGTCCCAGGCGTGCGGCACCGACGTACCTCCCACAACGGTGTCGCCACCGCGCGGGAAGACGTAGGAGGGGGCGTCGCCCTCGGCCTCCAGCCACTCCTCGGTAGCGCCCGGTCCGAGGACGACGATCTGGCCCTGGACCGGGTAGAGGCTGGTATCGCCGACCAGCTCGCGCGAGCCGAGTCCGGTCGCGTTGACCACGACGTCGGCGTCCAGACTCGCCAGGTCGTCGACGGTCCCGGTCGTGATGCTTCCGCCCGCCTCGGTGATCCGCCGCTCGAGCCACGGCAGGTAGACCGGCATCTCGGCGATCGGGACGGTGAACTCGGCACGGCCCTCGGTCACGGTCAGATCGGTGAGCGGCTCGGCCCACCACAGGTCGGCCTCGGGGTTGTGCTGGGCGCCGTGCACCATGCGTACGCCTGCCTCCGGCTCCTCCTCGGCCAGCCGGGCGAGCTCTCGGAAGGTCTCGGCCGCCCAGGCCGTCACCCGGTCGCGAGGCTCGGCGAGGTAGGGGAACCAGAACCCGCCGGCCACCGCCGAGGTGGTCCCGCTCGTCCGCTCCCGGCCGATCACGGTGACCTCGTGACCGGCCTCCAGCAGCCGTACCGCGCACGAGAGCCCGATGACTCCGGCTCCGACCACCGTTACTCGCATGCGCGGCAGGCTACTAGGCCTGATCACTGGGCGAGGCGACGAGCCAGCACCGGGATGACGATGGCGGCGGCGACGACGTGCAGCAGCATCAGGACGATCGCGCTGGCGGCGTCGAAGCCGAAGGTGACGTCGGGGACGAGCGAGAGGACGGTCAGCACGACGGTGGTGACCACGAACGTACGTCGCGGGCGGCGGGCCACGCGGGCCATCACCGCGGCCATCGCGACCCCGATGAGCGAGAAGAGGGCGGTCAGCTGGGCGTAGCCGGCGAGCGGGATCGTGCCGCTGGCGGTCTCGAAGCTCACCCCGGCCGCCGAGGCGGCCATGGCGAGGACGGTGACGACCGCGCTGGCGACGACCGTGGCGCCGAGGCCATGGAGCCAGACATGCTTGCTGGCGGCGCGGGTCGAGCGGGTGGTCTGCTGGGCGGTGGTGATCGTGGACATCTCGTACTCCCGTGAAGTGGCGGGAGGCGCTGTCCGCCTCCCTCTGCCCCTTTCACGAATGGCCACGACACCGGATCGACACGGCTCCCGAAGTTTTTTCCGGGAGCCGTGTCGAACCTCTGCTCAGGAGAGGTCGTTGGCCTTCCGGATGACCTCGACGATGTCGGCCATGATCTCGGTGAGGCTGAAGTCCTTAGGCGTGTAGACCGCCGCCACCCCCGACTCGATCAGCGTCTTCGCGTCGGACTCGGGCACGATGCCACCCACGATGACGGGTACGTCACCCAGGCCAGCCGCGCGCAGCCCCTCGACCACCGACGGCACGAGCGACATGTGCGAGCCGGAGAGGATGGAGAGCCCGACGACGTGTACGTCCTCGGCGACCGCAGCGGCGACGATCTGCTCCGGGGTGAGCCGGATGCCCTGGTAGATGACCTCGAAGCCGGCGTCACGGGCGCGGACGGCGACCTGCTCGGCGCCGTTGGAGTGACCGTCCAGGCCCGGCTTGCCGACGAGCATGCGCAGCTTGACGCCGAGCTCCTCGCCGGTGGCCTTGACCCGGTCGCGTACGGCCGACAGCTCGGCGCCGGCCTCCGCGGCACCGACGGCGCCGGAGACGCCGGTGGGCGCCCGGAACTCGCCGAAGACCTCGCGCAGGGTGCCGGCCCACTCCCCCGTGGTCGCGCCCGCACGGGCGGCTTCCAACGTCGCCGACATCAGGTTGGCATCGGTCTTCGCGGCGGCGGCCAGAGCGGCCAGCGCCTCGGAGACGGCCGCCTCGTCACGCTCGGCCTTCCAGGCTTCGAGGGAGGCCTTGGCGGCCTCCTCGGCGCGGGGGTCGGCGACCATGATCGCGGCGTCCAGGTCCGCGGTCAGCGGGCTCGGCTCGGTGGTGGTGAACTTGTTGACGCCGACGATGATCTCCTCGCCGGACTCGATGGCGGCGCGACGGCGCGCGTGCGAAGAGACCAGCTCGGACTTCATGTAGCCGGTGTCGACCGCGGCGATCGCCCCGCCCATGGCCTGGACCCGGTCGATCTCCTCCTTGGCGCCCGCGACGAGCTCGGCCACCTTGGCCTCGACGACCGGGGAGCCGTCGAAGAGGTCGCCGTACTCCAGCAGATCGGACTCGTAGGCGAGGACCTGCTGCAGGCGAAGCGACCACTGCTGGTCCCACGGACGCGGCAGGCCGAGCGCCTCGTTCCAGGCGGGCAGCTGCACCGCGCGCGCCCGCGCGTTCTTGGACAGCGTCACCGCGAGCATCTCCAGCACGATGCGCTGGACGTTGTTCTCCGGCTGCGCCTCGGTCAGGCCGAGGGAGTTGACCTGCACGCCGTAGCGGAACCGGCGCATCTTCGGGTCCTCGACGCCGTAGCGCTCCCGGGTGATCTCGTCCCAGAGCTCGACGAAGGCGCGCATCTTGCACATCTCCTCGACGAACCGCACGCCCGCGTTGACGAAGAACGAGATCCGGCCGACGACCTTGCCGAAGTCCTCCTCGGACACCTGACCGGAGGCCTTGACCTGGTCGAGCACCGCGATGGCGGTGCACATCGCGTACGCGATCTCCTGCACCGGCGTGGCCCCGGCCTCCTGCAGGTGGTAGCTGCAGATGTTGATCGGGTTCCACTTGGGGATCTGGTGGACCGTGTAGGCGATCATGTCGCTGATCAGCCGCAGGGAGTGCTCCGGCGGGAAGACGTACGTCCCCCGGGAGAGGTACTCCTTGATGATGTCGTTCTGCGTGGTGCCGGCCAGCTTGGCGGCCACCTCCGCAGGGTCCATCCCGGGGTTCTGCTCCTCGGCGGCGACCTGATACATCGCGAGCAGCCACATGGCGGTCGCGTTGATCGTCATCGAGGTGTTCATCTCGGTGAGCGGGATCTGGTCGAAGAGCTTGCGCATCTCCCCCATGTGCATGATCGGCACGCCCACCTTGCCGACCTCGCCGCGGGCGAGGACGCTGTCGGGGTCGTAGCCGGTCTGCGTGGGCAGGTCGAAGGCGACCGAGAGACCGGTCTGGCCCTTGGCGAGGTTGGTGCGGTAGAGCTCGTTGGACGCCTCGGCGGTCGAGTGGCCGGCGTACGTGCGCATCAGCCAGGAGCGATCCTTCGCCGGGCGGCTCTGCTCGGAAGGCGTGGTGTCCGTCATAAGAGGCATGCTAGCCCCTCGGTTACCGCTCAGTAACCGGCTCCGGTGTGGAAGATGTCACTCACCGGGCCGCTCCTTTACCCATCGCGCCGCTAGGCGATGAGCGGCGAGTTCTCCACCTCGAGAACACGATAGAGCCTGGAGAGGTGGAGCATCCGGCGCACCGCGGGGGTGCAGCCCTGCAGCGTGAGGCGGCGACCCTCGGCATGGGCCTGCCGGGTCGCGACGGCGAGCAGCTTCAGCGCCGTCACATCGGCACTGCTCACGCCGGAGACGTCGAGCACGACGTCGCCCTCCACCGAGTCGAGATGGTCGTAGATCACGCTGCGTGCCATCCACGTGCTGCGTACGTCGAAATCTCCGCTCAGCACCAGCGTCGGCCCGTCGATCAAGATCTCCATGCCCTGCCTCCATCCCCCAGGAAGTGGATTGCCCTACACAGAAGCCCTACGCATCACATGACGCTCCCTCTCGCCCACTATGACGCGCGGCCGCTCCGATTGGTTGCACCTCACCAGCCTCATTCGTCACTCTTGTCCCAATTTTCTGTCAATTGACCACGTTCGCCGAAAGTAGGCCCTCCGCATAGGCTCAGCGCATGGTCAACCTGACGCGCATCTACACCCGCACCGGCGACGCCGGTGAGACCCGGCTCGGCGACATGAGCCTGACCGCCAAGACCGATCTGCGGCTGGAGGCGTACGCGACGACCGACGAGGCCGGGGCGGCGATCGGTGTCGCACTGGCTCACGGCGGCATCGACGAGGACGTCGTGAAGGTGCTGACGACCGTCCAGAACGACCTGTTCGACGTGGGCGCCGACCTCTCGACGCCGGTCGTCGAGGACCCCGAGTATCCGCCGCTCCGCGTCGAGCAGGCCTACATCGACCGGCTCGAGGCCTGGTGCGACGACTACAACGAGCCGCTGGAGAAGCTGCGCTCGTTCATCCTCTCCGGCGGCACCGTGGCCGCGGCCCACCTGCACGTGGCCCGCACTGTCGTGCGCCGCGCGGAGCGGGCGGCCTGGGCTGCGTACGAGGTCCACGGCGAGACCATGAACAAGCTCGCCCTGACCTACCTCAACCGCCTCAGCGACCTGCTCTTCATCCTCGCCCGGCACGCCAACCGCGAGCAGGGCGACGTCCTGTGGGTGCCGGGCGGCGAACGCTAGAGCCAGCCGCGACGACCCGCCTCGTAGCCGAGCTGGAGGCGGGTGTCGACCTGCGCGCGGTCCATCATCTGGCGTACCCGCCGCTGGACCGTACGCAGCGACAGCCCGAGCTGCGCCCCGATGGAGGCGTCGGTCAGGCCGGCGAGCAGCAGCGAGAGCACCTTGGTGTCCAGGGGCTCGAGGCGATCGGCGGCAGTCTCGACCGTGCCCTCGGGCGTCGCGACGAGCTTGGGGGCCGAGGTCCAGATCAGGTCGAAGAGGGCGATGATCGCGTCGAGAAGGCCGCTGGGGTGGAGCAGCAGGGCGTCTTGGACCGTGTTGTGCTCACCGTTCATCAGCGGGATCAGGGCGATCTCCCGGTCGACGATGAAGGCGCGCAGCGGCACCGTCGGCACCACCCGCAGCTCGATCCCGATCTCGAGGCCGGAGTCGATGGTCTCGTAGATGCCGGGGGTGTCGAAGACCGAGCGCTCCAGGACGATGTCGTGCCGGACGCCACGTTCGATCGCGGCCCGCTCGGCCTCGTCGGCGTCCTCCCGGGTGACGACCGCGGCCTGCGGCTTCTGCAGCGCCTGGATGCACTTCTTCGCCGAGTACTGCAGCTGGGCGAACCGCTGGGCGATGGCCTCGGTGCCGTGGACGACGTCGACGACGTCGGCCACGTCCCGGCGCGCGACCGAGCCCCGATAGAGCCCGGCGAGCTCGGTCATCTCGACCTGCGCGCGGCGCAGCTCGTCCTGGCGCTGGACGAGCAGCGCCCCGAGCGCCACCGCCGGCGGGGAGGCGACGTAGCGATCCTGACCGGCCGAGGCGCGAGCGACCAGGCCCTTTCCCTCCAGCGCGGACAGCACCGCCGAGACCGCGTAGGTGTCCAGGTCGGCCGCTTCGGCCAGCTCTTCAAGGTTGGCCGACGGCGCGGCGACCAGCTGGCGGTAGACCGTCTCCTCGAGATTGTCGAGACCGAGCGCATCGAGCATCCGAGATGCCTTTCCGTGGCGGGGGAACGAACGACGGTCATCATGGCAGATATACGACACGTCACATTCCCGCCATGGCGGTTCGACTTGCATTCACCGGCAACTTGGCCGAAAGTATTCATCGCCACCTCGGTCCGGATCCCCCCGCTCGGATCGAGGTGGCTTTCTTTTTGCGCGACAAAGTTGTCGCGATCGGTTCGGATCCGGTTGTCCGCGACGCGATGTCGGGCGTGCGTCTATGCATGCCGATGAATGCACCGCAACCCCGTGGTGACGCGCTGCTGGTCTAGACCACTGCGACCGCATCGAACGAGACGCTGCTCACCACGAGCGTCCACGAAGTCGCAGAACCCGCCTCATGCTGGAAGAATAGATCGGGTGCCCTTGCTCGAAGCTCTCACGAACGACCTGCTCCGCGAGACCTTCGACCCCCAGACCATCGAGCGTGGCGAGGCCTACGCAGCCCAGGGCCGGGTCGGCGAGCCCCGGGTCACCGAGATCGGCAGCAGTGCGCTGCGAGCGGCGGCCGAGGTCAGAGGCACCAGCCCGGCTCCCTACCGCGTGACCCTCAACCTGGACTCCAGGAACGGTGTCGTCAGAGCGACCAGCTCGTGCAGCTGCCCCGTGCACAACAACTGCAAGCACGGCGCCGCGCTCGGCCTGGTCCTCGCCGGCTCGCGCGCCGCGGCGGCGCCGATGGGCCCGTCGTGGGAGACGGAGCTGCGTACGCTCCTGGGCCAGCTCGCCGAGGACAACAAGCCCGAGGACGACCTGCCCGCGCTGGCGCTCGAGATCGACGTACACAGCCCACGGTCGGCCGTGGCGGGCTCCCCCACCGTCGAGCTGCGCCCGATGCGCATGGGCAACCGCGAGCGCTGGGCGAAGACCGGTGCCGACTGGGCCAACATCCCCAACGCGGTGCCCGGCAAGGACTTCCCCCGCAGCCAGCTGCTCCCCCTGCAGGAGCTGGCCCGCCAGCTGCGGTCCGACCGGCTGCTCTACGCTCGAGGCTCCTCGCTCAGCCTCGCCGACTTCGGCGAGCACGCGGTCAGCCTGCTCCGCGACGCGATCCGCGGCGGTGTGACCGTCCTGCCCGGCGAGAACGTACGCGGCGTGGTGATCTTCGAGGAGCCGCTCTCGCTCGCCGGCGAGCTGCGCCACGAGGACGGCGAGGCCGTCCTCCGCTTCGGACTGGCCCACGGTGACCGGGTCTACGCCGGCCCGACGGTGCTCCCGATCGGTCGCCCGACCCGCTCGGTGGGCGTGCTCGATGCCGGGGTGCTCCATCTCGCCGACCTGTCCGGACCGCTCTCGACCCACGCTCAGCGCCTGGTCACCGCCCGGGACCCGCTGACCGTCCCCGAGGCCGAGATCGGCACACTGAGCGCCCTGCTGGGCCCGCTGGCCCGGCTGGTGCCGCTGCGCTCGGCCGACGACTCCCTCGACATCCCGGAGCCTCCCGCGCCGCGCCTGACCCTGACGGTCACCTGGCGCAGCTCGACGCATGCCACGCTCGGCTGGACCTGGGCCTACGGCGTACGTCACTACCCGGTGGACTCCCGCGAGGACCTCGGCCTGGTTCGCAACCCGGCCGAGGAGGCCGCGCTGCGCGCGAAGGTCTCCACCGAGCTGCTCCGCAAGCAGGAGGTACGCGACGGGGACGCGCTCGCGCTCGCCATCCACGACTTGCCGGCGCTGCGTGAAATCGAGGGCGTCGAGGTCACCGAGGTCGAGCGGCCCGACTTCCGCGAGACCGACGAGGACCCCGAGATCTCCTTCGAGATCACCTCGCCCGACGGTGCCGCCGTGGCCGGGCAGGACTGGCTCGACCTGCAGGTCGTGATCCGGATCGGCTCCGAGGCAGTCCCGCTCCCCGACGTGCTCGGGGCGCTGACCCGCGGCGACGACCACCTGATCCTTCCCAGCGGCACCTACATCACCACCGACCGCCCCGAGCTCGACCGACTGCGCAACGTCGTCGAGGCCGCCGGCCAGCTCCACGAGCGCACCGGCGATGGGATCGCGGTCGGCAAGCACGACCTCGGCGTCTGGGCCGAGCTCGCCGAGCTCGGCGTGGTCGACCAGCAGGCCGCCGAATGGGTCCAGCGCGCCCAGGCGCTGCGCGACCTGCGCGAGATCCCCCGGCCGGAGCCGACCGGGCTGGCCACCGAGCTTCGCCACTACCAGCTCGACGGATTCCACTGGCTGGCGTTCCTGCACGAGCAGGGTCTCGGCGGGATCCTCGCCGACGACATGGGTCTGGGCAAGACGCTCCAGGTGCTGGCCACGATCTCCCACGCGGTGCACACCCAGCCGGAGACACGCGTCCCCTATCTCGTGGTGGCTCCCACCAGCGTCGTACCTGCCTGGGTGCAGGAGGCCCGCCGCCACACCCCCGGCCTCCGGGTGAGCACGGTGAGCAAGCGCATCGACTCAGTCGCCGAGGCCCGCGAGGGCGCCGACGTCGTCGTCACGACGTACGCCATCCTCCGGCTCGAGCAGGACGCCTTCGCCGGGCGCCCGTGGGCCGGTCTCGTCCTCGACGAGGCCCAGCAGGTCAAGAACCACCAGTCCAAGACGTACGCAGCGGCCCGCCGCATCGATGCCCGCTGGCGTCTCGCGGTGACGGGCACGCCGTTCGAGAACCGGCTGATGGAGCTGTGGGCGCTGCTCTCGATCACGGCGCCGGGGCTCTACCCCAGCCCGCGGCTGTTCCGCGACACGGTGGTCTCTCCCGTCGAGAAGTCAGGTGACGACGCGGCGCTGCGCCGGTTCCGGACCCGGCTGCGTCCGTTCCTGCTGCGGCGTACGAAAGAGCTCGTCGCCGACGACCTGCCGCCCAAGCAGGAGCAGGTCCTCGGCGTGGACCTCAACCCGGCGCACCGCAAGATCTACGACGCCCACCTGGCCAAGGAACGGCAGCGGATCTTGCACCTGCTCGACGACTTCAACGACAACCGGGTCGCGATCCTCAGTGCGCTGACCAGGCTGCGACAGCTCTCCCTCGACCCCGGCCTGGTGGACCCCGATGACGACGACGTCGGCTCCGCCAAGCTCGACACGCTGGTCGACCACATCGAGGAGCTCGCCGCCGAGGGCCACAAGGCGCTGGTCTTCAGCCAGTTCACCTCGTTCCTCGGCCGGGCGCGCACTCGCCTCAAGGAGGCGGGCATCGACGCCGCCTACCTCGACGGCGCCACCCGCGACCGCGGCGCGGTCATCGAGAGCTTCCGCGACGGCGACGCCCCGGTCTTCCTGATCTCCCTGAAGGCCGGTGGCGTCGGTCTGACCCTGACCGAGGCCGACTACGTCTTCGTGCTCGACCCGTGGTGGAACCCCGCCGCCGAGGCCCAGGCCGTCGACCGCGCCCACCGCATCGGCCAGACCCAGCACGTCATGGTCTACCGGCTGGTCTCGACCGATACGATCGAGGAGAAGGTCATGGAGCTCAAGGAGCGCAAGGCCGAGCTCTTCGCGAAGGTCGTCGACGGCGAAGGCGCCATGGGCTCCACCATCGGCGCCGACGACATCCGCGCACTCTTCGAGTAGCCGAGTCGGCGCATCTGCACGCCTTGGAGCGAAGCGGGCGCAGCCCGTCTGGTGTAGCCGAGTCGGCGCATCTGCACGCCTTGGAGCGAAGCGAAGCGAGCGAGGCGTGCGGATGCGCCGACTCGGCTCGTGTTTACGTCAGTTTGCGCCGACTCGGCATTGCAACTAAGTACGCCGCCTTGCGACCGTCGCCGCCAACGCCGCCGCAGGAACCATCAGGACCGCAACGACCAGCAGCGCCCTCAGGGTGCCGATCTGATCGCCCACGGCGCCCAGGATGGGCGGGAAGCCGAGGAAGGCCCCGTAGGCCAGCGTGGAGACGACCGAGACGCGAGCAGCGGCCCGGGTCTCGTCGTCGGCGGCGATGCTGATCCCCAGCGGAAAGCCGAGGGCCGCGCCGAAGCCCCACAGGACGATCCCGGCCAGCGCGAGCCCGAACGAGCCGGCGAACACCGTCAGCACGATCCCGATGCCCGCCAGCGCCGCCGAGGTGATCAGGACCGGCTGCCGGCCGACTCTGTCGATCACCTTCGCGCCGGCGAAGCGGGCGAGGCTCATGCAGAAGACGAACGCCGCATAGCACGCCACCCCGACCCGGTGGCTCACGTCGTAGCCGTCGATCATCGCCAGCGAGACCCAGTCGTTGGCGCTGCCCTCGGCGGCGGCGAAGGCGAGCACCATGAGGCCCAGCAGCAGCGTCTGGGGTGAGCGCCAGGCGGCGATCAGCTCACGCCGCGGCGAGTGCCCCTCCGGGGGCGCCTCGGCCGGAAGGAACCCCAGCGTCCCCCACCAGCAGACCGCCAGCGCGATCGCCGCGACCCCGGCGATGTGCCACACCGTCGGCAGCGTGCCCACCAGGGCGATGCCCAGCAGTCCGCCGAGCACGGTCCCGACGCTCCACATGGCGTGCAGCTGCGGCATCAGCGTCTTGCCGCCGAGCCGCTCGACCGCGGCCCCTTCGACGTTCATGGCGACGTCCCAGACCCCGTAGCCGACCCCGTACGTCACCAGGAACAGCGCCACCAGCCACGCCTGTTCCAGCCAGCTGCCGGAGATCGCCACCAGGGTCAGGGAGGCGACGCAGAGCACCGCACAGCGGCGTACGACCCGGGCAGCGCCCCAACGCATCACCAGTCCCCCGGCGAGCGGCAGCGCGGCGACGGAGCCGATGCCCATCGCCAGCAGCATCAGGCCGACGGCCGAGTTGTTCAGGCCGAGGCTCTCGCGGAGCGCGGGGATGCGGGAGATGAAGGTCGCGGACAGCAGACCGTTGGTGGCGAACGCCACCACCGATCCGGCCTGGGCACGGCGGAGGGGCGTCACAGGTAAAGGCTAGTGCGCCCGGGGCCGCGTCCAGGTGCGGGGATCAGTCCCGCTTCTTCTCGTACGGCCCGCCGCGGCCGAAGATCGGCAGCACCCACGGCTGGCGCAGCGGGGCGCCGGCGAGCGCGACGACCGCGAAGGCGGCCGCGAGCACCCAGGCGATCCCGTAGAGCGCGCCCCCGAGGCCGAAGGTCACGATCGTGACTGCGAGCAGGGTGAGCTGCAGGTTGAGGGCACCGGCAGCGTGGTGCTTCACGAACTCGGAACGCTTGCCGACGGTGTAGTAGAGGATCGCCGGGCCGACGACGATCGGCACCAGGGTCGTGGCCTGGGCGAGGGCGCCCAGGAGCCGCTCCTCGGTGGTCGGCGGCGGCAGCAGGTCGCGGGCGGGCTTCGCCGCAGCCGGAGCTGGGGCCGGCTGCGCGACCAGGTCGCGGGTGATCGGCTCCAGGGCGGCGTACGTCTTCGACTTCATGGTCAGGTCGAACCGGAGGTCGAACTCGGCCTGGTCGAGGCGGCCGTCGGCGTAGGCGGACTTGAGGACGTCGATCACGCGGTCGCGATCGGCGTCGGTGCAGCGCAGCTCGTCGCCGGGGAGCTGAGTCGCCGGGGTGGGTGGGATGGGCGGGGTCGGGATCGGGGCAGTTGAGGACATACCTCTACGATCCGCCGCAGACGCCTTCCGGACAATCAGGGAAGCCCCCGAAAGCAAACCGACCGACCCCGGTGTTGTGCCGGAGACGGTCGGAGGAAGACGTCAGAAGACGGTCCAGGTGGACCGCATCGGGCGAGACTCCAGCCAGGCCTGGAAGCCGATCAGGGTCTGCTGGTCCATGGCCAGATCGATGTGTTCGCCCTTGACGTCGCAGGTCACGATCAGGCTCTCGGGGTAGAGGACGAGCTCCTCGATCCCCTCAGGAGAGCGGCTGGAGACATAGACGATCTCGACCCGGCGCCAGACCCGTTTGGGCTTGGGCGAGAGGGAGAAGATCCGGAACCACTCCAGCTGCGCATCGCCGGAGTAGCGGCCGATGCCGATGACCCAACCGCGCCCGGGACTGGTGTCCCGGACGCGGTGGCTCAGTTCGAAGACGCCGCCGTTGCGAGCGAGCAGACGGCGGCGAACGGCGATCCCGACGCCATAGGCGAGGACAAGCAGAAGCAATGCGGCCACAACGGCCAAGAGCAGCTCCCACCATGCCATCCGGGTATCGCCCCTCTTTCCCTAGGAGGCCTTCTCGACAGCGCGGATGCGTGCCTCGGCACGACGGATGCGCTTCTCGGCGTCGTTGTTGGTGCCGAGCAGGCGACGGGCCTCCTCGAGCTCGATCTCGGCCTCGCCGAGGTCGATCTCGTGGGCCAGCAGAATGTGCTCGGACAGGATCGAGACGCGGTCGTTGGCCACCGAGAGGAAGCCACCGGCGACGGTCGCGATGACCTCGGTGCCCTCCTCCGGGGTGATCTCCACGACCGCCTCGGTGAGAGCCGACAGCACCGGCGCGTGACCGCGCAGGACGCCGACATCACCGTCGACCGTTCGGGCGATGACCATGGTGGCCCCGCCGCTCCAGACCACGCGGTCTGCAGCGACGAGCTCCACCTGAAGTGCGTCCGTCATCAGAGGCTCTTCTGGATCTCGGCCCACTTCGCCTCGACGTCGTCGAGGCCACCGCACATGAAGAACGCCTGCTCGGCGACGTGGTCGTACTCACCCTCGGCGATCTTGTTGAACGCCTCGATGGTGTCCTTGACCGGAACCGTCGAACCCTCGATGCCGGTGAACTGCTTGGCGACGTAGGTGTTCTGCGACAGGAACCGCTGGATCCGGCGAGCGCGGGAGACGATGATCTTGTCTTCCTCGGAGAGCTCGTCGACACCCAGGATCGCGATGATGTCCTGCAGCTCCTTGTTGCGCTGGAGGATCTGCTTGACGCGGACGGCGCAGTCGTAGTGGTCCTGACCGATGTACTGCGGGTCCAGGATTCGCGACGTCGAGGTCAGCGGGTCCACGGCCGGGTAGATACCCAGCGACGCGATCTCGCGGGAGAGCTCGGTGGTCGCGTCGAGGTGGGCGAACGTGGTCGCCGGGGCCGGGTCGGTGTAGTCGTCGGCCGGCACGTAGATCGCCTGCATCGAGGTGATCGAGTGACCACGCGTCGAGGTGATCCGCTCCTGGAGCTGACCCATCTCGTCAGCCAGGTTGGGCTGGTAGCCAACGGCCGAAGGCATCCGACCCAGCAGGGTCGAGACCTCGGAGCCCGCCTGGGTGAAGCGGAAGATGTTGTCGATGAACAGCAGCACGTCCTGGCCCTGGACGTCGCGGAAGTACTCCGCCATCGTCAGCGCCGAGAGGGCCACGCGAAGACGGGTGCCCGGCGGCTCGTCCATCTGGCCGAAGGTCAGGGCGACCTTGTCGTAGACGCCGGCCTCCTGCATCTCGTGGATGAGGTCGTTGCCCTCACGGGTGCGCTCGCCGACACCGGCGAACACGGAGACACCACCGTGGTTCTTGGCGACTCGGGCGATCATCTCCTGGATGAGGACGGTCTTGCCGACGCCCGCACCACCGAAGAGGCCGATCTTTCCACCGGTCACGTAGGGGGTGAGGAGGTCGATGACCTTGATGCCCGTCTCGAACATCTGGGTCTTGGACTCGAGCTGGTCGAAAGCCGGAGCCTTGCGGTGGATGCCCCAGCGCTCGTTGACCTCGACCGTGGACGGGTCGACGTCGAGGATGTCGCCGGTCGCGTTGAACACGTGGCCGAGGGTGACGTCACCCACGGGAACCGTGATCGGGCCACCCGTGTCACGCACCGAGGAGCCGCGTACGACGCCGTCGGTCGGCTTCAGCGAGATCGCGCGGACCATGCCGTCGCCGATGTGCTGGGCAACCTCGAGCGGCAGGGTCGTCGTCTCACCGCTGATGGTGACCTCGACCTCGAGCTTGTTGTAGATGTCCGGCATGGCGTCGACGGGGAACTCCACGTCGACGACCGGGCCGATCACGCGGGCGATGCGGCCCGTCGTGGTCTTCTCGTCAACCTGTGCGGTCATTTTCTAGTCAGTCTTTCTGTGGGTTCTCAGTCGTTCGCAGCCTGGGCGTCGGCGAGCGCGTTCACGCCGCCGACGATCTCGCTGATCTCCTGGGTGATGCCTGCCTGGCGAGCCTGGTTGGCAACCCGGGTGAACTTCTTGATGAGCTCATCGGCATTGTCGGTAGCCGACTTCATCGCCTTCTGACGCTGGGCCAGCTCGGAGGCGGCGGCCTGCAGCAGCGCGAACCAGATCCGGCTCACGACGTACTGCGGGAGCAGCGAGTCGAGCACGGCCTCGGCCGACGGCTCGAACTCGTAGAGCGGCAGGACGTCGCCCTCGGCCGGAGCCTCGGTGCCCTCCACGACCTCCAGAGGCAGGAGACGTACGGCGGTGGGCTTCTGCGTCATCATGGTGATGAACCGCGTGTAGACCACGTGGACCTCGTCGACGCCGGGAGCGGCGGCCTTCTCGGCCTCGGTGCCCTCGACGAAGACCTCGATCAGCTTCTCGCCGATCTCCTTGGCCGCGTCGTACTCCGGACGGTCGGAGAAGCCGGTCCAGGCCTGCGCCACGGAACGACCGCGGAACTTGTAGAAGGCCTCCGCCTTGCGTCCGGTGACGTAGAGGTCAACCTCCTTGCCCTCGGCCTTGAGCTTCTCGACCAGGCCCTCGGCCTCCTTGAGCACGCTCGAGGAGTAGGAGCCGGCCAGACCACGGTCGCTGGTGACCACCAGGACGGCGGCGCGGGTGGGCGCCTCCGGCTCGGTGGTCAACGGGTGGTCCACGTTGGAGTAGGTCGCCACCGCCGAGACGGCGCGGGTGAGCTCACGGGCGTACGGCGCGGCCGCATTGGCCCGCTGCTGCGCCTTGATGATCCGGGACGCAGCGATGAGCTCCATGGCACGCGTGATCTTCTTCATCGACTCCGTCGACTTGATCCGCGCGCGGAGTTCACGCACTGACACGGCCATGGGTCAGCCCCGCTTCTGCTTGACGATCTGCTCCTGCTCGACGTCCTCGTCAGCCAGGGCCTGCTCCTTGGCGGAACCCGGCTTGATCGAGTGGCCCTCCGAGGTCTCGAACTGGTCGAGGAAGGAGTCGTAAGCCTTCTTCAGCTCGGACTCGGTGGAGTCCTCGAACTTCAGCGACTCACGGATGCCGGCGAGGATGCCGTCGTGGGAGCGACGCAGGAAGTCGAGGAACTCCCGCTCGAACTTGAGCACGTCCTCGACCGGGACGATGTCCAGGCCGCCCGAGGTGCCCAGCCACAGCGAGACGGTCATCTCGTCGATCGGGTAGGGCGAGTAGGCCGGCTGCTTGAGCAGCGCCATCAGCCGCTGACCCCGGGCCAGCTGCTGCTTCGAGGCCGCGTCCAGGTCGGAGGCGAACATCGCGAAGGCCTCCATCGCGCGGTACTGCGCGAGCTCGACCTTGAGCGAGCCGGTGACGCCCTTGAGGGCCTTGGTCATCGCGGCGCTACCGACGCGGGAGACCGAGACGCCGACGTCGATCGCCGGGCGCTGGTTGGCGGCGAACAGGTCGGACTGCAGGAAGATCTGACCGTCGGTGATGGAGATGACGTTGGTCGGGATGAACGCCGAGACGTCGTTGGCCTTGGTCTCGATGATCGGCAGACCGGTCATCGAGCCCTTGCCCATCTCGTCGGAGAGCTTCGCGCAGCGCTCCAGCAGCCGGGAGTGCAGGTAGAAGACGTCACCCGGGTAGGCCTCACGGCCCGGCGGGCGGCGCAGCAGCAGCGACACGGCGCGGTAGGCCTCGGCCTGCTTGGTCAGGTCGTCGAAGACGATCAGGACGTGCTTGCCCTCGTACATCCAGTGCTGGCCGATGGCCGAGCCGGTGTAGGGGGCGAGGTACTTGAAGCCGGCGGAGTCGGAGGCCGGAGCCGCGACGATCGTGGTGTACTCCAGCGCGCCGGACTCCTCGAGGGCGCCACGCACGGAGGCGATGGTCGAGCCCTTCTGGCCGATGGCGACGTAGATGCAGCGGACCTGCTTGTCGGGGTCGCCCGACTCCCAGTTCTGCTTCTGGTTGATGATCGTGTCGATCGCGACCGTGGTCTTACCGGTCGAGCGGTCACCGATGATCAGCTGACGCTGGCCACGGCCGATCGGGGTCATCGCGTCGATCGCCTTGATGCCGGTGGCGAGCGGCTCGTGCACCGACTTGCGGGCCATCACGCCGGGAGCCTGGAGCTCCAGGGCGCGGCGGCCGACCGTCTCGATGTCGCCGAGGCCGTCGATCGCGTTGCCGAGCGGGTCCACGACGCGGCCGAGGTAGCCGTCACCGACGGGGACCGAGAGAACCTCGCCCGTACGTCGGACCGACTGGCCCTCCTCGATCTTGTCGAAGTCACCCAGGACGACGACACCGATCTCGCGGGTGTCCAGGTTCAGGGCGAGACCAAGGGTGCCGTCCTCGAACTCGAGGAGCTCGTTGGTCATGGCCGAGGGCAGACCCGACACGCGGGCGATGCCGTCCGCGGTCGAAGCGACGGTGCCGACCTCCTCGGTCTTCGCCGCCTCCGGCTTGTAGTCCGCGACGTACTTTGCCAGTGCGTCCCGGATCTCGTCGGGACGGATGGAGAGCTCCGTCATCTGTGCCTTCTCTCTCAGTTCTTACAAGTCAGTCTGTGTCACACAGGGGTCGTACGGCCAGTTGACGGCCGCGGTGCCGGATCAGCCGGCCAGGGCTCGCTGCGCCCCTTCGAGGCGACTCGAGACGGTGCCGTCGATGACGTCGTCACCGATCGATACCTTGATGCCACCGACGACAGCCGGATCGACGACCACGTTGAGGTGGACCTCACAGCCGTACTTCCTCGCCAGTGCTGCCGCCAGACGGGTGGTCTCGGCCTCCGAGAGCGGGGCCGCAACGCGGATGACCGCGGTGCCCTCGTCTGCGACGGATGCCGCGACCTTCTGGTATTCACCGAGAGCAGCCGATGCGGTGCGGTAGGTGCCCGCCAGCGCCTGCTTCGTCAGGGTCACGGTCGCCGGAAGCGCCTTGCCCCCGAGCAGCGTGTCGACCAGCGCGGCCTTGTCCTCGGTCGTACGGGCCGGGTCGGAGAGCGCGTCGCGCAGCTCCGGCGTCTCCTGCACGGCCTGCTGGACCGCGAACAGCTCGTCGGCGAGGCGCTTGGCCTCGCCTCCGGCGCTGCGGACCGCGGCGATCTCGCTCAGTCGCTCGACCGCATCGCTCAGGTCACCGGCGTGCGTCCAGCGGTGCTTGACCGCCGACTCGAACACGCCGAGTCCCGTTGCGTCGACCTTCCCGCCGAACAGCTCAGCGACGAGGCCGGTCTTGGCCTCCTGCGGCACCGAGGCGTCGGTGACGAAGCGGCGCAGAGCTGCCTCGGCACGGAGGGTCTGGGAGACCTCGAAGAGGGTGTCGGCCGCCTTCGCCGCCGCCTCGGGAGAGGCGGAGACGGCGGTCTTCAGCTCCTCGGTCAGGGCGGCAACGGCGTCGGCCGACGCTCCACGGAAGTCCATCAGTGAACCCCTGCCTCGAGGTCAGCGAGGAACCGCTCGACCACACGGCTGGAACGCTCGTCGTCGTCCAGCGACTCGCCGACGATACGACCGGCGAGACCGGTGGCCAGCGAGCCGACCTCGGTCTTGAGCGACGTAGCAGCCGCCTGGCGCTCGGCCTCGATCTGCGCCTTGCCGGCGGTGATGATGCGCTCGGCCTCGGCCTGCGCCTCGAGGCGCATCTCGGCCTTGATCGCGGCGCCCTCCTCGCGAGCCTGCTCGCGGATGCGGGCAGCCTCGTGGCGGGCGTCGGCCAGCTGGGCCTCCAGCTGGGCGAGCTTGGCATCTGCCTCGGCCTGCTTGGCGTTGGCGTTCTCGATGCCACCTTCGATCGCCGCGGTTCGATCGGCGTACGCCTTCTCGAAGTTCGGAACGATGAACTTCGCAACTCCCACGAAGAGGAGGGCGATGACGATGAAACCGAGGATGATCTCCGGGACGTGCGGGACCAACGGGTTGATCTCGGTCTCCGCAGCGGTTACCTGGGTAAGGATCATGTCGGAACCTTCAGTAGTTCCCTACGTCAGCGAAGGACGAAGGCGAGAGCCAGGGAGATGATGAAGAACTGCTCACAGAGTGCGAAGCCGAGGATCGCGATCGCCTGCAGGCGGCTCTGGGCCTCCGGCTGACGGGCAACACCGGCGACGTACGCGGCGAAGATCAGACCGACACCGACACCCGGGCCGATGGCGGAGAGGCCGAGGCCGATGATTCCGAGCTGTCCCTCCATGGGGATATTCCTTTCGGTTGCGACGCGATATGCGTCGGTTGTTGTGCGTCGTAGTGGTTGAGCTGTTGGTCCGAGCCTGAACGGATCAGTGCTCGTCCGCGACTGCACCGGCGATGTACATCGCCGAGAGCAGGGTGAAGACGTAGGCCTGCAGGAACATGATCAGCATGTCCAGGAAGGACACGAAGATGCCGAGCAGGAAGGCGAAGACGCCGGCGGCGACGCCCTGCCACGCGGGAGCGTAGTCCAGGATCAGCCAGGCGCCACCGATGGAGAAGAGCGCCACCAGCAGGTGACCGGCGAACATGGTCGCGAAGAGACGGATCGCCAGCGTGAACGGGCGGACCACGATGTTGGAGAGGAACTCCAACGGGACCATCATGAGAAGGATCGGGCCGCTCACGCCGCTGGGCACGGTCTGGAGCTTGAGGTAGCCGACGAAACCGTGCTTCGCGATGCCGACGATGTTGTAGATCAGCCAGGTGATGACCGCCAGGGCCGCCGTGTAGCCGATGTGCGACATCGTGGGGAACTGGACGAACGGGATGATCCCGTAGAAGTTGTTGATGATGATGAAGATGAAGACCGTGAAGAGGTACGGCACGAACCTCATGTAGTCCTTCGACCCGATGATGTCGCGGGCGATGGAGTTGCGGACCATCCCGTAGACGTACTCACCGGCGAACTGCAGACGGCTCGGAACCACGGCGGCCTTGCGGGAGGCGGCGTAGAAGAAGCCGAAGCCGATCACGACGGACAGCAGGACCAGGAGACTCACCTTGGTCAGGGCCCAGTCGCCGGACCCGACGATCGGCGGAAGGAAGAAGTCCGCGGGCCCCGGGATATGAGGCCCCGACTCCGACGCCATAACGGTGGCGGCAAGCGACTTCACGCTGTCTCCTGTTTGTTCGAACTTACGATTCTGGGTGGCGAGCCTCTGAGGCTCGGGCATCATCCCGGCGGCCGCCCCCGACGGCCCGGACGATATCAGGCGCTACTGACGGGTCACGAGTCTGCCCCGGGCAGGTCGAAGAGCGGGATTCGCTCGCGTCGCACCAGGAACGCGAACGTGGTCGTCCAAGCGATGGTGAGCGCCATGACCGAGAAGGCTGCCGGACGTACGACAGCGTCTCCCCCGGTCTGCGAGACGACCAGCAGGACAACGAAGAGAACCATGCCTGACAGCGTGAAAACACCGACGGCGGCGGGCAACGACAGCGCGGGCGACTTCGCCGCGATCCAGAACATCGCCCAGGAGCCGACCGCCAGCACGACGACGGTGGCGATCGATCCGATCGCAGCACCGGTCAGACCATCAGTCCCGGATAGAACAAAGGCCACCGCGAGGGCCGCGAGCACAGCAACTGCGGACACTGCGGCAGAACCTCGCAGCACCTTGGACTTGCTGGTTGCGGTCGTCATCGTCGGCGGCCGTTCTCTCTGGGGGCATTTCACGTGTTCAGGAGCGTATCCCGAACGCTCGTGAAAACTATCACAAGCGTCTTTGGGCGCCCTAATTGATCGATCAAGGCACCGCTACCGGGGCTGGTTCTCCAGCGGGGTGAGGTCCTCGGGGACCTCGAGGAGCTTGTCGGTGCGCTCGCCGCGGATCTTCGGGAGGACGAAGGTGAGGAGCACGATGAGGGCGGTGGCGACGACGACGCCGACGATGACGACGGGCCCGCGGTAGAGGGTCACGAAGACCGATCCGAAGGACATCAGGCCGGCCCAGAGCCACATGATCAGCACGGCACGGCGCTGGGAGTGGCCGATCTCCAGAAGGCGGTGGTGGAGGTGCTTCTTGTCGGCGGCGAAGGGTGACCGGCCGGCGCGGGTGCGGCGTACGACGGCCAGCACGAGGTCGACGAGAGGAACCACCAGGATCGTCAGGGGTAGCAGCAACGGCAGGAAGGTCACCAGGAGCGCGGTGGAGGCGTCGAAGGCGTTCACGTTCAGCCCGCCGGCGTTGTAGGAGCCCGAGAGGGTGACCGCGCTGGCGGCGAGGATCAGACCGATCAGCATCGAGCCGCTGTCCCCCATGAACAGCCGAGCAGGATGCCAGTTGTGGATGAGGAAGCCGACGCAGGCTCCGGCGAGGGCGACGGTCAGGAGAGCCGCGGTCGACGCGCGGCCGATGTCGTTGATCCGGGTGAACTGGTAGCAGAACAGGAAGAGCGCCAGCGCGCCGATACCGACGACCCCCGCGGCCAGACCGTCGAGCCCGTCGATGAAGTTGACGGCGTTGACCACGGTGATCACGACGAGCCCGGTGAGCAGCGCGCCCTGAGCGGGGTCGATCGAGAACTGGGTGCCGTCGGGGAAGGTGATCAGGCTGTACTGGAGGTTGAAGCCCACCAGGATCGCGGTCGCCAGCACCTGACCGCCCAGCTTGGTGAGGGCGTCGAGCTCGAAGATGTCGTCGACGACGCCGACGATGCAGATCAGCGCGCCGGCGAGGATCACCACGCCGGTGTCCTGGAGCACGAAGTCCGGCGCATCGGCCAGGAACGGCAGCTCGCGGGCGACCAGGTAGGCGGCGACGAGGCCACCCAGCATCGCCACGCCACCCATGTAGGGGATCGGAACGGCGTGCACGTCGCGGTCACGGACCTTCGCGACGGCCCCCGTGCGCATCGCGAACTCGCGGGCGACGACGGTGAGCAGGTAGGTCACCACGGCGGCGACCAGGAAGAGGAGGACGTAGGCGCGCATCAGGCTTCTGTGTCAGCGTCCGTGGCGGGCGAGTCGGTGTCGGTCACGGACGGGTCCGGATCACCCGGTCGGCGGATGGCGACATCGTGCGGGGCGAGGATCTCGTTGATCCGATCGATGCTGATCGCGCCCTCCCGGAGGACCTTCGGTTCGTCACCGGTGGCGGAGATGATCGTGGACGCCTCGCCGACCGGCGACTCGCCCCCGTCGATGATGGCCTTGACCATCTTGCCGAGCATCTCGTCGGCCTGGTCCGCGTTGGTGGCCGCAGGCTTCGTGGTGCGGTTGGCCGAGCTGGTCGCTAGCGGACCGACCCGGTCGATGATGCGGCGCAGGATGTCGGAGTCGGGGATGCGTACGGCCACGGTCTGGCGGGCCTCGCCCAGGTCCCACTGCAGCGACGGCTGCTGGTGGAACACGACCGTCAGCGCACCGGGCCACAGCTCCTCGACGAGGCTGCGCGCCCAGTCGGGGATCCGTGTCGCTAGGGCGTCGAGGGTGGCGACGTTGGAGATCAGCACGGGCGGCGGCATCGAGCGGCCTCGGCCCTTGGCGGCGAGCAGACCGGCCACGGCGCCTTTGTCGAACGCGTCGGCGGCGATGCCGTAGACCGTGTCGGTCGGTACGACCACGAGCTCGCCGGCCTGAAGGGCAGCCACAGCAGCATCGATCGCCTCGGTCTGCTCGTCCTCGGTCGCGATCGGGTAGCGCTCAGTCACAGTGCTCATGTTGCCAGTTGTGCGGTCGTGAAGCGCGGACGGCCTGCCAGATCGAGGTGATCGCGTACGTCCTGCCATCTTCCGGTGGCGGCGAAGACCGCCGGGGCTCCACCGTTCTGACCGTCCGGTCCCTGCTCGTCGGCGTGCTCGAAGCCGACCACTCCCCCGGGCTTGAGCAGCTCGGCGGCCCGCCGTTCCAGGACGCGGATCGCGTCCAACCCGTCCTGCCCGGAGAAGAGCGCGAGGTCCGGGTCGTGGTCCCGCGCCTCGGCGGCGACCGACTCCCAGGCTTCGAGGGGGATGTACGGCGGGTTGCAGACGAGCACGTCGACGCTGCCGTCCAGGTCGGTGAACGCCTCGGCCATGTCGCCCTGCCGGAGGTCCACGCCGGTGCCGGTCAGGTTGCGTACGGCCCAGGGGTAGGCATCCTCGGAGAGCTCGACCGCGTGCACCTCGGCGCCCGGGACCTCGTCGGCGATGCTCTTCGCGATCGCTCCCGATCCCGTGCAGAGGTCGACGACGACGGGCTGGTCGAGGGTCGCCGCCCGGTCGATCGCCCAGCCCGCGAGCAGCTCGGTCTCGGGCCGGGGCACGAAGACGCCGGGACCGACGGCGAGCTCGACGTGCCGGAAGTACGCCACCCCGGTCAGGTGCTGCAACGGCTCGCGCTCCGCGCGGCGGGCGAGCAGGTCCGCGTAGGCCTTCTCGTGGGGCTCTGCCACGTCGTCGACGAGGAAGAGGCGGTTGCGGTCGGTGTCGAGGACATGGGCCAACAAGATGGCCGCATCGGCGTCCGGGCTCGCGACTCCGGCCTCTGCGAGCTGCTTTCGGGCACTTGCCAGAAGTGTGCGCGGGGCGGTCATGGGCAACTGCTCCTGAATGTGTTAGTCATGCTTTACCCGGCTGAGGGTAACGTTCGGGCGCCTCAACGGTTCTTCCGGTCATATCGGGGGACGCGGGACTGGCCGCCACACCTCGCCGGGCGCTGTGCTGCCCCACCATCACACCCGAGATCTCCCCCGGAAGGAAACATCACCCCATGAAGTGGCTCTTGCTGCTTGCACTCATCCTCGTCCTCGCCCTCCTGATCTGGTTCTTCTTCGGACGGCCAGTCCGCAAGGACGCCAAGGCCGCACACCGAGCGGACGACGAGACCCCGGCAGCCGAGGCCACCGCTGCGCCCGTCGCCGCTGCCACCGTCCCCGCCGAGGCCTCCGTGGCTGAGGCTCCCGCAGCCGAGGAGCCCGCCGCTGAGGAGCCCGCGGCCGAAGAGTCCACCGAGGCTCCTGTCGAGGCCGAGGTCGCCGAGACGATCACGGACGACGTGACCGAGGCGGATACCGCGGCCGTCGTCGCGGAGGCCGAGAGCGTGACCGCCGCTGCCGCCGCTGAGCCCGACACCGCCGAGGCTCCGGCCGCGGAGGCTGCCGTGGCCGCCGAGCCGGAGGCGGCCCCGGCCGCCGAGGCGCCCGCCGCGACCAACGGTGCTCCCTACGCCGGCGCCGTGCTGCCGGCCGCTGACGGAAGCAGCTCGGATGCTGCGTACGACATCAAGGGCAGCAGCGGGAAGAAGTACCACACGACGGCGAGCCCCTACTACGGCCGCACCAAGGCAGCCGTCTACTTCGACTCCGAGGAGTCGGCCAAGGCCGCCGGCTTCGTCGTGGGCTTCAAGAAGAAGGCCAACGCCTGACCTGCACAGACAGACGTCGAAGGTCGCAGTCACTCGGTGACTGCGACCTTCGACGTTGTGGGTGTCCTCAGGAGTCGAGCGAGGCCAGGCGGGCCGCCAGATCGGCGTCCACGGCGCTGCCGATCACCGGCTCCAGGTCGCCGTCGAGGACCTGGTCGAGGTTGTAGGACTTGTAGCCGGTGCGGTGGTCGGAGATGCGGTTCTCCGGGAAGTTGTAGGTGCGGATGCGCTCGGAGCGGTCGACGGTGCGCACCTGCGAGCGGCGGGCGTCGGATGCTTCCGCGTCGGCAGCGTCCTGGGCCGCCTGGAGCAAGCGCGAGCGGAGCACGCGCATGGCCTGCTCCTTGTTCTGCAGCTGCGACTTCTCGTTCTGCATCGAGACGACGATGCCGGTGGGGATGTGGGTGATCCGGACCGCCGAGTCGGTGGTGTTGACCGACTGGCCGCCGGGACCCGAGGAGCGGTAGACGTCGATGCGGAGGTCGTTGTCGTTGATCTCGACATCGATGGGCTCGGCCTCGGGAACCACCAGGACACCGGCGGCAGAGGTGTGCACGCGGCCCTGCGACTCGGTGACCGGCACCCGCTGGACGCGGTGTACGCCGCCCTCGAACTTGAGCAGCGCATAGGGCGCCCGGCCGGGCTCGGGGGTCCCCTTCGCCTTCACCGCGACGGTGACCGACTTGTAGCCGCCGAGATCGGACTCGTTGGCGTCGAGGAACTCGAGCTTCCAGCCCTGGCGCTCGGCGTAGCGGGTGTACATCCGCAGCAGGTCGCCGGCGAACAGCGCCGACTCCTCACCGCCCTCCCCCGACTTCACCTCGAGGATGGCGTCCTTGTCGTCGGTCGGGTCACGAGGCACGAGCAGGCGGCGCAGCCGCTCCTCGGCCTCCTCGCGCTGAGGCACCAGCGCGTCGGCCTCCTCGGCGAACGCGGGGTCCTCCCCCGCCAGCTCGCGGGCGGCCTCGATGTCGTCACCGAGCTGCTGCCAGGAGTGGTAGGCGTCGATGATCGAGCTCAGCTCGGCGTACCGCTGGTTGAGCTTCTTCGCAAGGCGCGCGTCGGCGTGGGTCTCGGGCTCGGCGAGCCGCTTCTCCAGCCCCTGGTGCTCCTCGATCAGCCCTTCGACTGCTTCAAACTGTGACATCTCCGCCTCGCTTCGTACGCCTGTGAAACCCTCCAAACACGCCAGCGCCGGCCACCCGCAGATGCGGGGGCCGGCGCTGGGAAGCAGCTACTTGTTGCGCTTGCCGAAGCGAGCCTCGAAGCGAGCCACGCGGCCGCCGGTGTCGAGGATCTTCTGCTTGCCCGTGTAGAACGGGTGGCAGTTGGAGCACACGTCGGCGCGGATGGCGCCCTCGGCCACCGTGCTGCGGGTGGTGAACGAGTTGCCGCAGGTGCAGGTGACCTGGGTCTCGACGTAAGTCGGGTGGATATCGGGCTTCATGAGGTTCCTCTCAAGACATGGGGTTCCGGGTCGCCACCGCAGGTTGCGGGACGTGAACCGGCACCGAGGATTCAGTGTATGTGAACGCCTGGGGCCGCCAATAATTCCCGGCGGCCCCGGACGCACACAGCAGTCAGCTCTTGGCGACCTCGTTGAGCAGCACCATGTTGGTGGCAGAGCCGGCGACCTTCTCGACCAGGACCGAGGCGGCCTTGGCACCGTCGAGCGTGGCCAGCGAGGCGCGCAGCTTGCGCACCGCGTCGCCCTCGCCACCGGCGAAGAGCAGGTCGTCGCGGCGGGTGCCGGAGGCGTTGACGTCGACGGCGGGGAAGATCCCGGCCTCGGCGTACTCCTCGCTCAGGCGCAGCTCGGAGTTGGCGGTGTCCTTGAACGCGTCGAAGATGATCTCGTCGGTCTTGGAACCGGTCTCGACCGCGGCCGTGGCCAGGATGGTCAGCGAGCCGCCGTCCTCGACGTTGCGGGCCGCACCGAAGAACCGCTTGGTCGGGTAGAGCGCCGCGGAGTCGACGCCGCCACCGAGGATCCGGCCCGACGCCGGGACGGAGAGGTTGTACGCCTTGCCCAGGCGGGTCAGCCCGTCGAGCAGGACGACCACGTCGTGGCCGAGCTCGACCAGGCGCTTGGCCCGCTCGATCGCCAGCTCGGCGACCACGGTGTGGTCGGCAGGCTGACGGTCGAAGGTGGAGGCGATGACCTCGCCCTTGACGCTGCGCTCGAAGTCGGTGACCTCCTCCGGGCGCTCGTCGACGAGCACCACCATCAGGTGGCACTCGGGGTTGTTGGCGGTGATCGCTCCGGCGATCGCCTGCAGGACGGTCGTCTTGCCCGCCTTCGACGGCGAGGCGATCAGGCCGCGCTGGCCCTTGCCGATCGGCGAGATCAGGTCGATGACCCGACCGGTGACCGGGTCGGAGCCGCCCTCGAGGCGGAGCCGCTGGTCGGGGTGGACCGGGGCGAGCTTGTCGAACTCGACGCGGTGCCTGGCGACCTCGGGGTCGGCACCGTTGACCGAGTCGATGCGCACCATCGGGTTGTACTTCTCCTTGCGCTCGCCCTCACGGGGCTGGCGCACCTGGCCGACGATCGCGTCGCCACGGCGCAGGCCGAGGCGCTTGACCAGCGACAGGGAGAGGTAGACGTCGTCGGGCCCGGGCAGGTAGCCCGAGGTGCGGACGAAGGCGTAGTTGTCGAGTACGTCCAGGATGCCCGCCGCGGGCACGAGCACGTCGTCCTCGAGGACGGTCGTGTCCGGCTCGCCGCGGCCCGGGCGGTTGCGGTCGCGGTCGCGGCCACGGCGGCGGCGGTTGCGACGGCTGCCACCCTCGCCGTCGTCATCGCCCGCGTCGTCGGCCGAGTCGGCCGGCCGCTCCTTCTGGGCGTCCTCGTTCTTCTTCTCGGCGGCAGGCTGGCCGGCCTTGGCCGGACCCTTGTTCTGGCCACCACCGGCGGGCTGACCGGACTGGCCGGACTGACCGGACTGACCGCCCTGGCCCTGACCGCCCTGGCCGCCGCTCTTGTTCTGGTTCTGGTTGCGCTGGCGACGCGGGCGCTGGGTGCCCTCGTTGCCGGCGTCAGCAGCCTCGGCGGACTTCTCCGCGGGCTTCTCGGCCTTCTCGGCCGGCTTCTCTGCGGTCTTCTCCGCAGGCTTCTCAGCGGCAGGCTTCTCGGCAGCAGGCTTCTCGGCGGCGGCAGGCTTCTCAGCCCTCTCCGCCGGCGCCGACTGCGCCCGGCTGCTCTGCGCAGCCTTGATCGCGTCGATCAGCTGGGCCTTCTTCATCGAGTTCGCCCCGGTGATACCCATACCGTTCGCCATCGCCTTGAGGTCGGCGAGGAGCATTCCGCCAAGGCCACCGCGCTTCTTCGGGGCTGCGTTCGGCTCCGGCGCAGTGGATTCCATGGTTTCAGTCACGTGAGTCCTTTCCCACGTATCGCCGATCGGCGTACGACGCCGACGGCTCGTTTGTCAGAACCCCTGACGCGCCGATGCGCGCCAAACGAAGTGGCACGGCGCGAAAGGGGGATAGCACATCCGCAGGCCTGAACGGCCCAACGGATGTATGCCCAGGCTAACACGCATGGCACCCCTCACAGCAGGGGCCTGGAACGCGGGTCAGAGGATGCGGACACCGTCCATGTCGACGCTCAGCGCATGGCACGTCCAGCCCTCGGGGCAGCGCGCGGTGAGCTTGCTCGTCTCGGCGGACTCGACCCCGCTGCTGAACGCCAGGACCGTGGGCCCGGCGCCGGAGACGATCGCCGCGACGCCGTCGGCGCGCAGCTCGTCGACCAGGGCGAGCGACTCCGGCATGGCAGGCCGGCGGTACTCCTGGTGCAGGAAGTCGCGGGTGGCGCGGTGCAGGTGCTCGGGCGCATCGCTCAGCGCCGCGACCAGGAGTGCCGTACGTCCGGCATCGGCCGCCGCATCGGAGTGCGGGACGGTGTCGGGCAGCAGCCCGCGGGCGGCCTTGGTCTCGACGCCGGTCGCGGGGACGAAGACCACGACGCTGACCCTCGGGTCGACGGCGGTGCGCACGGCGAAGAAGCCGTCGTCGTCACCCGCGATCGTGAAGCCGCCGTGGAAGGCGGGGGCCACGTTGTCGGGGTGGCCCTCGATCTCGGCGGCCTTCTGGAAGAGCGTGTCGTCGTCGAGGATCAGCTCTCCCCCGGCGACCAGCGCGCGAGCCAGCACGAGGCCGCCGATGATCGCGGCCGAGGACGAGCCCAGGCCACGCGCGTGCGGGATCCGGTTGCGGCAGTGCAGCCGCAGACCGGCCGGCTGCTTGCCGATGATGTCGAAGGCGGCCCGCATGGAGCGTACGACGAGGTGGGACTCGTCGAGCGGGACCGTGCCCTCGCCCGCGCCCTCGACGGTGACCTCCAGGTCCCCGCCGGGCACGACCTCGCCGGTGAGCTCGTCACGCAGGTCGAGCGCCAGCCCCAGCGAGTCGTAGCCGGGGCCCAGGTTGGCGGAGGTGGCCGGGACGGTGACGGTCACCGGGCCTTCTACGAACGTCATGGGTGTTACGCGAGTCCTGCTGCTGCCGCCGCGGCCTCGAGGTCGGCGTCGATGATGATCTCGGGCAGCTCACCGAAGAACTCCAGCGCGGTCGCGGTGTCCTTGAGCCCGTGGCCGGTGACGGTGATGACCGTGGTCGCTCCGGCGTAGGTCTCCCCCGCCTCGAGGTCGGCGAGGAGCCCGGCGACACCGGCTGCCGAGGCGGGCTCGACGAAGACGCCGTCATTGCGGGCGAGCAGCGACTGGGCGGTGAGGATCTGCTCGTCGGAGAGCGCGCGGAAGCGGCCACCGGACTTGGCGGCCGCGGCCTCGGCGAGCTGCCACGAGGCCGGGTTGCCGATGCGGATCGCGGTCGCCTTGGTCTCGGGGTGCTCGACGGGGTGGCCGAGCACGAGCGGCGCCGCACCCTCGGCCTGGAAGGCCCGCATGACCGGGGTCTTGGTGGCGTGGCCGGCCGCGGCGTACTGCTCGTAGCCGAGCCAGTAGGCCGACAGGTTGCCGGCGTTGCCGATGGGCATGAGGTGGTAGTCGGGTGCGTCGCCCAGGCGGTCTACGACCTCGAAGGCCGCCGTCTTCTGGCCCTCGAGGCGGACCGGGTTGACCGAGTTGACCAGCGCGACCGGGTAGCTGTCCGCGAGGGCGCGGGAGAGCTTGAGGCAGTCGTCGAAGTTGCCGCGTACCTTGACCACCTCGGCGCCGTGGACCAGCGCCTGGGCCATCTTGGCGGCACTGATCTTGCCGTTGGGGACGAGCACGACCGGGGTGATCCCGGCCTTGGCGGCGTACGCGGCCATCGAGGCCGAGGTATTGCCGGTCGATGCGCAGACCACGGCCTTGGCGCCCTCGTGGACGGCGACGGAGATGGCCGCGGTCATGCCGCGGTCCTTGAACGAGCCGGTCGGGTTCTGGCCCTCGACCTTCAGCCACACCTCACCCTTGGCGGCGGCGGAGAGCCACTCGGAGTGGACCAGCGGAGTGCCGCCCTCGCCGAGCGTGACCGCCTTGGTGTCCTGGGGAATGTCGAGGAGCGTGCGATATTCCTCGATCACACCGCGCCACTGGCCGTTGGTCATCAGACTGCTCCTTCTACGCGCATCACCGAGGCGACGTCGCGGACGAACTCCATCTCGCGCAGGTGCTGCACGGTCGCCGCGAGCGCGGCATCGGGGGCCTCGTGGGAGACGACGACGAGCTGGGCGTCCTCTCCCCTGCCTTCTTGGCGTACGGCCTTGATCGAGACGCCGTGCTCGGAGAAGGCCGTAGCGACGGCGGCGAGCACGCCGGCCTTGTCGGCCACGTCGAGGCTGACGTGGTAGCGGGTGACGGTCTCGCCCATCGGGCGCACGGCGCGGTCGGCGTAGGCGGACTCGCCGAAGCCACGGGTGCCGAGGACCTTGTTGCGGGCGATCGTGACCAGGTCGCCCAGGACGGCGCTCGCGGTGGGATCGCCGCCCGCGCCCTGGCCGTAGAACATCAGGTCACCGGCCGAGGCGGACTCGACGAAGACGGCGTTGTAGGCGCCGCGTACGGTCGCCAGCGCGTGCGTGCGCGGGATCATCACCGGGTGGACCCGCACCGAGACGTCGTCGTCCTCGAGCTCGGCGATCGCGAGCAGCTTGACGACACTGCCCATGGCCTTGGCCGAGGCGACGTCACCGGCGGTCACCTCGGTGATGCCCTCGCGGTAGACGTCGCTGGCGGTCACCCGGGTGTGGAAGGCGAGGCTCGCCAGGATGGCGGCCTTGGCGGCGGCGTCGAAGCCCTCGACGTCGGCGGTCGGGTCGGCCTCCGCGTAGCCCAGCTCCTGGGCCTCGGCGAGGGCCTCCTCGAAGCCGGCACCGTAGGTGTCCATCTTGTCGAGAATGTAGTTGGTGGTGCCGTTGACGATGCCCATCACCTTGGTGACGTGGTCGCCGACGAGCGAGTCGCGCAGGGGGCGCAGGATCGGGATCGCACCCGCGACCGCGGCCTCGTAGTAGAGGTCGGTGCCGGCCTTCTCGGCGGCCTCGTAGAGCGTCGGGCCGTCCTCGGCGAGCAGCGCCTTGTTGGCGGTGACGACGCTGGCGCCGCTCTCCAGCGCCTTGAGGATGAGACCGCGGGCCGGCTCGATGCCGCCGATCACCTCGACCACGAGGTCGACGTCGTCGCGGGCGACCAGGCCCTGGGCATCCGTGGTGAGCAGCTCTGCGGGAACCTCGACGTCGCGCGGAGCGTCGAGGCGGCGTACGGCCACGCCCCTGATCTCCAGCGGCGCACCCACTCTGGCGGCGAGATGCCCGTCGCCCTCGAGCAGGAGTCGGACCACCTGGGACCCCACCACACCGCAGCCGAGGACGGCGACGCCCAGGGGCTCGACGGCGTGCGCGGTCGTCTTGTTGCTGCTCACGCGCCCAAGGGTATCCGGGACAGGCTCCAGGGTCCGACTTCCGCTCTAGGCGCGGACACCTCTTACGTCAGGAGCACGACCTTGCCGGTCGTCTCCCGGGCCTCGAGCGCACGATGGGCGGCCGCGGCGTCGGCGAGCGGAAAAGCGGAGCCGACGTACGGCGTGCGGGAGCCGTCCGCGGCGGCCTCGAGCGAGGCCTGCTCGAACTCCTTGATCCGGCCCTGGACCCAGGGGCCGAGGATGTCGATGATCTTCGCGGCGCCCTCGTAGCCGTCCTGGTCCCCGGAGAAGCGGACCATCCTCCCCTCCGGCGCGAGGTGGGCGTAGACCTGCCTGGGTACGTCACCGCCGAGCCCGTCGAGAAGGACCGTGATCCGGGGCTCCTCGGCGCGGAGCCGCTCCAGCCAGCCGTCGGTGCGGTAGTCGATCGCGGTCTGCGCGCCGAAGCCACGGGCGATCTCGAGCTTGGCGTCGGAGCCCGCGAGCCCGACCGCGCGGGCGCCCGCGTTGCGGATGCCCTGGAGCAGGATCGCACCCATGCCACCGGCCGCCGAGGTGACCACGACGACGTCGTCGGGACCGATCTGGGCGGCCTCGAGCACCGCGGCCGAGGTGCGTCCGGTGCCGATCGCAGCCACGGCCTCGGCCGACTCCAGCCCGTCGGGACGCCGGTAGAGCTGCGTCTCGTCGGCGACCGCGAGCTCGGCGTACCCGCCGCTGCTGCCCGGGCCGAGATGCGCGACGACCTTCGCGCCCCGCCAGGCCTCGTCGACGCCCTCACCGAGCTCGTCGACCACACCGGCGACCTCGCGGCCGGGAGTCATCGGGAGCTCCGGTCGCGGCATCGTCGGCGGCAGGTCGCCCGCTCGGATCGAGGTGTCGAGACGGTGGATGCCCGCGGCCTCCACCCTGATGCGTACCTGGCCAGGACCTGGTGTCGGTTCGGGTACCTCCTCGAGTCGCAGGACCTCCGGGCCGCCGAACTCGTACTGTCTGATCGCTCGCATGCGGCAAGTCAACCTGCTCAAGTTGACTTGAGGTCAAGGGCTTTCCCCAAGCCTTGGAGGAACTCAGCCTCAGGCGAGCTCCGGGATCGGCCGGAGCACCGCGGCGACGTCACGCGCCAGACGTACGCGACGGAGGAGCTCCTCCGCGTCCGGCTCCACGTCGGTGGTGACCGTGATGGCGTCGTCGCGGGCCACCACCCACAGCCGCTCGTCGACGACATGGCTGGCGAACCGGGACAGCGAGCGCGCATGCTCCTCGTCGGCGGCGATGACGGCACCGTCGGGGGTGGTCACGTTGGTCTTGGCGCGGAACTCCGGAGGGAAGAAGATCGGCGTCGGCACCCGGCCGGTGCCGGTGTTGCCCGAGCCGGGCGAGAGCCCGATCATCGCGGCCGTCTTGGGCAGGTGGGCGGGGACCCGCACCACCACCCAGCGCGCCGGGCGCCAGGGCCCCTTCCCGGGGGACGCCTTGCCGTGCCAGTACTCGACGAGGATCCCGTCGCAGGTGCCGTCGACGACGAGGTCGCAACGTTCGGCGCGTACGTCCGGCCCCAGCACCTCCCACCGCACCGGCCGCTGCGCGGCGGCCTTGCCGGTCACCACCGTCCAGCCGAACGTGTGCGCCGCCGAGGACACGCTGTCCCGCCGCTCCTTCGTCAGCCGGGCGACGGACGCTCGCGGCGCCTGGGACGGCGCCGCGAGCGTCCGTTCTGAATAGACCCCCCGCGGCATGCGCCCCATCGTAGGACCCCGGACCCCAGGATTTCGGGAAGGCGAAACCGAATTTCGTGTGCCACGCGGTTTGATGGGTGCGTGCTGTTCCCCAACGCCGACCTCGAACGCATCCGCACCGGCGAGGTCGACCTCGCCTTCCGCCGCTGGAAACGTCCGATGCATGTCGCCGGCGGCCGCCAGCGCACCCGGATGGGCGTGGTCGAGTTCGTCTCCGTCTCGCCGGTGTCGTGCGACACGCTGACCGACGAGGACGCCCGCCGGGCGGGCACGACCCTGGAAGACCTGCTCGCCTTCCTGTCCCGCAAGGACGGCGAGATCTACCGGATCGAGATGCGCTACGCCGGCGAGGACGAGCGGGTCGCGCTGCGTACCAAGCGCCCGGGGAAGACCGAGACCGCCACGCTGGTCGCGAAGCTGGCCGACATGGACCGGCGCAGCCGCCGCGGCCCGTGGACCCGGGAGCACCTGGAGCTCATCGAGGCTCGGCCCGGGGAGCTGGCCGAGACCATCGCGGCCTCGATCGGGCGGGAGAAGAAGCCGTTCAAGGCCGACATCCGCCGGCTCAAGGAGCTCGGCCTCACCGAGTCCCTCCCTGTCGGCTACCGCCTGTCACCGCGTGGGCGGGCGGTCCTGCGCGCACTCCGATCCAGCTGAGACGTCACTCCCGTCGGCCGAGACGTCACGCCCGCTGGTCGAGTGGGCATCGACGTGCCCACTCGACCGACGTAAGTGACGCCTCGGCCTAGCCCAGATCGGTGGCGAAGAGGTCGTCCTCGGTCTCGCGGCGCACGATCACCCGGGACTCACCGTCACGGACGGCGACGACCGGCGGCCGCAGGGCGTGGTTGTAGTTGGAGGCCATCGAGCGCCCGTAGGCACCGGTGCCCGGGACCGCGATCAGATCACCGGGAGCGATGTCGGCGGGCAGGAACTCGTGCTTGACCACGATGTCGCCGGCCTCGCAGTGCTTGCCGACGACGCGGCCGAGCACGGGCCCGGCGGACGAGGACCGGCCGGCGAGGGTGGCGGAGTAGTCGGCGTCGTACAGGGCCGTACGGATGTTGTCGCTCATCCCGCCGTCGACGCTCACATAGGTGCGGGTGACGCCGCCGTCGAGGGCGACCTCCTTGACCGTGCCGACCGTGTAGACGGTGCACATCGAGGGTCCAACGATGGCCCGGCCCGGCTCGATCGAGAGGTGCGGCACCGCGAGACCGAAGCCACGGCACTCGTGCTCGACGATCGCGGTGAGCTCCTCGGCCAGGGCCTTGGGCGTCGCGGGGTCGTCCTGGGTGGTGTAGGCGATGCCGAAGCCGCCGCCGAGGTCCATCTCGGGCAGCTCGGCGCCGAGCTCGTCCCGGATCCGCGCCTGCAGCGCCAGTACCCGCCGGGTGGCGACCTCGAAGCCGGAGGAGTCGAAGATCTGGGACCCGATGTGGGAGTGGAGCCCGCGCATCTCGACGTTCGGGGCCTCCAGCAGCCGGCGTACAGCCTCGAAGGCGTCGCCGGAGGAGATCGAGAAGCCGAACTTCTGGTCCTCGTGGGCGGTGGCGATGTATTCGTGGGTGTGGGCCTCGACGCCGGCGGTCACCCGCACCATCACCCGGGCGGTGATGCCGGTCTCGGCGGCGATCGCGGCGACCCGCTCGACCTCGTGGAAGGAGTCGACGATGATCCGTCCGACGCCCGCGACGATCGCCCGGCGTAGCTCCATCGGGGTCTTGTTGTTGCCGTGGTAGCCGATCCTCGCCGGGTCGACCTCGGCGCGCAGCGCGACCGAGAGCTCGCCGTTGGAGCAGACGTCGAGGCAGAGCCCCTCCTGCGCCACCCAGCGCGCCACCTCGGTGCACAGGAACGCCTTGCCGGCGTAGTAGACGTCGTAGCCGGTGAACGCGTCACGGAACGCGCGGGCGCGCTCGCGGAAGTCGGCCTCGTCCAGGACGTACGCAGGGGTGTTGACGTTCGCGACCAGGTCGGGCACCGCGACGCCACCGACAGTGAGGACACCGTCGGTCTTCTCGGCCGTCGCCGACCACAGCGCGGGCACGAGGGCATTGACGTCCTCGGGGGTCTTCAGCCAGACCGGGGAGGTGCCGGTGAACGAGCCGGGAGAGGTGTGGCCGGCCATCACATGCGCTCCGGGGCCGAGACGCCGAGCAGCCCGAGGCCGTTGGCGAAGACGGTGCGGGCGGCGGAGACGAGCGCCAGCCGGGCCAGGTTGACGGGCGCGACCGGCTCGTCGCCCTTGGGCAGCATCCGGCAGTCGTCATCGTCGTACCAGCGGTGGAAGATCCCGGCGGTGTCCTCGAGGTAGCGGGCGACGCGGTGCGGCTCGCGCAGCTCGGCGGCGGTCGCGACCACGCGAGGCAGCTCGGCCAGCGCGCGGAGCAGCTCGCCCTCGCGCTCGTGGGTGAGCAGGGACGGGTCGAAGGTGTCGAGGTCGATCTGCATGCCCAGGTCGGCGGCGTTGGCCATCATCCGGCAGGTGCGCGCGTGGACGTACTGCACGTAGTAGACCGGGTTGGCGCTGTCGGCCTTGGCCCACAGGTCGAGGTCGATGTCGATGTTGGAGTCGCTGGAGTAGCGCGCCAGCGCGTAGCGGGCCGCGTCCACGCCGATCGCCTCGACGATGTCGTCGATGGTGACCACGGTGCCGGCACGCTTCGACATCCGCATCGGCTGGCCGTCCTTGAGGAGGTTGACCATCTGGCCGATCAGGATCTCGAGGTTCTCGTGGGGGGTGTCGCCGAAGGCGGCGCACATCGCCATCATCCGGCCGACGTAGCCGTGGTGGTCGGCGCCCAGCATGATGAAGCACCGGTCGAAGCCGCGCTCGCGCTTGTCGAGGTAGTAGGCGAGGTCGCCGGAGAAGTAGGCCCCGTTGCCGTCGGCCTTGATGACGACGCGGTCCTTGTCGTCACCGAACTTCTCGGTCGCCAGCCAGATCGCGCCGTCCTTCTCGTAGACGTTGCCGAGCTCGTGGAGCTTCTCGATGGCGCGCTCCACGGCTCCGGACTTGTGGAGGTTGTCCTCGTGGAAGTAGACGTCGAAGTCGACGTTGAAGTCGTGCAGGCTCTGCTTGATCTCGGCGAACATCAGCTCCACGCCGATCGACCGGAAGACCTCCTGCGGGTCTTCGCTCTCGAGCGCGTTCGGCTCCTTGGCGAGGACCTGTTTGGCGATCTCCTCGATGTACGCCCCGCCGTAGCCGTCCTCCGGGACCGGCTGGCCCTGGGCCCAGGCCAGGAGCGAGCGCGCGAAGCGGTCGATCTGGCCGCCGTGGTCGTTGAAGTAGTACTCCCGGGTGACCTCGGCGCCGGACGCCTCCAGGACACGACCGAGTGCGTCGCCGACAGCGGCCCAGCGGACACCACCGAGATGCAGCGGACCGGTCGGGTTGGCGGAGACGAACTCCAGGTTGATGTTGTGGCCCGTGAAGGAGTCGTTGTTGCCGTAGGCCTTTCCGGCGGCGACGATCTCGCCCGCCAGCTTGCCCTGGGCGCCGGCCTCGACGGAGATGTTCAGGAAGCCCGGACCGGCGATCTCGACGTCCGCGATCCCGTCGGTCGCCTTCAGCTTCTCGGCGACCTGCTCCCCCAGCGCGCGCGGGTTCATCCCCGCCTTCTTCGCCAGCTGCAGCGCCACGTTGGTGGCGTAGTCGCCGTGGCCCTTCTGCCGGGGTCGCTCCACCGTGACAGTGCTCGGAACGCCGTCGGGAAGGGTGATCGCACCCTCATCGACGAGCGCGGTGAGGACATCGACGACCGCGGTGGAAAGCTGCTCAGGAGTCACGGGGTCCAGCGTATAAGCGCCAGTCGGTTTCACCGTTATCCGTCCCAGCCTGTAGGGTTCCATCTGCACTGCTCGAGCAGTGCATAGCCTCCGTAGCTCAGGGGATAGAGCGCCGGTTTCCGGTACCGTAGGCCGCAGGTTCGATTCCTGCCGGGGGCACAGATGAAACCGCTGGGTGACCAGCGGTTTCTCTCATATCCGGCAATAATCGGCAGCGTCCGAAGCATCGACGTGCACGTGTCGGCAGCCCATGCCAGTCTGTGCCGAATGAACGACGCCCCTATCGCTCCCCTCGCCCGCGAGCCCGGAGAGAGCGACCGCAGCCTCCTTGAGCGGCTCGCCGCGACGTACCTTCCTGACGACGTCTCTCGGCGTTGGCTCGCCTTGGCCCGTCCCGCGGTACGCCTCGTCCCTGCCGGCCCCGACGACTCAGCCATCGCTCGACTCGGCGGCCTCGCCCGCGTCCCTGAAGACTTCGAGTGGCCACATTGGCCCGATCACGGCGCACTCTCGTATCTGGCAGAGATCGATCTGGCGGCGCTCCATCGCAGCGGCCTCGAGCTCGACATCAAGCTGCCGACGTACGGACGTCTCCTGGTCTTCTACTTCGACGGGTCCCTCGACGGCGGCGTCGAGCTCGTCATGGCCAGTGCGGGGACGCTGGAGGGGATGCGACTCATCCATCTGGATGCCGCGCCGGAGACTTGTGCGCAGAGACCGCTGCCCCAGGGGCACTACTCGTATCCCGAGCAGACGCTCACCGGGACCGCGGCAACCACATGTCCGGGACCCGACCACCCGGCCGTGCTGCAGGAGTTCGATGCGATCGGCCTCCCCTATGACACGTGGCGGAGACATCCTCTGAACGGCGACGGCTTCACGGATGCCCTCTGGGACATGTCGGACGTCGGTCACCAGATCGGTGGCTGGGCATTCCCCATCCAAGGCCCCGTCGAGCTCGAGGTCCTGACCGGCCCAGACGGACAAGAACCGGCTCGTGAGGTCTCGGAGGCCTTGGGCTGGTCACTTCTTCTCCAACTCGACTCCGACAACACCAGCGAGATGATGTGGGGGGATGCCGGAGCCCTCTACTGGATGACTCGCACGGACACGACCAGCACGGAGGCATTGGGCGAGATCTCGTTCACCTGGCAATGCGGCTGACCAGCAGTATCGACCGTCCGAGCGACTCATCGCTCGGACGGTAGGTCGCAGGTTCGGTTCCTGGCCGGGCACCGACGATGCAGAGCATTCGTGAAAACTCGACTGGACGTACGGCTATCCGGGGAAACCGACGCCCGCGGATTGCTCCCGCTCGGGTGGCCGCCATGCCAAACTGTCCGCAGCATGAGCCCCTCACCCGTACGCCACGTCCTCTTCGACGCCGACGGCGTCCTCCAACATCTCCCCGGGGGCTGGCACGCAGCCGTCGCGCAGTTCGTCGGCGACAGTGCCGAGGAGTTCCTCCTCGCCGCATGGGCGAAGGAGGCTCCGATGCAAGCCGGCGCGGACGGCGACTTTCTCGCCATCCTCGCCGACCTGCTGTCGGGGTACGGCGCGACGGCGCCAGCCGAGGAGGTCTATGCCGCCGTGTGGAACCGAGTTGAGGTCCATCCGGAGTCGGCCGAGGTCGTGCACCGAGTGCGCGCAGCCGGTTACGGGGTGCACCTAGGCACCAACCAGGCCGAGCACCGTGCAACCTTCATGCGCACCGCGCTCGGCTACGACGATCTGTTCGACGTGAGCTGCTACTCCTTCGATCTCGGCATCGCCAAGCCCGAGCCGAAGTTCTTCCACCGCGCCGCCGCGCGGATCGGCGCCGCCCCGCACGAGATCGTCTTCATCGACGACAAGGCGAGCAACGTCGAAGCCGCCCGATCGATCGGCATGCCCACCGTGCACTGGACCTTCAGCCCCGTCGCCGATGCCGCCTCCCCCGTCGGCGCGACGCCGGACCGCAGCTCCAGCCACTCAGCTCTCATCGAGCAACTGTCGGCTTGCGGTATCCGTCTGTGACCCGCTCGGGCTTAGCTGGACGAGCCGGCTCTACGACCTACCGAGCGTAATCCGTCGAGGATCGGCTCGACGGCGAGCACCGCGATGACGGCGAGGGTGGCGGCGACGGCCACGCTCACGTCCCCGGCGCGGACGATCACGACGACCGCGGCGGCCGCCACGACGTACGGGCGCAGAAAGGTGCACGGCCCGAGAATGATCGCGGAGGCGAGGTATCTCAGCTCCCAGCGCAGCATCCCGTACGCCGCCAGCGCGAGCAGCACGACGGTGGCGAACGGCGCGATGACCAGCAGGAACAGGTCGGCGGCCGCGACGTACGCCTCGAGGTCCCGCCCCAGGACCAGGTCGACCACGAAGGCGACGACCGCCGCCGCCGACAGCCACGAGAACAGGCGGACCCCGCGGAACATGCCTGCGCGGTCGTCATCCGCGTGGTCGATCAGCCCGCTGCGTCCCTGTGCGGAGCGGAACCCGCTGAAGGCGGCGTCGAGGAGACCGAGCAGCACGAGGACCACCAGGCTCATCGGTGCACCCCGACGAGCGGGCGGAGTACGTCGAGCGCCCTCGGATGCCAGCGCGAACCCTCGCGCACCTCGATGGCGTAGCCGGACGCACCACGGCCCGCGGCCGCCAGCAGCGTCTCGGCCGGATGGGCCCGGCGTGCCGACATCACGCCGTCGTGGCGTGAGACGGCCTCGCGCATCCGCGCCTGGTGGAAGATCCAGGCGCCCACCGTCGACCACAGGCACGGCGCGATGTCCCAGTGCACGAACGCCGCGACTCCCAGCCGCGCCTGGGCGGCGAAGAACCCGTCCAGGTCCTCCGGCGCGAGGTGATGCATGAGACCGCTGGACACGATCACGGTCCGGGCTCCGTCCTCGACGACGACGCCCGGCTCGAACGCGTCGCCCGAGACGAACCGGCAGTCCAGCCCTTCGATCGTGGCGAGTCGCGAGGCCTCGGTGACGAGCGTGGCGTTGAGGTCGACACCGACCAGCTCGACATGCTCAGGGAGCTCCCCACGAGCCGCGATCGACCGCAGCACGTGCCCGAGCCCGCAGCCGACGTCGACGACCCGCACCGGTTCGTCACCCGCAGGCAGCAACGTACGCACCACCGACGCCACCCGCCGCCCCAGCTGCAGCTCCTCCCCGAGCCGCTGCAGCTCACGATGGATCCGAAGCCCAAGCGCGTCGGTGGCGTCCCGATCGAGGAGACCGTCTCGCTCAGGCAGCATGGAAACCGTCCGCGCCGCCCGCGACTGCCCGCGCGATCGCAGCAGCGCGACCGCCTCCGCCCGAACCACCGGCTCACCCGAATCCGACCACAGCAGGTCGGTGATCTCCAACGGTCCCTCGCGCATGGCAGAAGTGAACCCCATGCCGGTCCCTGGCGCAGGTCAGATGCCCTCGGCGAGGGTGTGGGCGACGAGAGCGTTGGCGTGACCGTGCCCGAGGGCGTACTCGGTCTTCAGATGCTTCACGAGCTCCATGTGCTTGGCGATCCCGCTGTCGCGGATGATCTGCTGCCACTCCGCGACCGGGCGGCCGTACTTCTTCTCGATGGACGGGAAGTAGGCGGCGGGGCCCTTCACCTGGTCGGTCATCTCTGGTCTCCTTGAGTAAAACGTGGCGACGATCGCCACGCGCCTACGCGTCGAACCGAGCATGACCGCTTCGACACGGACCACAACAGAAATTCGGGAGACCCACGTGACCAGCTATCCCCCAGCCCCTTGGCACATGCACGGATCGATGTGGCTCTCGGTCTACCGGCTCGCCCACGACGTCGACGAGCAGCACCCGAAGGGCATCTACGCCGTCGCGCTGGTCGACTACACCGACCCGAGCCCGCTGACCTACCACGAGCTCCTCTCTGCCCGGGTGATCACCGCTTCCAACGGAAAGAAGGCGGTGAGCGTCGTCGACATCTGGGTGGACTCCCCCGACTCCGTGGCCGGCGGGCGTACGTTGTGGGCGATCCCGAAGGGGCTGGCCAAGTTCAGCGGAGGCTCGTCCACCAAGGGGCCGCTGGCCACCCACACCTGGGAGGCGAGCTCCGACGACGGTCCGATCGCGACGGCGAAGTTCAACGACGTCACCCAGCTCGCCCCGCGCGTGCCGATGCAGGGCAATGTGGAGCAGCCCGGCATCGAGGAGCACCCCGATACCGCCTGGCTCACCATGAAGGGCCGCGCCAAGCTCCTGCCCGCGCGCGGCAGCTGGAACTTCGACCCCGACGGCCCGCTCGCCTACCTGCGCGACGCCACCAAGCTCGGCTCCTTCCGCGGCAAGGGCTTCGAGGTCGACTTCGGCTGAGCCTCCGACCGCGCGAGAGTGTCGGTGGTCGCGGGTAGCGTCGAGGGGCATGAATGCACTCCACATCGACTACCTCGAGCTTGCGGTCACCGACCTCCCGAGCTCCCGCACCTTCTACGAGTCCGCCTTCGGCTGGTCCTTCAACGACTACGGCGGGATGTACGCCGGAATCGTCGGGCCCGACGGCAAGGACGAGAACGGCGGGATGTACGCCTCCGAGACCCCCGTCGCCCCGCTCCCGCTGATCCGCACGGCCGATCTGGAGGCTGCGGTCGCGGCCGTCGAGAAGGCCGGCGGCACGATCACCGAGGCGCCCTACGACTACCCCGGCGGGCGTCGGTTCATCTTCACCGACCCGTCCGGAAACCGGCTCGGGGTCTATCAGCCTGCTGAGTAGCCGCTAAACCTAAGGCTCGACCGAATTACCGGGACCACCCTAGACTCCGACCGCATGACCGACGCTACGCCGGCTCTGCTCGCGTATCTGTCCCGGTGGCTCGATGAGTCACAGGGCGATCGCGACGCGGAAGCCGTTCTCTGGGGGAGAGTCGCGAAGGTGAGCGAAGAGGCAGGCGAGGCAATCGCAGCACTCATCGGCGCCACCGGGCAGAATCCCCGACTGAACCCTTTTTTGGGCAACACCCACAGCTACGACGACGTCGTCGAAGAGCTCCTCGATGTTGCGATCACCGCGATGACCGCGGTCGAGCACATGACCGGCAACGACGCACGTTCGCTCGGCCTCTTCCACGAGAAGGTCGGCGCCGTCGCCGAGCGCGCCGGCGCCCCGACCTAGGGCTAGGACTTCCGCTTCGCAGCCTTCCGCTGAGCGCGCAGCCTGCGCTCCTCGGCGTACATCGCCTCGGCCTCCTCGAGCGTGGGGGCGGAGCCGCCGTACGCCTTCGGCAGCCACCACGAGCCCGGGGGCTGCTCATCGGCGGGGTGCGCCTTGATCAGCCGGTCGAGCATGGCCTCCATCTGCGCCTTGAGCGCAGCGGTCTCGGCGGCCGGGTCCTCCCCGGTCACCGGCAGCGGCGGGCCGATCTCGATGCCGATGGTCTTGTGACGCGACAGGTCGACCTTCTGACCCTTCGTCATGATCCGCTGGGTGCCCCACAGCACGACGGGGATCAGCGGGACTCCGGCGTCGGCGGCGATGCGTACGGTGCCGGTCTTGAGGTCCTTGATCAGGAACGAGCGGGAGATCGTGGCCTCGGGGAAGATCCCGACGATCTCACCGTTCTGGAGGTACTCGACGGCCTTCTTCATCCCGGCCGCGCCGTAGCTGCGGTCGATCGGGATGTGGTGGAACGAGCGCATCACCGGGCCGCCGACGGGGTGGTCGAAGACCTCCTTCTTGGCGATGAAGCGGGTCAGCCGGCCGCGCTCCGCCCCGGGGAAACCGGCCATGATGTAGTCGACGAAGGAGAGGTGGTTGACCGCCAGCAGGGCACCGCCCTTCTCGGGGATGTGCTCCACGCCGGTCATGTTGATCTTGATGTCGCCGAGCTTGAACCAGGTGCGAGCCGCGGCGATCGTGACCGGATAGCTGATGTCCATGGGCGAATCGTGTCACGTCGGTCTTAACTCCGCCGGACTAGCCTCGCCCACGTGAGCAGCCTTTACGTGACGACGACCGACGGGCTCCGGCTGGCCGTCACCGACTTCGGGTCTCCCGGCGACACCCGCCCGACGCTGGTCTGCGTCCACGGCTACCCCGACAACGCCAGCGTCTGGCTCCCGTTGGTGAGGATCCTCGGCAGCGAGCTGCGGATCGTGACCTACGACGTACGCGGCCACGGCAGCTCGCAGGCACCGGCCACGCGCGAGGGCTATCTGATCGAGCAGCTCAACGCAGATCTGCAGTCCGTCATCGACGCGGTAAGCCCGTCGGCGCCGGTGCATCTGCTCGCCCACGACTGGGGCTCGACCCAGACCTGGGAGGCGGTCGCCGGCAACGTGCCGTCCGAGCGGATCGCGTCGTTCACCTCGATCTCGGGACCGAGCCTCGACCAGACCGGGGCCTGGCTGCGTACGCCGGCACGGACCGCCCGCGGCGTCCTCGAGCGCCTCAAGCAGGGTGCCGAGTCGACCTACATCGGGTTCTTCCAGGCGCCGCTGCTCCCCGAGCTCGCCTGGCGCTCCGGGTTCCTCGACCGGATCGTCGGCGGCTCGGCCGTGGACCGCACCCAGGCCGACCGGATCAACGGCCTCGAGCTCTACCGCGCCAACGCGATCGCCCGGATGGGACACCCGCAGCCGCGGCCGGTCACCGTCCCGGTACAGGTCATCGCCCCGACCGGTGACGTCTACGTCAGCCGGGCGCTGGCGACCGAGGCCCCGCAGCCGTACGTCGCGGACCTGACGATCCGCGAGGTCGCCGGCTCACACTGGGTGGTTGCCGATCATCCCGAGCGGATCGCTCCGCTGGTGCGCGACTTCGTGGCCGCGCACCAGTGACTCAGCCGGTCGCTCAGCCGCGGCAGCCGCGGTTGAGCCGGCCGTCGTTGCGCGCGTCGTTGCCCATCGCCCGGGCCGCCCCGACGTTCGGGAAGACGACGCTGGCGGCGCCGGCGTTGCCGATCCCTCCGGGAACGACGCAGGTGCGGATCTTGCCCGGGTTGATCGCGGCGACGGCGTTGGCGAGCTGATAGAGGTCGCGACCGGAGAGGCCGGTGGTGTGCATCTTCTTCATCACCAGCGAGACGCCCTTGGCCTTGAAGCCGATGTCGTACTGCCGGGCGACGATCTTGCGGTGGATGCCGCGGATGACCCGAGACTGGTTCGCCGAACGGTCGAAGTCACCGCCGGGCAGCGTCTTGCGGGCCCGCGCGAAGTCGACCGAGTGCGGGCCGCTGATGTGGATCCGGCCCTTCTTGAAGCCGTAGCGGGCGACGTACGGATCGCTGAAGGCACGCGGGTTGTCGACGTCGACGCCGCCGATCCCGATCACCATGTCGCTCATGCCGGAGAAGGAGGTGACGAAGACGTACTGCGGCTGCACGCCGACCAGGTTGCCGACAGCGCGGCCCATCAGCCTCGGGCCGCCGTAGAGCAGCGCCGAGTTGATCTTGTCGCGCCCGTGGCCGGGGATGTTGACGTAGGAGTCGCGCGGGATGCTGATGTCGGTCGCGTAGCCCGAGGACGGGTTGAAGCCGATCAGGTGCAGCGCGTCGCCGCGGCTGCGGGTGACCTTCTGGCCCGGGCGGGCGTCCGAACCGACGGCGAGGACCCAGATCGTGCCGCCCTTGCGGGTGAACTTGGCGACGTCGAGACCCTTGGCCCACTTGGTCGCGATCAGCTCCGCGCGCGGCTCGGCGACCTCGGCGTCAGGCACCAGGACCGCGGTCAGCGCGAGCACCACGCCCAGCGCGAGCGTGGTCAGGAGGCGGCGGCGTACGAGCGTCGTCATCCGGTTCATGACTTGTCTCCCGAGGGGCTCGGCGAGGCGGACGGCGCCGTGGCCAGCTTCTCCTCGCGGGTGATGTTGAAGCCGAAGACGGCCCAGGAGGTCTTGGTCGGCACCATGTCGAGGGTGCCGCGGACGGTCTGGCGTGAGGCCCGGTCACCCGTGGTGTCGTAGACCAGCCGCACCCGGGCGACCGCGCCGACCGGGTAGTTGTTGTTGGCCAGCAGATCGACGTGGACGTCGCTGGCGACCACCACGACCCCGTCGATGTGAGGAGCGATCGTGGCGTTGCTCATCTGCGTCATCTGCTTGCCCGCCTGGGCGATCGCGCCCTTGGAGAAGCCCGGGAAGGACTTCGCCGTGAAGGTCGAGGTCTCGCGCGGGTAGTCACCCCCGACGTACGCCGCCTGCAGCCACCGGTCGACGACCTTGGCCACGTTGGTGGAGACCGCCTGGTGCCGGCTCTTGGGGAACTTGCCCTGCACGTGGACGAGCTTCGCGGCCGACTTGACCGTGGCCGCCGGGGCCGGCGACGGGGATGGCGAAGCGGCCGGCTCGTCGGGCTCACCGCCGCATCCGGTGAGTGCCAAGGTGCTGCTCAGGGCCGCCGCCGTGAGTGCCGTTGCGACGCGCGAAAGGCGCCTCGTACTGCTGCTCGTCATGTGGGGAATCCGCCTCATAGACCTGCTCCGGGACCGGGCCACTGTACGCACACCGACCCGGGTTGCGCGTACACCCGGTCGGTAACGCAAGATGTGGGACGGATTACATCCTGTCCACAGGGAGAACCTGCATCGGGCATTTGCGTGTTCGTGGGGATAGCCTTGCCCGTGGGCAACCCATTTCTTACAGTGCGAAAATTCGGAAGAGGCGAATCAAGCCGTGTCCTCAGGCACCCCGTCCCCCAACACTGCCGACATCCCAGCGGAATTCGGCGCCAACGAGTGGCTGGTCGAGGAGATGTACGACCAGTACACGAAGGATCCCAGCAGTGTTGACCCCGTGTGGGTGAAGTTCTTCGAGACCAACGGACAGCCTGGCGCGTCGCCGAACGGCGCGGCGGCCCCGGCGAAGCCCGCTGCCAAGTCTCCGGTCCCCACCGCACCGGCCGGCGCGCCGGCGAACGCGCCCGCGCCGACCACCCCCGCCTCCGCCGAGGCGCCGGCCGCCAAGGCGGCTCCGGCCCCCAAGGCGAAGCCGCGTCCGGCCGCGCAGGCCGCCGAGCCGGCCACGGGCACCGCGACGCCCACCCCCAAGGACGCCCCGAAGCCGACCGCCGTCGCCGTCACCGACGAGCCGACCTACACCACGCTGCGCGGCATCCCCGCCGCCACGGCCAAGAACATGGACGTGTCGCTCTCGGTGCCGACCGCGACCTCCGTGCGCAACATGCCGGTCAAGCTGCTGTGGGACAACCGCACGGTCATCAACAACCACCTCAAGCGCGCTCGCGGTGGCAAGGTCTCCTTCACCCACCTCATCGGCTACGCCATCATCAAGGCGATCAAGGCGATGCCGGCGATGAACAACACCTACGCCGAGATCGACGGCAAGCCGACCCAGGTGACCCCGCCGCACATCAACCTCGGTCTGGCCATCGACCAGCAGAAGAAGGACGGCACCCGCCAGCTCGTCGCGCCCTCCATCAAGGGCTGCGAGCTGATGGACTTCGCCGGCTTCTGGACCGCGTACGAGGACATCGTCCGCAAGGCCAAGGACAACAAGCTGTCCATGGCCGACTACTCCGGCACCACGGTCAGCCTGACCAACGTCGGTGGCATCGGCACCAACAACTCGGTGCCGCGGCTGATGCAGGGCCAGGCCGCGATCATCGGCGTCGGCTCGATGGACTACCCGCCTGAGTTCCAGGGCGCCTCCCCCTCGAAGCTCGCCCAGAACGCGGTCTCGCGGATCATGACGATGACCTCGACGTACGACCACCGGGTCATCCAGGGCGCCCAGTCCGGCGAGTTCCTGGCCACCGTCCACCGGCTCCTGCTCGGTGAGAACGACTTCTACGACGAGATCTTCGCGTCGCTGCGGATCCCCTACGAGCCGATCCGCTGGAACCAGGACATCGACACCACCCACGACGACCAGATCTCCAAGCAGGTCAAGGTCGGCGAGATCATCCACGCCCACCGCGTGCGTGGTCACATGATGGCCGACACCGACCCGCTGGAGTACAAGCAGCGTTCGCACCCCGACCTGCAGATCGAGTCGCACGGGCTGACCCTGTGGGACCTCGACCGCGAGTTCCCGGTCGGCTCCTTCGCCGGCGGCCGCAAGCCGTTCATGAAGCTGCGCGAGATCCTCGGTGTCCTGCGTGACTCCTACGTCCGCACCACCGGCATCGAGTACATGCACATCCAGGACCCCGAGCAGCGCCGGTGGATCCAGGACCGCGTCGAGCGGCCCTACGACAAGACCCCGCGCCAGGAGCAGCTCCGGATCCTGTCGAAGCTCAACGAGGCCGAGGCCTTCGAGACCTTCCTGCAGACCAAGTTCGTCGGCCAGAAGCGCTTCTCCCTCGAGGGTGGCGAGACCGCGATCCCGGTCATCGACGAGGTCTGCGAGGCCGCCGCCGAGGCCGGTCTGGACGAGGTCACGATCGGTATGGCCCACCGCGGCCGCCTCAACGTGCTCGCCAACATCGTCGGCAAGTCCTACAACCAGATCTTCCGCGAGTTCGAGGGCAACATCGACCCGCGCACGGTCCAGGGCTCCGGCGACGTGAAGTACCACCTCGGTGCCGAGGGCGAGTTCCTCTCCGACCTGGGCGACACGATCAAGGTCTCCGTCGCCGCCAACCCGTCCCACCTCGAGACCGTCGACCCGGTCCTGGAGGGCATCGCCCGCGCCAAGCAGGACGTGCTCGACCAGGGCGCGGTCTTCCCGGTCCTGCCGCTCCTGGTCCACGGTGACGCCGCCTTCGCCGGCCAGGGTGTGGTCGCGGAGACGCTCAACCTGTCCCAGCTGCGTGGCTACCGCACCGGTGGCACCGTCCACCTGGTCATCAACAACCAGGTCGGGTTCACCACCTCGCCGGGCTCCTCGCGCTCCTCGCTCTACGCCACCGACGTCGCTCGGATGGTCCAGGCGCCGATCTTCCACGTGAACGGCGACGACCCGGAGGCCTGCGTGCGCGTCGCGCGGCTCGCCTTCGAGTACCGCCAGGCGTTCAACAAGGACGTCGTCATCGACCTCATCTGCTACCGCCGCCGCGGTCACAACGAGGGCGACGACCCGTCGTTCACCCAGCCGATGATGTACGACCTGATCGAGCAGAAGCGTTCGGTCCGCAAGCTCTACACCGAGTCGCTGATCGGTCGTGGTGACATCACGATCGAGGAGGCGGAGCAGGTGCTGGCCGCCTACCAGGCTCGCCTGGAGCAGGTCTTCACCGAGGTGCGCGAGGCCGACAAGATGCCGCAGGCCTGGGAGACCGTCCCGGACTACCCCGAGAAGCCTGCCGGCGAGACCGTCACCGCGATCACCAACGATGTGCTGAAGCGGATCGCGGATGCGTACGTCACCCCGCCGGAGGGCTTCACGGTCCACCCGAAGGTGATGCCGCAGCTGCAGCGTCGCGCGACCCAGATCACCGACGGCGGCATCGACTGGGGCACCGGCGAGACGCTGGCGTTCGGGTCGCTCCTGATGGACGGGCGCCCGGTGCGTCTGGCCGGTCAGGACTCGCGTCGCGGCACCTTCGTGCAGCGCTTCGCGACCATGATCGACCGCAAGAACGCCGACGAGTGGACGCCGCTCAACAACCTCACCGAGGACCAGGCGAAGTTCTACGTCTACGACTCCCTGCTCTCCGAGTACGCAGCACTCGGCTTCGAGTACGGCTACTCGGTCGCACGGCCGGACGCGCTGGTCCTGTGGGAGGCGCAGTTCGGTGACTTCGTCAACGGCGCCCAGTCGGTGATCGACGAGTACATCTCCGCAGGCAAGACCAAGTGGGGCCAGGACTCCGGTGTCGTGCTGCTGCTGCCGCACGGCTACGAGGGCCAGGGTGCCGACCACTCCTCGGCGCGCATCGAGCGGTTCCTCACGCTGTGTGCCGACGACGCCATGGTCGTGGCTCAGCCGTCCTCGCCGGCGTCGTACTTCCACCTGCTGCGTACGCACACCCTCGGCGCCGAGCACCGGCCGCTGATCGTCTTCACACCGAAGTCGATGCTGCGCCGCAAGGAGGCCGCCTCCCAGCCGGCCGACTTCACCTCGGGTTCGTTCCAGCCGGTCATCGCCGACACCGAGGCGGACGCCGCGAAGGTCAGCACCGTCCTGCTGGTCTCCGGCCGCCTCACCTGGGACCTCACGGTCGAGCGTAAGAAGCGGGGCCGCGACGACGTCGCGATCGTCCGCGTCGAGCAGCTCTACCCGTGGCCGACCGCGGAGCTCGCCACCGAGCTCGCGAAATACCCCAACGCCAAGGTCAAGTGGGTCCAGGACGAGCCCTTCAACCAGGGCCCGTGGCCGAGCTACTACCTCAACGTGGTTCCCGAGCTGGGCCGCGAGGTCGAGCCGATCACCCGCCCGGCCTCCTCCACCACCGCCGTCGGCACCATCAAGCGGCACACGGTCGAGCAGAAGGAGCTCATCGAGCGCGCCTTCGCCTGATCCCGCACCACACCAAACGCCGAGTCGGCGCGTTCTAACGCGCCGACTCGGCGTGGTTTTGCCGTCAGACCGGTACCGGGACCGGCTCCTCGCTCAGGCCCACCTTCTTGTGAAGACGTCGCAGCGGGCGGGGTGCCCACCAGGCCGCCTCCCCGAGCATCCGCATGGCTGCCGGGAGGAGGATGCCGCGGATCAGGACCGCGTCGATGAGGATCGCCAGGCCGACCCCGAGGCCGAAGAACTTCATGAAGCTGATGTCGCTGACCATGAACGCGAAGAAGCTGGTCGCGATCAGAGCAGCGGCCGTGGTGACGATCCGGCCGGTGTGAGCCAGCCCCTGGACGACCGCCTCGACGTTGCCGAGACCGCGCCGGCGCATCTCGGTGATCCGGCCGAGCACGAAGACCTCGTAGTCCATCGACAGCCCGAACGCGATCACCAGCAGCAGGACCACCATCGAGACGTTCAGCGGCATCGCGGTGAAGCCGAGCAGATCGGCACCGAATCCCTCCTGGAAGATCAGCACGGTCGTCCCGACCGTCGCGCCGAGACCGATGACGTTGAGCACCAGCGCCCGAAGCGGCTGGACCAGGCTGCCGGTGAACAGGAACAGGATCACCACCATCGCGATCGCAAGCCCGCCGACGGCGAACGGGAGCTTGGCGCCGATGGCGTCGAGAGAGTCCAGCAGCTCCGCGGCGCCGCCGCCGACGAGCGCCTCGGTCCCCGCCGGAGACGGGACGGCGCGTACGTCACGGACCAGGTCACGCGCCTCCTCGGACTGACGGTCGAGCTGGTTGACGACGGCGAGCTCGTCCGCGCCGTCCCCGGGCGGGAGGGCCGGTGTCTTCGAGGCGAGGGTGCCGTCGACGTACGTCCCGACGCGGGTGTCGACACGATCGACGTCGTCGACCCGGGAGAGGTCGGCGGCGTACGTCGCCAGGCTCTCGTCGTCGATGGTCGAGGTGGTCACGACGCGGATGGGGCTGGTGCCGTCGCCGTCGAACTCCTCTCGCAGCAGGTCGCCGGCCTGGCGGCTCCCGGCCGATGCCGGGAGGACCCGGTCGTCGGGAGTGCCGAACTCGATGCCGGCCAGCGGCGCGGCCATCGCGAGCAGGACGGCCACCACGGGGAGCGCGACCCACGGCCGCTTGGTGACGAAGCCGGCCAGCCGGGTCCAGAACGGAGCGGCGCCACCGCGGAGGCCGCGGACGCCGGGGACGCGGAGAGCGTCGATCCGGTCGCCCAGGAGGGTGATCGTGGCGGGGAGCAGCACCACCGCGACCACCGCGGTGATCACCATGACCCCGATGCCGGCGTACGCCGAGGAGCGCAGGAAGTAGAGCGGGAAGACTAGTAGCGAGGCCAGTGAGACCGCGACCGTGGTGGCGCTGAAGACGATCGTCCGGCCGGCGGTCTCCACGGCGCGTACGACGGCGTCGGCGTGCTCGGCTCCAGCGGCTCGCTCCTCACGGACTCTCGCCACCATCAGCAGGCCGTAGTCCACGGCGAGGCCGAGCCCGAGGCCGGTCGTCAGGTTGAGGGCGTAGATGGAGACGTCGGTGAAGTTGCCGAGGATCGAGAGCTCGGCGAAGGTGCCGGCGATGGCGAACCCTCCGACTCCGATCGTGACGGCGGCGGCGACGACGTTGCCGAAGGCCAGGACCAGCAGCGCGATCATCAGCGGGATCGCGATCGCCTCGGCAAGGGCGAGGTCGGCGCCGATCTGGCTGCCGACCTCCTCGAAGGTCGCGAGCTGGCCGCCGACGTGGACCGTCGTGGCGCCGTCGGCCGCGGTCTCGTCGGTGTAGCGGTCGATCACCGCGGCGGCGTCGACTGTTTCCGGGTTCTTCGCGCCGACGGAGATCAGGCCGTGGGTGCCGTCGTCCGAGATCATGCCGGGACCGGGGGCATCGAGGTAGGAGACGACGTCGGTCAGGTCGTCATCTGCTCGAAGACGGTCGACGAGCGCCTGAGCGTCCTTCGCCGCCGCGCCGTCGGTCACCGCGCCGTCGGCGGCGCTGACGGTCAGGAGGAAGCCGGCCCCGTTCCCGAAGCCCTCCTCCAGTGCGGTGGCAGCACGGCTGCTCTCCGAGGCGGGGTCGTCGAAGCCGGCGTCGTCGAGCTTGCCGAAGGCCGAGGTGGCCAGATAGATCGCGCCGAGGAGGGCGATCAGGCCGATCACCAGGACCCGGCGCGGATTTCGCACCACGAGGGTGCCGAGTCGGTGGAACACGATTCCTCCAGAATGAATGTGGGCAGGCGTAAACTTTGCAGGTGTTAACTTTCCCTTTGATGTGGGCAGGTGTCAACATGAATTCCGTGAAACCCTCAGAGAGCTCGGACGAGGGCGCCCGGCCCTACCACCACGGCGACCTCCGGAACGCACTGGTCGATGCGGCCGCGACGCTTGCCGAGGAGGGCGGCCCGGACGCGGTGACCATCCGAGCCGCAGCCCGTGCCGTCGGCGTGACCCCGACCGCGACCTACCGCCACTTCGCCAACCAGGCCGACCTGCTCGTCGCCGCCAAGCACGAGGCCATGGACCGGCTGGCCGCGACGATCCTCGACCTCCTGGCCGCCGAGAAACCGGCACCGCATCCGGCCGAGGCCGCCGTACAGCGCCTCGCGGCGGCCGGGCGCGGCTACATCCGCTTCGCGCTCGCTCAGCCCGGCCTGTTCCGCACCGCCTTCCTCCGCCCGCACGACGGAGACCCACACCCGCCCGGGGAGATGTCCGCGATCCTCGCCGAGGCCCCGCCATACGCCTTCCTCACCACAGCCCTCGACGACCTCGTCGCGGCCGGCTGGCTGGCCCCAGAGCTTCGCCCCGACGCCGAGACGGCGGCCTGGTCCACCGTCCACGGCCTCGCGGTCCTGCTCGTCGACGGTCCCTACCGCACCTGCCCCGACTCAGAGCGTGATCGGCTCATCAACGCCACCCTCGGCATGGTCGTACGCGGCCTCTCCGGAGGCCCGGCCTCCGACGCACCACTGACTGGCAACTGATCAACCGGAGAATGAAAGACTGACGCCATGTACTTCACCGACCGCGGCATCGAGGAGCTCGTCACCCGTCGGGGCGACGAGGAGGTCACCCTCGCCTGGCTGGCCGAGCAGCTCCAGGCATTCGTCGACGTACACCCCGAGCACGAGACGGCCATCGAGCGCCTCGCCACCTGGCTGGCTCGTCTCGACGACCCCGAGGACTGACCCTGCCGAATCCTCAGGTCTGGCGAGCCGAGAAATCAGTTGTGGGCGACGAAACCATGGTTCATCGGACCTGCGTATCTAGCCACCGGCTACCTCGCCTGGGTCGTGGCGACGGTGCTCATCGGTGACGTGCGCCGCAACTCCAAGTG
>NZ_JBEORF010000004.1:0-215651 GCF_040302125.1 Nocardioides sp. NPDC127514 | reverse complement strand
GTTCTGCTTGTTTCTGCTTCGTGCTGAACCTTATCAGGCACTCTTTCGCTTTCGCAATTCGCCGCTCTCGCGTTTCCTTGCCAGCTCCAGAAGCCTTTCTTCCGGTCCTGCCCCGCAGACTTTATCAGAGCCACTCTCGCTTTACCAACTCGGCGCTTTCGCGCTTTCCGCTGGATTAGCAGCTGTGTTTCTGCTTTGTCTTTCAGTACTTTAGCGGAGCTATTCTCGCTTTCGCAATTCGGCGCTTTCCGCGCTTTCCTGCTGAAAGTTTGAAGCCTTATCCGCCTCAGTCCTGGAGGACTTTAGTGGCTTTCGCTCTAATCACCAATTCGGGAAACCCGCGGTGTTTATCGCTTCAACCGGTCCCACCCATGGCCGTGCTGGTCTGGTTGAACCAGACCCTGAGGTTCTTTCGCCGATTCGAAGATCAACATCTAGAACACCCTGGCTCGAGCGATGCTCGAAGAGTGGAGGTGGCCGCTCCGGGGCCGGAAGCCCGCCCGAAGACTCGCGCTTGCTTCCCGCCGCACCCTGGCGACTCGGAGAACACTACACACACCCTGACGCCGTTTCAAATCGCCAGGGCAACTTTTTTCGTGCGATGTTCTGGGCCCCACTCTAGACCCCCGACACAAGGCCCCGTGAGCCGTTTGCTCCACCCGGCACCAGGGGCCTCGTGAGCACCGGTCAGGCGGGCGTGAAGAGCTCGATCGGGTTGCCGGCCGGGTCCTCGACCACGGCCTGGGCGCCGCCCCGGCCATCGATGCGGCTGGTGCGTACCCGAGCTCCGGCCTCACTCAGACGACGGAGCTCCTGGTCGACATCGGCCACCTCGAGCTGGATACGGCTCCAGCCCCCGGGGCTCGGAACCTTGCCGTCGTCAGCGGCCTGCCCGGCGCCGCCGGCACCAGGGGTGTTCAGCATCAGCCGCAGCCCGTGACCCTCGAGCATCGCGAAGCCGCCGGCCCGCGGACCGACGTCCTCGAATCCGAGCTCGCGGTAGAAGGCGACGGCGGCGGTGATGTCGTCGACGATGTAGCGGAATCCTGGAATCATCTGTCTCTCCTCTCTGCAACACTACTGTTGCATAGTAGGCTCCGCACATGGCTTCTCGTCAAGGGCGTACGGATCCCCGAGTGGTGCGCAGCCGGGAGAGGGTGCTCGAAGCGGCGCTCGCGGAGCTCGCCGAGCGGGGATACGGCGGCTTCAGCATCGACGGGGTGGCGACCCGCGCCGGCGTCGCCCGGAGCACGATCTACCGACTGGGGCACGACCGACTCAGCCTGGTCGCCGCGGCCATGGAGACGCTCAACGTGCAGCCACGCCCGGAAGCCGGCGGGCAGGACCCTCGCGCCGACGTGGTCGCGATCGTCGCCCATCTCGCCTCTGCCATGCAGTCGTCACTGATGTCCGACTGCCTCCCCGCCGTGCTCGACGGCGCCGAGCGCGACCCGGGCCTACGGGAGCTGCACCACCGGTACAGCGCGCAGCGGCGTACGCGGCTGGTCGATGCACTCACCCGGCTGCGGGAGTCGGGGCAGGATGTCGGGGATCCGGAGCGGGCGGCGGAGGCGTTGGCCGGCGCGGTGTTCTATCGGCGGCTGATGACGCCGGTGCCGCTGCGTACGGAGGAGGTCGAGGGACTCGTCGCGACCGTTCTCGGGGAGAAGTGAACCGGCGGCCGGCTCAGCCGACGCCGATGTGCTGGTAGTCGAGGTCGATCAGGGCGACGGCACGGTCGCCGTACGCATCGACCTCGCGAGGATAGGGCGCGCCGGTGTATCGGGTGGCGAGCTCGTCGATGATCTCCCAGCGCGTGTCGTCCTCGACCCAGCCGACGACGCGGCCGCGGAGGATCACCGGCATGAAGTCGTTCTCCGGCGGCGCCAGGGAGAGCGCGATCCGCGGGTCGGTATGGAGATTGCGGTACTTGCGGCCGCGGTTTCCGGTGAGGAAGACGACGTGGTCGCCGTGGGTGCCGATCCAGACCGGGGAGGTGCGCGGGGCGCCGTCGGGTCCGATGGTGGCGACATGGGCCAGGGCGGTCCCCTCGAGGAAGGGGCGTACGTCGGGGTTGATCATCGGTCTTCTCCTTGCTGTGGGTCAGCGGATGACGCGGTAGTGGAGGTGGGTGACGCCGGGTGCGGGGACGACGTCGACGATCTCGAGCGAGATGTGCTCGGGGAGCTCGTTGAAGAAGCGGCGGCCGGCGCCGAGGAGCACCGGGACCTGGTGGAGGACGATCTCGTCGACGAGGCCGGCTCGCAGTGCTTCAGTCACGACGCCACCGCCCATGAGTCCGACGTCCTTGCCGCCGGCCTGCTCCTTGGCGAGGGCGATCGCGTCCTCGATGGTGGTGGCGAAGGTCTGCCGGGCGTGGGTCGCAGGCGCCGGACGATGGGAGAGGACGACCAGCGGAGCGGTGGGATGCGGTGCTCCTCCCGTGTCCCAGCCGGAGTCGTCGTAGGTGTTGCGGCCGGCGAGGCTGACCCCGTCGCGAACGGCCAGGGCGTCGAAGACGCGGGCGCTCTGCTCGGAGAGCTTGAAGCCGTCGAAGACCTGACTGGGGGTGTCACCGTCGAAGTACCAGTCGAAGAGGACGCCACCGTCCCCTAGGCCGCGACCGGGGCCGGGGCCACGTCCGGTGATGAAGCCGTCGACTGAGACCGAGAGTGCTGCGAGGACCTTGCTCATGATCGCTCCCTGAGGTCGGAGTTTCCTGAAGAGACTCTGTGACCGTAACACTCTGAGTTCCTTCAAGGAACCCCAAATGGTAGATTCGGGTCATGCAACGTACGAACTTCGGTGACATGGCCTGCTCGATCGCGCGGACGCTCGATGTAATCGGGGAGCCGTGGTCGCCTCTCGTGCTGCGCGACATCTGGGTCGGTATGAACCGCTTCGACCAGATCCAGGCGGATCTCGGGATCTCGCGGAAGGTGCTCACCGAGCGACTCGGGCATCTGGTCGAGCACGGGGTGCTGGAGAAGCAGGCGTACGACAACCGGCCGCGCTATGAGTACGTGCTGACGGAGAAGGGGCGCGAGCTCGTCGACGTACTGATGGTGATGGTCGGGTGGGGTGACAAGTGGCTCGCGGGCGAGGCCGGGCCGCCCGTGCTCTACCGCCATCACGCGTGCGGTGAGATCGGGCGGGTCGATCTGCGGTGCTCCCACTGCGGCGAGCCCATGCATGCCGATGACATCGACGTGCTGCCCGGGCCGGGCGCTGCTGCTCCGGAGCCGGCCTCAGCGGGGTAGCGGACCGGTGTAGGCCTGCCGCGCCGTCTCCACGGCCGGCATGTTCGCCTCCGACCAGTTGCCGACGGCGGCGAAGACCGGCTGGAGGCTGCGGCCGAGGTCGGTGATGTCGTACTCCACCCGGGGTGGCACCTCGGCGTGGTAGCGGCGCTCGACGAGGCCGTCGCGCTCGAGCTGGCGCAGGCGCTGGGTCAGCACCTTCGAGGAGATCGTGCCGAGGCGGCGCTCCAGCTCCACGAAGCGCTGGGTCCCGAACTCGTGCAGCGTCCACAGGATCGGGGTGGTCCATCGGCTGAAGATCAGCTCGACCGCCGGGGTGATCGGACAGGCCGCCACCGGCTCGTCAGTGCTCGGACGCCAGGTCATCTCGCTCCAATACTTACCTTGGGGAACCCACTGTATCGAGGGATCTAACGTCGTTCCATCACCAGATCCCAATCACGAATGGAGACCTCGATGATCGTCATCACCGGAGCGACGGGGAATGTCGGGCACCCGCTCGTCGAGCTGCTGGCCGACGCCGGGCACGCCGTCACGGCAGTCTCGCGCGCGACGTCCGCTGCACTGCCCTCCCGTCCCGGAGTCGTCACCGCGGTGGCCGACCTCTCGGACGTCGCGACCCTGGCGCCGGCCCTCGCGGGTGCCGAGGCGCTGTTCCTGCTGGTCAGCGGCGCCGGCGCTCACGTCGACGGGCCGGCGCTGATGAAGCATGCCGAGGCTGCAGGCGTACGCCGTGTGGTGCTGTTGTCCTCGCAGGCCGTCGGCACCCGACCGGGGACGCCGTCGCACGCACCGCTCGCCGAGCTCGAGGAGGCGGTGCGGGGCTCGGCGATGGAGTGGACGATCCTGCGCCCCGGCGGCTTCGCGAGCAACGCGCTCGCGTGGGTGCCGATGATCAAGGAGATGAACGCCGTCCACGCGCCGTACGGAGATGTCGCGCTTCCCGTCGTCGATCCCCTCGACATCGCCGAGGTCGCCGCGGTGGCTCTGACCGAGGACGGTCACTCGGGGCGGATGTACGAGATCACCGGTCCCACCGCGACCACGCCGCGGCAACGGGTCGAGGAGATCGCCGCGGCGACCGGGCGTCCGCTGGAGTTCGTCGAGCTGTCCCCGGAGCAGGCACGCCGCCAGATGTCGGCGTTCATGCCGCCGGAGGTTGTCGAGGGGACGCTCGCCATCCTCGGGCACCCCACCGCCGACGAGCAGGCGGTCAGCCCGCACGTCGAGGAGGTGCTGGGCCGGCCGGCACGCGGTTTCGGGGAGTGGGCTCGGCGGTTCGCCGCTGCGTACGCCTGAGGTCAGCTACCGCCGGCGGCGCTCAGCTCCTTGAGCGCAGCGCCGTCGATGCGGTGGACCTCCCACTCGTTCTGCGGGACCGACCCGAGGGAGCGGTAGAAGGCGATCGACGGTTCGTTCCACGTCAGCACCCACCACTCGAGGCGGCGCCAGTCGTTCTCGACGCAGATCTCGGCGAGGCGTACGAGGAGGGCCTTGCCGGCGCCGGCGCCGCGGTGGGCGGGGTCGACGAAGAGATCCTCGAGCCAGATGCCGTTGCGGCCGGTCCAGGTGGAGAAGGTGACGTACCAGACCGCCATGCCGATGATCGTGCCCTCGACCTCGGCGATGAGGCAGCGGGTGGTCGGGGTGCCGGACTCGGGGAAGAGCGCCGCGGTGAAGTCGGCCTCCGTGGCCTCGACGGCGTCGGGCTCCTTCTCGTAGACGGCCAGGGCATGGACGAGGCGGAGGATCTCGGGTACGTCGGCGGGAGCTGCATCGCGGATGGTGACGGTCACGGATCGATCCTAGGACTACTCGCCAGTTCAGGAATGCGCATTCCAGTGAGACGCAATCGCAATCGCGGTGCAACAAAGGCTTCCTACGTTTCGGGGCGTCCCCAACAGATTGGATACCCCCACATGACGCAGACTCAGTCACGTCGGAACTTCCTGCGCAATGTCGGCCTCGCCGGTGGCGCGGGAGTCATGTTGCACAGCATGGGTGCTCTCGGGCTCACCTCGGCTCACGCCGCGGAGACCCCCAGCTTCACTCCTCCCAAGCCTTCCGATCTCGCCCGGGCCGGCAGCAAGTCGGTGGTCATCCTCGGCGGCGGCATCGCCGGGCTCACCGCTGCGTACGAGCTGCTCAAGGGTGGCTACAAGGTCACCGTGCTCGAGGGGCGCGAGCGGCCGGGCGGTCGCAACTTCACCGTGCGCGGCGGGACCCGGGTGACCGATCTGAACGGGGTCACGCAGGTGGCCGGGTTCTCCAAGGGTCAGTACATGAACGCGGGGCCGGGGCGGCTGCCGCAGAGCCACATCACGCTGGACTACTGCAAGGAGCTGGGCGTCCCGATCGAGGCGTTCACCAACCAGAACGCCAACGCACTGCTCTACTACCCCGGCGACCACGGCATCGGCGCGGTGCAGATGCGTCACGCGAAGGCGGACACGTACGGCTATGTCTCCGAGCTGCTGGCGAAGGCGACCGACAAGGGTGCCCTGGACGAGGAGCTGACCGCCGCCGACAAGGAGGCGCTGATCGCCTTCCTGAGGAACTTCGGCGACCTCGGCTCCAAGGCGGAGGGGTACGCCTACACCGGCTCCAGCCGCGCAGGCTACACGGTCGAGCCCGGGGCCGGGCAGGAGTCGGGCACCGAGGTCGCACCGAACTCGATGAGTGCCGTCCTCGCCGCCGGGCTGGGTCAGTACTTCTCCTTCGAGTTCGGCTACGACCAGGCGATGATGATGTATCAGCCGGTCGGCGGCATGGACGCGATCCCCAACGCCTTCGCCCAGGCCATCGGGGCGCGCAACATCCGCTACGGGGCCGAGGTCATCGAGTGGAACAACACCTCGACCGGCGTCTCGGTGGCCTACAAGGCTCGCGGCAGGACCGAGACCATCAAGGCGGACTTCGCGATCAACTGCATGCCGCCGAACATCGCGGCCAAGGTCCAGCACAACCTCGGCGCCGACATCACCGCGAGCCTGAAGTCCTTCGGGCCCTCGAACGCCGGCAAGATCGGGATCGAGTACGACCGGCGCTGGTGGGAGGAGGACTTCCGGATCTACGGCGGCATCACCAACACCCGCCTCGACCTGCGCAACCTGTGGCACCCGTCGTACGGGTTCAACGGGGACAAGGGCACGATGATCGGCTACTACAACACCGGTAGCGCGGCCGACACCTACGGCGCGCTCAGCCCCGCCCAGCGGCTCTCGCGAGCGGTGGACATGGGCAAGCAGATCTTCGGGGACGTCTACGGCAAGGGCATCACCGCCTCCTACAGCCAGGACTGGAAGTCGCAGAAGTTCTCCGAAGGAGCCTGGGCCTACTCGACGACGGCCGACACCGATCCGCTCTACACGCGGCTGCTGGACGCCACCGGCAACACGTACTTCGCCGGTGACCACCTCAGCCACTCCGTGGCCTGGCAGCACGGCGCGATCACGGCCGCCCGGGCAGCCGTCGAGAAGCTGCACGCGCGGGTGACGGCATGATGTCGCCGCGTACGAAGGTGGTGGCTGTGGTCGGGTTGACCGCGGCTCTGGTCGCTCCGACGGCGGCTGTCGCCGGGAGCAAGTGGTCGGATTTCCCGCCGCGTGGTGGGGAGACGATCTCGGTGCTGCCCGCAGGGCAGGACAACCCGTCGATCGCCAACGGCGTCGCGATCGGGCCGGAGGCCGCGATCTACAAGACGAGCGGGCTCGGTCCGTCCCGGCTCAACACCACGGCGAGCGGCGAGGCGGCCTACATCGACACCGCGGTGTTCCCGGGTGGCGAGCTGCCGCCGGGCGTGACCATCACCGAGGCCCAGGGGATCAACGTGCTGCGCCGGATCGGGGAGAACCTCGAGGCGGCCGGGCTCTCCTACGACGACGTGATCACGATGCGCGTCTTCCTGCAGAACCCCGCGGGCGAGGCGAAGATGGACTTCGCGGGCTGGAACCGGGCCTACCGGCAGTTCTTCGCGAACACGTCGGTCTCGACCGGCGAGGCGATCCCGGTGCCGTTGGGCACAGCTGCGCCGGCGGCTCCGATGGTCGTCAATCCTGCCCGGCCGTCGCGGTTCGCGCTCGAGATCGAGAACCTGCCCGTCGACGGATGGCTCGTCGAGGTCGAGGTCGACGCGGCCTACCCGGCGAAACGGAGGTAGCTCCTCCACAAACGAGATCGCCCTCTCCGAGCAATGCTCGGGGAGGGCGATTCTCGTGCAGCTCAGACCGTGGTCAGAGCTTGGAAAGCTTGGGGAAGGGGCTGGCAATACGCACCAGTCGGGGACCGAAGTCGACAGTGACTGCGGCCGTTTCTTTGTTGACGACCCGACCCAGGCCGAAGGAGTCGTGGGAAACCAGGTCCCCTGACTCGAACTGCTCAATGACCGGCTCGGGATCTGCCTTGAAAGGACTCGCGGCGAAGTGTCGCCGCCGGGGGGTTGAGGTAGTCATCCCTTCGAGTATGTGGCCTCAGACACGAATTAGGGAATGCACAAGATGGTCACAATGACCCATCAGATCGTTTCAGGCCGGCGTGTAGTCGGCCTTGTCGTAGCTGGCGCTGCGGCGGTAGTGGGCCGAGATGCTGGGCCAGTTGGTGGTGATGCGGCCGTTCCGCTCGCGATACCAGGAGGTGCATTTGCTCCAGACGCTGTCGGCCAGCTTGTCCTGGATCCGCGCGTCGTAGGCCTCCTCGACCTCCGCGCGCACCTCGAGCGGGCCGGCGTCGGCGACGTGGTCGGCGTACCGGCCGAGGTAGCGGGCCTGGGTCTCCAGGAAGAAGATGATCGAGCCGCCACCGGTGTTGGTGTTGGGGCCGTACATGATCAGCAGGTTGGGGAAACCCGGGACGGTCATGCCGTGGTAGGCGTGGGCGCCGTCCTTCCAATGGGTGTGCAGGTCGCGGCCCTGGGTGCCGGTGATCGTCATCGGGGCGAGGAAGTCGGTGGCCTTGAACCCGGTGCCCCAGATGATCACGTCGACCTCGTGGTGCTGCCCGTCGGCGGTCGTCACGCCGGTCGGGGTGAGCTCGACGATGTCGTCGGTGATCACGTCCACGTCGGGCTGGGCGAGGGCCGGCAGGTAGTCGTCGGCGAAGAGGATGCGCTTGCAGCCGAACGGGTAGTCGGGCCAGACCTTCTCGAAGAGGCCGGGCTTCGCCGCGGTCTGCGCCTTCATGTGGCGCTTGGACCAGGCCCGCATGACCGCACCGAACGGCTTGACGTGGAAGGACGTGGTGAGCCACTCGGCCTGGACCCAGATCTTCGCGCGGTTGAGGAGCTGCGGGATCGGACTGGCGGCGTCCGTGCGCTCGAAGTCCTTGCGCGGGACGATGTAGGGCGCCGAGCGCTGGAAGAGGAGCACCTGCGCCGCGTCCTTGCGCACCTCGGGCACGAACTGGATGGCGCTGGCGCCGGTGCCGATCACCGCGACCCGCTTGTCGTGGAGGCTCACGTCGTGGTTCCACTCGGCGGAGTGGAAGGCCTCTCCCCGGAACGTGTCGGCGCCGGGGATGTTCGGGATCGAGGGACGGGAGAGCTGGCCGACGGCGGGGACGAACAGGTCGACCGTCTCCGTCTCGCCCGTGCTGAGCTCGAGCTGCCAGGTCTTCGACTCGTCGTCCCAGCGGGCGGCGGTCACCTCGGTGTGGAACCGGATGTGGCGGCGTACGTCGTACTTGTCGACGACCCGGTGGATGTAGTCGAGGATCGCAGGCTGGCGGGAGAACTTGTGGGGCCAGTGCGGGTTGGGCTCGAAGGAGTAGGAGTAGAGGCTGGAAGGTACGTCGCAGGCGGCGCCCGGGTAGGTGTTCTCGCGCCAGACACCGCCGACGTCTCCGGCCTTCTCGAACACGACGATGTCGTCGTGGCCGCGCTTCTTGAGCTCGATCGTGGCGGCCAGGCCGCCGAAGCCGGTGCCGATGACTGCGATGCGCAAGAGATCCTCCGAGGGCGGGAGCGACGGTGTGACCTGGACCATACCGGGAGAATGTGAATCTGCGCGACAGGACCGAAAGGTAAGAAGTGGGACGCCCGCTCGTCTTCCTGATTAGGTTCGGCTAACCTAATCGCATGATCGTCTGCCAGTGCCGAGTCGTCACGGACCGTGACGTCGACGCCGCGCTGGCCGACGGGGCGCGCACGGTCAGTGCGATCTGCCGCTCGACGGGAGCCGCTCAGGACTGCGGCTCGTGCATCTTCTCGGTGAAGAAGCTGGTCAGCCAGCATCTCGAGCAGGAGTGCTCGCACCTCGTGGCCGACGGCGCCGCGAGCTGACGTACGCAACCGGTCACAAACTGAGTCTGTCCTCACTCCCGGGGTGCCGTGCGAGTATCGGGACAGATCCCGTTACCGGAGGTACGTCATGCAGCCAGTCGATCCACGCGTCGTCGAGCTCCTCAACGAGGCGCTCACATTCGAGCTCACGGTCACCAACACGTACTTCCTGCATGCTCGGATGCTCGACAACTGGGGCCTGCCCAAGCTCGGCAAGGTCTTCTACGACCTCTCCATCGACGAGATGCGCGACGCCGACGACATCATCAACCGGATCCTGATGTTCGACGGCCACCCCAACGTGCAGCGCCTCAACGCCATCCAGGTCGGTGAGACCGCCGAGGAGATGCTCTCCCTGGCCCTGGCGAGCGAGCGCGCCGCGGTCGCGCAGTTCAACGTCGGCGCCAAGGAATGCCACGAGCTCGGCGACCACGGCACCGCTGCCGTCTTCGAGGAGATGGTCCGCGACGAGGAGAAGCACGCCGACTGGTTCGAGGCCCAGCTCGACGCGATCGATCGCGTAGGGCTCCAGGCCTTCCTGGCTCAGCACGTCGGTGCGGGCGAGGGACCCGGCTGAGCCGAGCCCCTCTGTCCCTCTGCCATCCGGTCAGGCAGGCACCGCGTCGTCGATGCAGAGGATGTTGTCCTCGCTGTCCTTGAACCAGGCGGCATGCCCCGCCTCACCGAGGCCGGCGACGTCACCGTCCCAGGTCATTCCGGGCATGTCGTAGTGCTCGAAGCTGACCCCCTTGGCGCGAAGGGCTTCGGTCTCCTTGCGGACGTCGGCCACGTGGAACTGGGCGATCGTGTGCCCGGCCTTGCCCGCCTGCTCGGTCTCGTAGAGGTGGAAGGACGTCCCGCCGGCCGTCGTGTAGACCAGCCAGCCGTCGCTCTCCTCGCTCGGCTCGAGCCCGAGCTTGTCGGCGTAGAAACGGCGTGCCCGCCCGAGGTCGGCGGCCGGGATGTTCGCCCTCACACTGCTGTCGGTCAACATCGCGGGCCTCCTCAGGCGCTCTCGAACCAGGGGCGGTGGAGGTCGTAGTAGGTCGCGCCCTGCATCGCGTAGTCGAGCTCGCGGCGTACGTCTTCCGGGGGCTCGATCTGCTCGCCCTTGCGGGCCTCGGCCTCGCTGGTGAACGCGATGGTCTCGACGAAGCTGCCGTCCGCCTCGATCGCGAGGGTGCCGCCGAGGATCTCGGGGCGCATCTCGTGCAGCTGGGTGGTGTCGGTCGTCATCATCGCCTTGAGCCGGCTCGGGTCATCGACCTTGCCACGGATGATCTGCACGAACCCGGCGTCGTCGGAGCCGCCGTCGAAGAGCAGCGTGACGTCGTCGCAGTCATGGAACTCCATCGGCCCGTCCATGACCTCGGCCATCTTCGCGGCCCACTCCCCCTGCTCGGGGCGGTCTGAGTTGGCCATCGCCGCCTCGCGGGACTCGAAGCGGACCACCCCGATGAGCTGGCCGTCGTCGGTGAATCCGTAAGTGCCGCCCAGCCACCCGGTCGCGCCCGGCGCCAGATCGCGCCGCCACTCGTCGAGCAACTGGTGGGCCTCGTCCTGCTTGGTGCAGGGGCCCTGAATCATCTGGATGAACATCGCTGCCTCCTCGGTCGTCGTGTGCCAACAGACCGGTCGAGGCAGGTCTTGGGCCCCGGCCGGGCCCACTCGCAACGTACGTCCGAAGAGTCGCCCCGCACATACCCCAAACAGGCGGTTTTGAAACGACGCCGTCAGTCGACGTCGACCCAGTCGAGGGTGCGGTCGACGGCCTTCCGCCAGCCGGCGGTCCCCGCCTCGCGCTGCTCCTCGCTCCAGGCCGGCGTCCAGCGCTTGGACTCGTTCCAGTTCTGGCGGAGCTCGTCGGTGTCCTTCCAGAAACCGACGGCGAGCCCGGCGGCATAGGCGGCACCGAGGGCGGTGGTCTCGGCGACGACCGGACGGCTGACCTCGACGCCGAGGACGTCGGCCTGGATCTGCATGCACAGCTCGTTGGCGGTGATGCCGCCGTCGACCTTGAGGACCTCGAGGCGTACGCCGGAGTCCTTCTCCATCGCTTCGGCGACGTCACGGCTCTGGTAGCAGATCGCCTCCAGGGCCGCGCGGGCGATGTGGCCGCTGTTGTTGAACCGGGACAGGCCGACGATCACGCCGCGGGCGTCCGAGCGCCAGTAGGGGGCGAAGAGACCGGAGAAGGCCGGGACGAAGTAGACCCCGCCGTTGTCCTCGACCGTCTTGGCCAGCGCCTCGACCTGCGTGGCGTTGCTGATCACCCCCAGCTGGTCACGCAGCCACTGCACGGCGGAGCCGGTGACGGCGATCGAGCCCTCCAGGGCGTACGTCGGTGGCTGGTCGCCGAACTGGTAGCAGACCGTCGTGAGGAGGCCGTTCTGGGAGCGTACGAGCTCCTGGCCGGTGTTGAGGAGGAGGAAGTTGCCGGTGCCGTAGGTGTTCTTGGCCTCGCCGGCGTCCAGGCAGACCTGGCCGACCATCGCTGCCTGCTGGTCGCCGAGGATGCCGGTGATCGGGACCTCTCCGCCGATCGGACCGCTCTCCAGCGTGGTGCCGTAGGCGTTGTGATCGGAGGAGGGCCGGATCTCGGGGAGCATCTGGCGCGGGATGTCGAAGAAGCCGAGGAGCTCGTCGTCCCAGTCGAGGGTCTCGAGGTCCATCAGCATCGTGCGGCTGGCGTTGGTGACGTCGGTGACGTGCACTCCCCCGGCAGGGCCACCGGTCAGGTTCCAGACGATCCAGCTGTCGGTGGTGCCGAAGATGGCGTCGCCGTTCTCCGCTGCCTCGCGGACACCGTCGACGTTCTCCAGGATCCACTGGATCTTGCCTCCGGCGAAGTACGTCGCGGGCGGGAGCCCTGCCTTGCGGCGGATGATGTCGCCACGCTCGTCCTTGTCGAGGGCGGAGGCGATCCGGTCGGTACGGGTGTCCTGCCAGACGATCGCGTTGTAGTAGGGCCGTCCGGTCCTCTTGTTCCACACCACGGTGGTCTCGCGTTGGTTGGTGACGCCGAGCGCGGCGATGTCCTTGTCCGTCAGGCCCTTGCTCCCGAGCGCGATCTGGACCACCGCCCTGGTGCGCTCCCAGATCTCCACCGGGTTGTGCTCGACCCAGCCGGCCTTCGGCAGGATCTGCTGATGCTCCAGCTGGTGGCGAGCCACCTCCTTGCCGCCGTGGTCGAAGATCATGCAGCGGGTGCTCGTGGTGCCTTGGTCGATGGCTGCGACGTAGTCGGGCATATCGTCGGTCCTCTCTGCGTCGGGAGATCTTCCCTATCCTTTCACCCTCCTGCTCCGCGGCCCTGAAAACGCGAGTTCGACACCGGCGAGGCGCAGGTCGCGCTCCGGGGCCGGTGGCGTCACCCGGGTGAACAGACGAACCGTCGCGTACGCAGCGGCGAACCAGCCCACCAGCAGCCCGAGCATCGCGAGTCCGGCGCCGACTTCGAAGAGCGCCAGGCCGGTTGCGGAGGCGAGGGCGCTGCTGCCCGTCGCGACGGTTCCGATCGGGAACGTGAATGACCACCAGGTCGGTGCCATCGGGAGACCGTCGCGGATCTGACGTACGGTCAACGCGAGCGCCAGGATGGTCCACAGCACCGTGAAGCCCCAGACCGGGACGCCGTAGCAGACCGCGAGCATGCTGAGCGAGTGGCCGTAGTCCGGCACCACGGCGGGCGCGAGCTCGCCGAGATGGTGGACCGCCGTGGTCGACTGGCCGAGGAAGCCCAGCACGATCCAGACGGTGGGCAGTGTCGCGGGGGCGAGGGCACCGTGGCGGACGAGTCGCTGCCAGAGCTGGTTGAGCACGAGGAACCCGGCGACGACGGTGAGACCGAAGAAGGCGTAGCAGACCATGAGGAGTGTCTCGCGTGCCTGGCCTGCCGCGAGGTGCGGCACCAGGGCAGCGCCGGTCGTCGCCGACACCATCGGCGGTACGACCGGCATCAGCCAGCCTCCCGTGGCGCTGTCGTCGCCGACCTGGTGCCGGGTGATCGCCCGGTAGGGCACCGCGATCGCGGTCCAGAGGCCGAGCACTGTGCCGGCGGTCCACAGCACAGCCGCCAGGCACAGCGCGATCGAGTCACCGAGGACCTCACGACCGACGCCGACCGCGCCGGCGCCGACCGTCATGAGCGCCATGGCCGGGGCGCCGTAGAAGTGGGACAGCACCGGGTCGTCGTACTGGCGGCGGAGCAGCGAGCGCTCCTTCCGGATCGCGGTCAGCATCACCGTCGCCGTCGTCACCAGGAGGAGGCACGCTGCCAGCCAGAACACCAGCGCGACCGGCGTCGCCCCCGGCACGTGAAAGGGCAGACCGGGAAGGACGAGGGCGACGATGCCGGTGCCCATGGTGGCGGTGTACCAGTTCGGGCCATAGGGGATGCTCATGAATCCATGCTCGGCGCCGCGGCCGGACGCCGGTAGAACCCCTTTCGCTGTGGAGTCACAGGGATATCCTGTGACCATGCTGCCCGATCTTCCGTCACTCCGCCTGCTGGCCGACCTCGCCCGCCTCGGGAGCATCGGGGCCGCCGGACGCGCGGCGGGGATCTCACAGCAGTCCGCCTCGCAACGGCTGCGGGCGATGGAGACGCAGGTCGGCCTGGTTCTCGTGCAGCGGGCCCATCGAGGATCAGAGCTGACCCAGGCCGGGAAGCTGCTGGTCGAGTGGAGCGGTGACCTGCTCGAACGCGCCGACGAGATCGAGATCGCCCTGCAGACGCTGCGCCGCGGTCGCTCCGACGAGCTGCACGTGCACGCGTCGATGACGACCGCGGAATACCTGCTGCCGCGCTGGCTCGTCCGCCTGCGCCAGCAGCGGCGGGTGGCGGTGAGCCTGCGCGCCGCCAACTCCGAGGACGTCGTGGCCGCCGTACGCCACGGCGAGGCGGACCTGGGCTTCGTCGAGGGCCCGGTCGCCACCGACGGCCTCTCGACGGCCCTGGTGGGGAACGACGACCTCGTGCTGGTCGCGGCGCCCGACGATCCCTGGGCACGACGCCGTTCGGGGATCAGCGCACGCGAGCTCGCGACACGTCCGCTGACGTGTCGCGAGCTCGGTTCGGGCACCCGCGCGGTCGTCGAGTCCGCGCTGGCCGCCGTCGGTGAGCGCCTGGCCGACCCGGAGGTCGAGTTCGCGACGAACGCCGCCATCCTCGCCGCGGTACGTGCCGGTGGGTCCCCGGCGTTCGTGTCGAGCCGGGCGACCCAGGCCGACCTCGACCTCGGCATCCTCGTCAGCGTCCCAGTCGCGGAGCTCGATCTGTCCCGGGAGTTCCGGGCTGTGTGGATCGGCGGCTCGCGCCCTCCCGCCGGTCCCGTTCGCGACCTGCTCGGGATCGCCGGCGCCTGAGCCGGGTCTCGTGGCTGTTCAGGCCATGGACCGAGGCTGGTCCTCGACCACGTTGCCGGCCCGGCGCGAGGCCAGCTCCTCGGCCAGGATCGGCACCCCGACGTTGCACGAGTGAATGCCGACCACGGTGGCGAGCTTGAGCACCTCGAGGATCTCCTCGCCGGTGACGCCCAGCTCCAAGGCGGCCCGGATGTGGCGACGTACGCCGGGGGCGTACATGTGTGTGCAGGCAGCGTCGACCGCGATGCAGAGCAGCTCGACGACCTGCGGTGAGAGGACGCCGTTGCGCCAGGACCGGGTCGCCAGTGCCAGATAGTCCTCGGTCCACTCCGGATCGAGCTCGGCCAGCTCGTCCCACAGGGCATTCCACTGCCCGGATGCACGCATCGCCGATGCCACACCGTTCGGAGGCAGCTCGTCGGGTCGGCCCTCGGGCCGCTTCCCCGATCCGCTCACGACCGCACCAGCTCGGTCCCGCCCGCCCGAGCGGAGCGATGGATCAGGTCCGCCACGAAATCGTCGACCTCGGGCCATGGGCCGTAGCCCGAGGCGGGATTGAGGTGACCGACCTCGCCCAGGTCGACGAGGCGCGAACCCCAGGTCTCGGCCATACCGGCAACCCGCCGAAAACCGGCCAGCGGATCGTTCCGGCTTGCTGCGACCGTGGTCGGGAAGGGCAGCCGACGTCGTGGCACCGGGGCCCAGCCGTGGGCACGGAGCTCCGGCAACGTGGGATAGCCGTTGGGCAGCGGCACCTCGAAGTCGGGTGGCGCCGCCAGCAGCGCGGCCCGGACGGGCCGCGTCGCGGTCTGCGCCCAGTGCACCGCGATCAGGCAGCCGGCGCTGTGGGCCACGAGGACCACTGGTTCGTCGATCTCGTGGAGCACCTCGTCGAGGGCGGCCACCCGCGCGGCGAGACTCAGCTCGTCGCGCTCGAGGGGCGGCACGATGCGTACGTTGTCGAGCCTTTCGGCGTACAACGTCTGCCAGTGGTCGGCAACGTGGTCGCGGAGCCCGGGGACGATCACGATCGTCGGGGAGTTGGCAGAGGTCATGGGTTGCTCCTCACGGTTCGGAGGTGAGTCAGGGGGTGGTCGTGGCCGTCACGGCCTGCAGCCGTCGTACGCCTGAGGGGTGCAGGCGACGGCCGAGCAGGAGCACCGCGATGGCGGGCAGGTAGACGACCGGGGCGAACTGCAGGGCGGAGAGCAGGCCGAGCCGATCCGCCAGGACGCCCACGACGAACGGCCCGAGGGCCAGGCCCAGAAGGTTGTTGGAGAGGGTCAAGGTGCCCATCGCGGTGGCCCGCACGGAGGCGTGGGTGAGGCTTGCGACCATGGCGGCGGTCGGGCCGGAGGAGCCGGCCGCGAAGAAGGCGCCCACACCGACGAGCACCGACGACGCCGTCCCGGCCTCGAGGTGGAAGCCGATCGGGAGACAGACCAGCGAGATCGTGCAGAACGCGACCGCGGCGAGCCATTTGTGGGTGACGTCGCGGCGGCCCACCCGGTCGGTGATCATCCCGCAGACGACCATGCCGCTGCCGATCAGCAGGACGAAGACCGCGGCGGCCGCGGCGGCTCGGTCGGTGGCCATGTCGTGATAGCGGTTGAAGTAGCTGGGCATCCAGGCGAGCATCACCGCGGCGGTGAACATCTGCAGGCCGCCACCGACGTACGCGCACAGCACCGCGGGATTGGTGTAGAGGCTCGACAACGGTGCCCGCAGCCGAGGCGCGGACGTCTCCGGTTCGGCGGCCTTCTCCGCACTGTGCGCGGCCACCCTTCGCTCGGTCACCACGAGCCGGAAGACCGCGACCAGCAGCAGCCCGAAGACGCCCATGGCGACGAAGGACCATCGCCAGCCGACCTGGACGGCGATGACGCCGCCCAGGACGACCCCGACGACGGAGCCGAACGAGCCGCCGGCCATGAAGGCACCGCTCAGGGTCGCATGCAGCCGCGGCGCGAAGACACTGAGCACCAGCGCGATGCCGACGCTGCCGTAGGCGGCTTCGCCGACGCCGACCAGGAACCGCGCGCCGAGCATCTGCTCATAGTTGGCGGCCAGCGCGCAGAGCAGGGTGGCCACGCTCCACAGCACCGCCATGATGACCAGGCTCCGAACCCGGCCCCAGCGATCCGCGACGATGGACAGCGGCAGCGTGAGCAGCCCGACCATGAGCGCGACGACGCTGCTCAGCGAGGCGAGGTGCGAGTCGGAGAGAGCCCATTCGGCCTTGAGCACAGGAAACACCGCGCTCAGAACCTGGCGCGACATGTAGTCCGAGAGCAGCAGCCCGAAGGCGAGGGCGAACACGATCCAGGCGTACGTGGTCGTCCGGGTCCGGCCCGAGGCCGGCGCCGGGACGCTCACATCATTCTGCGTCGTCATGGCCTGTCCCTACGCGTGCTGGGTGAAGCCGACCTGGCCGGGACGGCGGTTCGGCGCGTAGCCCAGCTTGGCCAGGGTCTCGTCGGCATCCGCGTACGTCTGGCCGATCCGGTAGATGTCGTGAGCGTCCTTGGCGTCGGCGACCTCGCGGCCGAGCTCGTCGGCGATCCGCACAAGCTGCCTGATCTGCTCGACCGAGGTGTGCTTCTCCCCCTTGCGGCCCCAGATCGTGTCCTCGTTGCCGCACCGGGTGTGCAGCCCCATCGCGATAGCCATCGCGTTGACCGGAAGTACGCTGCGCATGAGCGTCTCCAAGGTCAGGCACGCACCGTCGGGGACCCGCTGGATGAAGTTCATGATGTTGTAGGGGTTGGGGCCGTCGAAGCCGCCGCCGATGCCGACCCAGGTCAGGTTGAGCGGCCCGGTGTAGACGCCGCGGCGGATCAGTCGCTCGACGGTCTCCAGCTGGGGGATGCTGGAAAGCTGAAAGTGCGGCTGGATGCCGTTGGCCTGCAGTCGTCGCAGGTGCTCCTCGACCCAGGCGGGACCGGCCGGGACCGTCATCTCGCGGTAGGCCTCGGCGAGCTCGGGGCGCTCCATGGAGGTGCCGGCGATGTCGTCGGCGGTCATCAGCTCCATGATGTTCATCTGGCTGGTGTTGATCGCGATGGTGACCTGGTCGGGCTTCGGGTCCAGCTCGGCGAGCATGTGCCGGGTGTCGTCGGAGAGCCACTTGGCGTCTGCACCCTCGCCCTCGGGGGCGAACGAGATCGAGCCGCCCACCTGCAAGATCATCTCCGGGACGGCCTCGCGCAGGCCGGCGAGCAGCTCGTTGAACTTGGAGAGGCGCTTGGAGCCCTTGCCGTCGAGCTCGCGGACGTGGATGTGGAGGACGGTGGCACCGGCCTCGAAGCAGTCCACCGCCTGCTGGATGTGCTCCTCCATGGTCAGGGGCAGGTCCTCGCGGAAGTCGTCCGGCTCCCACTCGGGGCCGTACGGGGCGGCGGTGATGACCAGCTTGTCCTGGAGCTCGGGGAACAGGGCGTCGTCGTGGAAGTGCATGATCGGTCTCTCTTTCGGGTGAGGTGGTGTCGATTCGGGCAGAGCTCGGAGGAGCTCAGAAGGGGCGGTCGCCGACGATCCCGGCGCGCTCCATCCGCCGGACGGCGGGCCAGTAGTCCTGGACGGCGTAGTGCTGGGTGGACCGGTTGTCCCAGATCGCGAAGCTGTTCTTGGTCCAGCGCCAGCGCACCTGGTACTCGGGAATGCCTGCCCGGCTGGTGAGGTAGCGGAGCAGCTCGCCGGCGCCCGGCGCGTAGTCGATGCCGGTGCGTACGTTCTCGGCGGTGTGGAAGTTGGTCAGGTGTGTGGTGAAGCTGTTGACGAACAGGATCTTTTCGCCGGTCTCCGGATGGGTGCGCACCACCGGATGCTCGGCGTCGGGAAACCGTTCCTTGAGCGCGAGCCGGTCCTCGATCGGCAGGCGGGCGCCGAAGGTCGCCTCGATGCTGTGCCGCGCCCGGAGGCCGGCGATCTTGGCCTTGACCTCCTCGGGCAGCTGCTCGTAGGCGAGCGCCATGTCGACCCAGATCGTGTCCCCGCCGACCTCGGGTCCCTCGATGCAGCGCAGGACTGCTCCCATCGGCGGGTTCATCCGCCAGGTGGCATCGCAGTGGTAGGCGTTCTCGAACCGCTCGGGCGGGCTGTCGAGGTCCTTGTAGATCCGGACCAGGCCGGGATGGTCAGGGTCGGAGCCGACGACCGGGTGGTCCTCGAGCCGCCCGAACCGCTCGGCCAGTGCGACGTGGTCGGCGCGAGTGATGTCCTGCTCTCGGAAGAAGACGACCTTGTGGCGCAGCAGCAACGCCTTGAGCTCGCCGAAGAGGGCGTCGTCGTGGGCGACCTCGGCGAGATCGACTCCGGACAGCTCCGCGCCGATGCTGCAGGTCAGCGGCTCGACCGCGAACCTGGAGCCGGGCTCGTCGGCCGTCGCGAGGCGGTCGGGGTAGGTGGTGGACATGGTTTCTCCCCTGTCTGTGGGTAGGGCTGTCTGTGGGTAGGGCTGACCGCCGGCGTGGCGGGGCCACGTCGTGTGCGGTGTGGATGGATGTCGGCCAGGGCCTCAGACCTTGAAGACCGAGGAGCCGACGGTGCGGCCGGCCTCGAGGTCGTGGTGGGCCTCGACGCAGTCGGCCAGGTCGTAGCGCTGGTTGATCTCGACGCGGATCCGGCCGGATCCGACGTGGTCGAAGAGCTCTCCGGCCAGCGCGGCGCGCTCGGCCGAGTCGGCGATGTAGTCGGCCAGCGCCGGCCGGGTGACGAACAGGGATCCCTTGACGGCGAGCTTCATCGCGTCGATCTGGGGGATCGGGCCGGAGGCCGTGCCGAAGCAGACCAGTAGGCCCCGGCGGGCCAGCGAGTCCAGGGATGTCTCGAAGGTGGTCGCACCGATGCTGTCGTAGACCACCGGCACGCCCGCGCCGTCGGTGAGGCGGCGTACCTCGGCCGCCACATCCTGCTCGCGGTAGACGATGACCTCGCTGCAGCCGTGGGCGCGAGCGACCTCGGCCTTCTCGTGCGTCGAGACGGTCCCGATCACCCGGATCCCGAGCAGCGCGGCCCACTGGCAGAAGAGCAGACCCACCCCGCCGGCCGCGGCGTGGAGCAGGACGGTGTCCCCGGCCTCCAGCGGATGGATGCGACGAAGCAGGTAGGCGGTCGTCAGGCCGCGCATCGTCATCGCCGCCGCGGTCTCGAAGTCGATGTTGTCGGGAAGCCTGATCAAGGAGTCGGCCGGCATCACCCGCTCGGTGCTGTACGCACCCAACGGGCTGCCGGTGTAGGTCACCCGGTCGCCCAGCTCGAAGTCGGCGACCCCCGGCCCCACGGCCTCGATCACCCCGGCGCCCTCGACACCGAGGCCGTTCGGGAGCGGAGCCGGGTAGAGCCCGGTGCGGAAGTAGGTGTCGGCGAAGTTGAGCCCGACCGCTGCATGGCGGATCCGGACCTCGCCCGGCCCGGGGTCGCCCACCTCGACGGGCACCCAGCGCATGACCTCGGGGCCTCCGGTGTTCTCGATCCGTACGGCATGTTCCATGTGAAACCTCCTCCGACCAGCAATGTGACGCACGCAACACTAGGGATCGAAGTCGGTCGTCGCTTATCCTGACGGGACATGTTGCTTGTCATTCAGGGACACCCGGAGGACGTGTGAAGCCACTCGCTCGCTATGCAGCCCTCAACGGGTACGCCGACCTCAGCAGGTCGCTCGGGCTCGATCCGAGCGACCTGCTCAGGCGCTGCGGCCTCGACCCGGCCGGGCTCGGAATGCCGGACCGGTGGGTTCCCGCGGTCGCCGTCGCCACGCTCCTGGAGCTGTCGGCGCGGGAGTCGAACCACGCCGACTTCGGGCTACGGCTCGCAGAGCTGCGCCGATTCTCCAACCTGGGACCGGTCAGCCTGGTCGTCCGGGAGGAGCCGGACGTACGCAGCACCCTGCGCATCCTGAGCCGCTACGAGCACATGTACAACGAGTCGCTGCGCACCCGGCTCACCGAGTCCGGCGGGACAGCGACGATCCGGGTCGACCTGGACCTCGGGGAGCCGGGGGAGTCACGCCAGGCGATCGAGCTGGCCGTCGCTGTGCTGCACCGTCTGCTGAGCGGATTCCTGGGTTCTGGGTGGCGCCCGCTCGCGGTCTGCTTCGCCCACCATCCGCCGGCTGACATCGCGACCCATCGGCGCATGTTCGGCACGGCGGTCACCTTCGACCACGAGTTCCACGGCCTGGTCTTCTCCGCGGCGGACCTCTCGACCCCGAACAGGATGGCCGATCCGGGCCTTCACCAGTACGCCCACCAACTCCTGGAGTCGCTCGAACCCTCGCGCGTGGGGACGGTGCCGGACCGGGTTCGCGAGCTGATCGAGGTCTTGCTACCGACCGGACGATGCTCGATCGAACAGGTAGCGCGCAGTCTCGGAGTCGACCGCCGCACGGTGCATCGGCGGCTCGCGGCGTACGACCTGACCTTCTCCTTACTGCTCGACGAGACCCGCTCAGCGCTCGCCGAGCGGATGCTCGCCGGCGGGCGCTACACGCTGACCGAGATCTCCGAGCTCCTGTCCTTCTCGGCCCCGAGCAACTTCACCCGGTGGTTCCGCGGCAGGTACGGCTGCAGCCCGAGCAGCTGGCGCTCGGACCAGTCGCGGCGTACGTCGCCTATTCCTTGATGCGCTCGAGCTTGGTCCAGCCGGTGTAGCCACGCTTCTCGACCAGGCGCATGAGGTCGCGGGCGACGGGGACCTGCTCGACGAACATGGCGTCGAGCAGGGCGGCGAGCTCGTCGGGCATGGCCTGGTCGCCGTCGACGTAGGCGGCCCAGTCCTCGTCGGATACCGCGTCCATCTGAGCGACGATCTGGTCGGCGATGGTCTCCAGACGGGGGTCGCCGGGCTCCCAGTCGAGCATGGCCTCCATCTCGCGATAGGTCTCCACGACGGAGGGGTCGTCGAGCTGGCCGACCTTGTTGCGGATGAAGGCCTCCATGCTCTGCGGCTGCTGGGCGGCGACGAGGATCCAGGCGTCGCGTTCACCCTCGATCATCCGCTCCGGGATGCCGAGCTCCCGCATCCGTTCCAGGTAGGCGACCGCCTCGGGCGGGAGGGCCAGCCCGTCGCCGTGGACGAGCCGGGCGATCCGCTCGCGGTGGCCCTGGCGCTCGCGGATCTCGAGCCGAAGGCGCTTGTCGATCTCGGCGACCGCGGTCTTGAAATCGTCGTCGCCGGCGTCCAGCAGCTCCTTGACACGGGAGAGCGGGACGCCGGCGTCGGCGAGGATGCGGATCTTGATCAGGTCGACCACAGCAGCGGCGTCGTAGCGTCGGTAGCCCGAGTGGTCGCGCTCGGGCTCCACCAGCAATCCTTTGGCGTGGTAGTGGCGCACGGCCCGAACGGTGACCCCGGCGTAGGACGCCAGCTGGCTGATCGTGAGCATCCCCGAATGGTGCCCTCGACCAGCCGTCGCTGTCTTATGAATTTGTCGGATAGTTCGGATGGTTCGGATCGGTCAGGCGAACTTGCGGCGGTAGGCGCTGGTGGCCAGGACGTACGCGACGACCAGGAGGCCGACGCACCAGGCCAGTGCGATCCAGAGCTCGTTGCCCAGCTCCTGACCGGAGAAGATCGCCCGGATGGAGTCGACGATCGAGGTGACCGGCTGGTGCTCGGCAAAGGCTCGCACCGGGCCGGGCATGGTGTCGGTCGGCACGAACGCCGAGCTGAGGAAGGGCAGGAAGATCAGCGGGTACGAGAACGCGCTGGCTCCCTCGACCGTGCCGGCGGTCAGGCCCGGGATCACCGCGAGCCAGGTCAGCGCGAGGGTGAACAGGGCCAGGATGCCGACGACCGCGAGCCAGTCGAGCACGCTCGCGCCGGTGCGGAAGCCCATCAGCAGGGCGACCAGCACCACCACGACCAGCGAGATCATGTTCGCGACCACGGAGGTGAGCACGTGACCCCACAGCACCGCGGACCTGGCGATCGGCATCGACTGGAACCGGTCGAACATGCCGCCGTTCTTGTCCTGGAACAGACGGTAGGCGGTGTAGGCGATGCCGGAGGCGATGGTGATCAACAGGATGCCGGGTAGCTGATAGCTGACGTAGCTCTCGTGCGAGCCGGTGTCGATCGCGCCGCCGAAGACGTACACGAACATGAGCATCATCGCGACCGGTGTGATCGCGGTGGTGACGATGGTGTCGGGGCTGCGGCCGATGTGTCGCAGGGAGCGGCCGAGCAGGACGGCGGTGTCGCCGAAGAATCGGGTGGTCATCGTGACTCCTTCACGTTGTTCGTGCTGGCGGACGTGCCGTTGGACTTGCTGGTGATGGCGAGGAAGATCTCCTCGAGGGACGGCTGCTTCTCGACGTACTCCTGCTTGGCCGGCGGGAACATCGCCTTGAGCTCGGCGAGGGTTCCGTTGGCGATGATGCGGCCCTCGTGGAGGATCGCGATCCGGTCGGCGAGCTGCTCGGCCTCTTCGAGGTACTGGGTGGTGAGCAGGACCGTCGTGCCGCCGTCGGCGAGCTCCTTGACCGCCTGCCACACCTCGATCCGGGCCTCCGGGTCGAGACCGGTGGTCGGCTCGTCGAGGAAGATCACCGGCGGGTTGCTGATCAGGCTCATCGCGATGTCGACCCGGCGGCGCATGCCACCGGAGTACGTCGCGACCTTGCGGTTGCCGGCCTCGGTGAGCGAGAACCGGGCGAGGAGCTCGTCGGCGATCGCGCCCGGGTTCTTCTGGCGGAGCAGCTTGGCGATCAGGATGAGGTTCTCGCGACCGGTCAGGATCTCGTCGACGGCGGCGAACTGGCCGGTGAGGCTGATGGAGCCACGTACGTCGTTCGCCTGAGTCGCGACGTCGAAGCCGTTGACCGTCGCCTGGCCGCCGTCCGCCTTGAGCAGCGTGGCCAGGATCTTCACGGTCGTGGTCTTGCCGGCGCCGTTGGAGCCGAGGAGGGCGAAGATGCTCCCCTTCTCGACGCTCATGTCGACGCCCTGGAGGACGTGTACGTCGCCGTAGGACTTGGTCAGTCCGGCGATCTGGATTGCTGGTGTCGGGTTCATGTCGAATAGCGTCGAGGGTTGACGCTGGGTCAAGGTCAAGCGGAAGTTTCGATCTTTTTCCGCTGGGACTGATCGGACCCGACAGGAACGCGAAATGCGCTGGTCGCGGGGGGTCAGCCCTTCTGCAGGCGGCGCCAGCCGCCGGCCCGGTTGTTGGCGACGATGGCGCGCAGCAGCTCGGTCAGCGCCGGACGGTCGATCGGGTCGTCCCGGTAGATCTGGATGGCTCGCCCGGTGGCGTTGCCGTGGCCCTGGTTGATGATCCCCGCCGGATCGGGGACGGTCGGGTCGTAGAGGAACAGGTTGACGTGGTCCTTGGTGGCGAGAAGCGCGCACACGTTGCCCTGCAGCACGAAGTAGGGCTGGACCGTCCGCTTGATCGTCTCCTCGATCTCGGGGTCGGCGTCGTGGATGATCTCGCGCAGCTCGCGGCAGATGTCGCGCTGCCACTCCGGCAGACCGTCGAGGTAGCTGTCGACGCCGGCATGGGTGCGGATGGCCATGATCGCAATGTACGCCCGGCTCTCGGGCGCCCGGCAAGCCAAATACACATGTCGATAAATCATCCCTTTGACTTCAAGTACTTGAAGTTCTTAGCGTCGTTGGCGTGACTGCATCAACGACTCGGACGTACACGATCCGAGAGGTGGCGACGCTGACCGGACTGCCGGCCAGCACCTTGCGCTACTACGAGACGATCGGGCTGATCTCGCCGGTCAGCCGCGGCGCCAGCAGCGGCCACCGGGTCTATGACGAGACCGACCTGGACCAGCTGACCGGCGTCGCCTGCCTGGCCGCGATCGGCCTCTCGATCGACGACATGAGGACGTACGTCACCAACAGCCGCCTCGGTCGCGACGGTGCCGCCGAGCAGATCGACATGCTCACCGAGCACGCCGCTCACCTCGCCCGCGAGGCCGAGAACCTCGAGCTGCGTCGGACGTACGTCGGTCTCAAGACCGACTACTGGCGAGCCGTCGCAGCCGGCGACGAGGCACGCGCCGAGGAGATCGGCGCGCAGGCACACACGCTGGCCGATCAGATCCGCGGCCGCGAGAACCACTGATCCACACCCATCTCAGACTCAGGAGAACCTCCATGCGCGTCAACGCGTACGCAGCACCTTCCGCCGGCGAGCCGCTGGCCCCGACCACCATCGAGCGCCGTGAGGTGGGCGCCAACGACGTCCTCATCGCGATCGAGTTCGCCGGCATCTGCCACTCCGACATCCACACCGTCAACGGTGACTGGGGCCCGCAGCCGTTCCCGGTCGTCCCGGGCCACGAGATCGTCGGTCGCGTCACCGAGGTCGGCTCGTCGGTCACCAACCACCAGGTCGGCGACCGCGTCGGCGTCGGCTGCTTCGTGAACTCGTGCCGCGAGTGCGACAACTGCCGCAACGGCGACGAGCAGCACTGCTCGACCCCGGGCGGCGGCGTCGGGACGTACGCCGCGAAGGACCGCGACGGTTCGTTCACCCAGGGCGGCTACTCGACCCACGTCGTCGTCGACGCCCACTTCGCGCTCAAGGTGCCCGAGGGCATGGACGCGGCGGCCGCGACGCCGCTGCTGTGCGCCGGCATCACCACGTACGCGCCCCTGAAGAAGTGGGGCGCCGGCCCCGGCAAGAAGGTCGCGATCGTCGGTCTCGGCGGGCTGGGCCACATGGGCGTCCAGATCGCCCACGCGATGGGCGCCGAGGTCACCGTGCTCTCGCAGTCGCTGAAGAAGCAGGAGGACGGGCTGCGGCTCGGCGCGGACCACTACTACGCCACCTCCGACCCGGCGACCTTCGAGCAGCTGGCCAGCTCGTTCGACCTGATCGTGAACACGGTCAGCGCGAAGATCGACCTCGACGCCTACCTCGGCCTCCTCGCCGTGGACGGCACGATGGTCAACGTCGGCGCCCCCGCGGAGCCGCTGAGCGTCAACGTGTTCTCGCTGATCACCAACCGGCGCAACTTCGCCGGCTCGATGATCGGCGGCATCGCGCTGACCCAGGAGATGCTCGACTTCTGCGCCGAGCACAACATCGGCTCCGAGATCGAGGTGATCTCGGCAGACCAGATCAACGAGGCGTACGCCCGGGTCCTGGCCTCCGACGTGCGCTACCGCTTCGTGATCGACACGGCCACGCTGGCCTGATCCGTCACGACCACGCGAGAGCGGCAGCCGGATCCAGGCTGCCGCTCTCGCCCGTTTTCCAGGGTGTCGTCTATCTCCAGTGCGCCGGGCGGGCGAGGCCGTCCGGCAGGCGCGTGCTCGCGTCTCCACGCATGGCGTTGACCTGCGCCTGGCCGAGGAAGAGCGCGCGGGTCAGGTCCGCACCGGCGACCGCGGCATCGCGGAGGTCGGCGCCGAGCAGGTCGGCATCGGCCAGGTCCACGCGGCTCAGGTCGGCGGAGATGAGGAGAGCGCTCCGCAGGTCAGCGCGCCGCAGGTCTCGCCGGCGCAGGTCCCGGCCGACGAGATCGGCACCGCTCAGCGCAGGGCCGGCGGGGCGGCGTACCTCCGCACTCACCTGCCGGAGCGCAGTCCCGACGACCGTGCGGAGCGCAGGGATGTCGGTGGCGAGGACCTGCTCGGCGGCGCCGCCCGCCGCCGCGGACACCAGCTCGGTCGCGTCGGAGAGGTCGGTCGCGGTGCCGCGCCATGCCGCCTCCTCGAGCAGGGCCAGCATCTCGTGCAGCTGCCGCATCACGTCGAAGACGTCGAACATGCTCTGCCGCAGGTCTGGCTCCGTACGCCAGTCCGCGCCGCCGAAGGTCACCTGGGTGACCTGCTGACCAGCGCCGGAGCACTCGAAGACCGTGCACCCGGTGTACCCGCGGTCGCGCAGCCGGTCGTGGATCCCGCACCCGAAGTCGGGGCCGAGGTGACGGCACGGATCGCCGGCCGCCTTGTCCTCGGGGAAGTCCGCCGAGCGGGTGAAGGACAGTGCGACGCAGCACAGGCCAACGCATCGTGAGCAGTCCGAGCGGTACGCGGAGTCGGGGCGGGTCACCTCCCCATCCTCCCTCAGCGCCGGTCCGGCGGTGACACGGCCGCGATGCCACGGACCGCGTGCTCGAGGGCGTGCCGAGCAAGCGGGTCGGTGATGCGGTCGGCGTTCAGCAGCAGTGCCCCGGGCAGGGTGACCACGCAGTGGCGCACACTCGTGACGGCGGCACGGTCGTGCCGCTCCCACAGCGCGGAGGCGAGCTCGACGAGGAGCGCACCGAGCTCCTTCTGGAGGCCGAGCAGCTGCGTACGTCCCTCCTCGTCGAGCTCCGAGGTCAGCAGATCGTCCGCGGTCGCGGCCAGCAGGAGCCGGGCGCCGTCCTCGTTGTCCGTCGCGTACGCCGCGGGGGCGAGTGCGGCCGCGACAAGCGCCTCGGTCGCATCGCCCTCCCGCATCGCCTCCGCCACACGGTCGCGCTGGAACGTGAGGAAGCGGCCGGCTTCCTCGGCCCAGACCCGGGCCAGGAGGCCGTCGCGCGACCCGAACGCGTGGTAGACCGCTCCGTTGGACGCACCCGACGCCGCGCTCAGCGCTCGGATCGTCAGGCCGTCGACGCCTCGCTCGATCCAGAGATCCCGGGCATGCGCGAGAAGGTCGGCGAGGTCGTACTGCCGTGGACGCCCCATGCCGGGATCAGACAGGGTCGCCGTTGCCGGCGCCGAGCGCCGTGACGACATCTGCGAACATCCGGGCCTTGATCGTGCCGAGGGTGGCGCGGTCCTTGCCCGCCAGATCGCGTACGAAGCCGGCGGCCGCCTCGAACAGCTTCTCCGACGAGGCGGTGGCGTCGACTATGCCAACCGCCGCAGCGTCAGCTCCGCCGTAGCGGCGCCCGGTCGCCATCGCGTCGAGCGCCGTGCGCGGTGTCAGCTTGCTCGTGACGAGGGCATTCATCCCCACGGTGAAGGGGATGTGGATGTCGACCTCGGGGAAGCAGAAGTAGCCGCGGTCCTCACGCATCACGCGGTAGTCATGGGCCATCGCCAGCATGGCACCCGCGCCGAACGCGTGTCCGTTGACCGCGGCGACCGTCGGGACCGGCAACGTGAGGATGCGCGCGAAGAGGTCCTGGACCCGGGCGACGTACGCATCGTGCTGGTCGAAGTTCTGCCCCAGCCACTCCAGGTCGAGCCCATTGGAGTAGAACTTGCCGCCGCCGATCGTGACCAGCACCGCCGGCTCGGTCGCCGACTCGATCTGGTCGAGCGCCGAGCCGACCGCCTCGAGCCAGTCGGGCGAGAAGCGGTTCTCGTCGTCCCCGAGGTCGAGTGTCCATACCGGTCCGTCGCTGGAGATGGTGACCACGATGCTGCTCCTTCGTTCGAGACCCGTACGTCATCCCGCCGGGTTGGGCTGCTCCGACAGTAACAGAGCAGCGCTCTGAAATCCCCCTCGGGACTAAGGTGAGAGACATGAGCATCCCGGTCGCGCTGCCCGATCTCGCCTCGACCCTCGAGCGGTTCGGCAGCGGCTTCCTGCTGACCACCGCGGGCGAGCGGATCAAGGTCGTGGTCGTCGACCCGGTCGTCGAGGGCTCGACGCTGCGGATCTCGGATCCCGGCGGCGGCACCCGTGCCAACCTGGCCGCGAACCCGGTCCTGACCCTGACGTACGCCCCGCTCACGCCGCGCGACCATGCGCTGATCGTCGACGGCACCGGCCGTGTCGAGGGATCCGACGTCCTCGTGACGCCGACCGGCGCCGTGCTGCACCGGCCGGCATCGCACGCCTCTGGACCCGTGCCCGAGGACGGCTGCGGACAGGATTGCCGACCGGTCGACCCGTCGCGTCCGTAGGCTCGACCCCATGGAGACCTCGCCCACCGTGCTCGTCACCGGCGCGACCGGCTTCATCGGTCAGCGGCTGGTCGCGGAGCTGACCCGACGCGGCACCACGGTGCATGCGATGACCCGGCGCCCGGACGACTACGACGGCCCCGGCGTACCGGTGGGGGCCGACGTCAACGACCCCGCCACCCTGACGACCGCGCTCGACGGTGTCGATGTGGCGGTCTATCTGGTGCACTCGCTCGACCACGACGACTTCGAGGAGCGCGACGCCCGGGCCGCACGGTCCTTCGGGGCCGCCGCAAAGCGGGCCGGGGTGCGCCAGATCGTCTACCTCGGCGGCCTCGGCGACGATGACGGGGACCTCTCTCCCCATCTGCGCTCGCGCCGCGAGGTCGAAGCCCTGCTCGGCGAGGCCGGCGTCCCGGTCACGGTGCTGCGGGCCGCGATCGTCGTCGGGCACGGCGGCGTCTCCTGGGAGCTCACCCGGCAGCTGGTCAAGAACCTCCCCGCCATGGTCGTGCCGAGGTGGACCGCCACCCGGACCCAGCCGATCGCCGTCGACGACGTGATCCGCTACCTCGCGGGTGTCATCGACAACGAGGACGCGGTCGGCGAGATCTTCGAGATAGGTGGTCCCGAGGCGATGACCTACGTCGACATGCTGACCGTCGCTTCCGAGGTGGCCACCGGCCGAACGACCCCCATCGTCCCGGTGCCGGTGCTGACGCCTCGACTGTCGTCGTACTGGCTGGCGCTGGTCACCGACATCGACCTGACCACCGGGCGCAACCTGATCGACTCGATGAGCACCGAGGTGGTCGCGCGGGACCGGCGCATCCTCGAGGTCGTACCCGGCGAGCCGTTGCCCTATCGCGAGGCCGTGCGACGCGCCCTGGCCGAGCGGCTGGCCGAGGGCAAGGGGGTCTGAGTCCTCAGCCGAAGAGCAGCGGCAACGCCAGCAGCATCGACAGCGACCACGCACAGTGGGTGAGGATCGGCGCGAGTACGCCGCCGGACGCGCGCCGTTCGAGCCCGACCACGACCCCGAGCAGGATCGCGGCGAAGGCCAGCATCACGTTGCCCGTCGCGAGCGTCGCGATCACGTAGGCCACCGACGTCCAGGCGACCGGATGGCGAGGTAGGGCGGCGTAGACCGCGCCGCGGAAGAACAGCTCCTCGGCCACCCCGTTGACGGCCGTCACCACGACCAGGATCGGGAGCGAGCCCTGGTCGGCGAAGTCGAGCACCGAGCGGACCTGCCGGTCCAGCCACGGGATCTCGCGCACGACCAGGCCGCCGATCACGAAGACCCCGGCCAGACCGAGGCCTAGCAGGATCGGTGGCAGCACGGGGCGTACGAACCGGCGCTCTCCCTGCCCCCGCCGGCGCCAGGCATCGATCCGGCCGAGATGGAGCGGCCCTGACGCGAAGGCACCGACGGCCCACACCCCGGCGAGAGCGAAGGTCGCCGGGTAGAACCAGACGCTGCCCGGCTCGATCCGCAGCGAGACCCCGAGCACGACCGCGCCGAGCAGGACGAAGCCGACCGTCACCAGCTGGCGGCGACGTAGCGCGGCGTCACCCTGCCGGTGATCGCGCGGGACGACGTCCCACAAGGACCTGCGCACCCAGCGGCGCACGGCACTCCCCTCGCTCCGGTGACGGCTGCGTTCACCGTCCAACCTAGCGGGCGATCGAAGCACCGATCAGATGATCGCGACGGCGTTCGCGGGTGAGCCGGTCGCGCCGGTGACGTTGAGCGGCTTGACGCTGAGGAAGGCCTCCCACCGCTGCAACGCGTCCATGCGGCGGGCCAACGGGCCGAGCCGCCACAGCTCCCCGAGCGGCATGCCGAGCTTGGCCAGGAACTCCTGGTGCATCATGCCGCGGTCGTTCGGCGCCGACTGGACGAAGGGCGAACCCGGCACGGGCGGCAGGCACTCGACGGCGAACGTGTCCGCCGCGAGCAGGGCGAGACCGGAGTCCCAGGCCCAGTCGAGCACCTCCTCGCTCTGCTCGATGCCCGTGGCGCGGCCGAGGGCCTGCTGAGCCAGCTTCTGCTCGGCGGTGAGCTCGAGGAACCACTCGCACCACCCGGTGTGGAGCATGACGATGTCACCGGCACGCAGCTCGATCGCCTGCGCGGTGAGGGCCTGGTCGATGTAGTCGTACGGGATCGGCTGACCGGCCTCGTGATCGAGCGTCTCCTCGCGCCGGGCGAGGAGGCCGGCGATGTCCACCAGGACTCCCCGGCTGACGATGGGGCGATCTGCCCAGACCTGGATGCCGATCTCCTCGGTCCCCGGGATGACCAGCTCGTCAGCGGTGCCGGCGTAGAACCCGACGTCGTCGGCCCGCCGGTGACGCAGCCCGTCGATCTGGGTCGAGGACTGCAGGTAGTAGCCGTCGAGGTAGTCGTCACGGTGCGCCGGGTGGTTGCCATAGATGACGTGCTCAGCCGGTTTCCTGGTCCGGGACATCCCGGGCGTGAACGCGTTGATCGGGTAGTCCAGCCCGAAGGCCTCGCCCAGCTGGACCAGACCGGCCGCGGCCACCACGGCCTCCTCGTCCGCGAAGGACGGCGTGCCGCGCCACGGGTCGTCGAAGAGCTCCCAGGAGGTGCCGCGCAGCGATCCGGGCCGGTCGTGGAGCTCGGCCCTGCTCGGGCGGTCATGCGTGGTCATGGTGGTGTCCGTTCGTCTCTCAGACCGGCTGGATGCCGTGCCCCCACGCGGCTCGCCTCAGTATCTCGCGCTTCGCCCTGCCCTAGGGTCATTTCTGTGCCCGACAACTGGCTGAACGAGACCCGCGAGTCGTACGACACCGATGCCGCCGGCTATGCCGAGAAGGTACGCGGCCTGCTGGACGACCGTCCGTACCTCCGCGCCGGCCTGGCGGTGTTCGCCGAGGCTGTGCGCGAGGGCGGGCCAGTGGCCGATGTCGGCTGTGGCCCGGGGTACGTCACTCGGCATCTGCGCGACCTCGGCGTCGACGCGTTCGGGATCGACCTCTCCCCCGAGATGATCGCCATAGCCCGGCAGGACCATCCCGACCTCGGGTTCGAGGTCGGGTCGATGACCGATCTGCCATTGGCGGACCGATCTCTCGGCGGCGTACTCGCCTTCTGGTCGGTCATCCACATCCCCGACGCGGCGGTGCCCGGAGTGTTCGAGGAGTTCCGGCGGGTGCTGCGGCCCGGCGGTTCGGTGCTGGTCGGGTTCCATGTCGGCGACGAGACTCGGCGCTCGACCACCGGCTACACCGGGCGCGCGATCAACGTCGACACCCATCGCCGTACGCCCGAGCAGATCTCGCAGTGGCTGCGCGAGGCCGGGTTCAGCATCGAGGCCGAGCTCCTCATGCGGCCCGATGACGATGTCCCGGGCGCGATCGTCTTCGCCCAGAAGCCTCTCTCGGACTGATCAGGAACGAAGAAGCGTACGGAGCCTCTGCCTCCTTAGGCTCGTCTCAACGGACCCGATAGGAAGGAAAGACCGATGGCGAAGAGCACCACGTTCACCGAGGAAGAGAAGGCAGCCATGAAGGAGGCCGCGGCCGAGCGCCGTACGGCCGCCAAGCGTGGGACCGGCAGCAAGAAGGCCGAGGCCGACCTCGCCGACTGCCTCGAGAAGATCGAGGCGATGGACGACAACGACCGCGCGATCGGCGAGACGCTCCACCGGATCGTCACCACGCACGCGCCCGACCTCGCCCCGAAGACCTGGTACGGCATGCCCGCCTACGCCAACTCCGACGGCAAGGTCGTGGCGTTCTACAAGTGCGCCGGGAAGTTCAAGATGCGCTACGCCGAGGTCGGCTTCCAGGAGTGGGCGAACCTCGACGACGGCGACATCTGGCCGACCGTCTTCGCCGTCACGTCGATGACCCCGGCCGTCGAGGAGAAGCTCACCGAGCTGGTGAAGCGAGCGGTGCGCTAGCCGGCGTGATGCTCGCGGTAGCGCCGGTAGAGCCGTTCCAGGAACCCATCGAGCTCGGCGGCCATCTCCTCGTCCAACGTGGGAAAGGAGAAGGTCGCCTTGCCTGTACGCCGCGTGCGGAACGCCTCCGACGAGCCATCGAGCGCCTCCGGCCAGGTGTCGACGGCGATCGCGTAGAGACTCACCTTCTGCGAGCTCCGCTTGACCGCCGCGAAGTAGTCATGGGCGCCCGAGCCCGGCCAGCGCAACGACGGCATCCCGTAGATCGTCGCGTCCTCGAGCTCGTTGCGGTAACGGGCGAGAAGCGCCCAGATCCGGTCTTCGGCGGCATCGAGGTCGGCCATTGAGCGAGCGTACCGAACGCGCGGCGCTCGCCGAGGCGCTCAGCGGCGACGGAAGAGCCGGAACCGACGGCGTCGCCGAGCGTCCGTGCGTGCCGGTTCGCGAGGTCTCCTCTCTCGCGCCGCGCGGCGGGCGGCCCATTCGGCGACCGTGGTGTCGGGGTCGCGTGGCATCGTGATCAGCGGCGGGCCCGCCGGCGGTTCATAGCGGGCGCGGATCACCTGCGCGTTGAAGTCGTCGATCTCGCGGCGTACGGCCTTCTCGTCTGCCAGCTCATCCAGGCGCGCGTCCAGCGCGGCATCGTCCTTGCGGAGCTGGATCGACGGTGGCAGCAGCACAACGTGCTCACGCTCGATGAGGCTCCTGATCCACCACTCCGGATCGTGCTGGTCCGGTAGGTCGATCGGCTCACCGCTGCCGGGCAGGTCGTCGAAGTCGCCGCGTGCGATCGCCTTCCGGACCTGGAAGTCGGCGAGGAGGGCGACGGCGACCGCGTCGTCGATCGCGAAGGCGTACGGGTCGTGGGGCATCACCGTTGGTCACCTCCCTCTGCGGATATAAGTCATGTGTATTATGTCACGCGTATTGAAACGAGAAGGGACCGAGGGATGCCGAAGCAGGTCGACCACCGCGAGCGACGAGAGGCGATCGCGCACGCGCTGTGGCGGGTGGTCGAGCAACAGGGCTGGCCGCGAGCGACCATGCGCGAGGTCGCCCGCGAAGCAGATGTCTCTCTCGGGCAGCTTCAGCACTACTTCTCGTCCCGGGCCGCGATGCTGACCTTCGCGATGGAGTTCGCCGCCGAACAGACCTCGGACCGGGTCGCGCGCGCCCTGACCGGGGTCGCGCAGCCTCCACATCCCCGCGACGTACTCCGGGTGGTGCTCACCGAGATGCTCCCGCTGCACCCCGATGCTCGCGCCACCAGCCGGATGAACGCGGCGTACGTCCTCGAGGCGCTGCACGACCCCGAGCTGCGCGAGGTGGCCGGCGTCGGCCTGCGCCAGGGTCGCGACACGGTCGAACGTCTCATCCGAGAGGCGATGGCCGATGGGCACATCTCCGCCGACCGCAACCTCGCGATCGAGACGGACCTCATCCTCTCGCTGACCGGATTCACGCCGCTGCTGGAGCTGGGCGTGATCGAACCCCAGGCCGCGCTCGCGGCCATCGACCAGCACCTGGACCGGCTCTTCTCGCCCCCATCGTGACCGTCGGCCCGGACGTACCGCGAACCCGGGAGTCACAGATCTCACCGCTGTCCGGTCTACCGAGTGCACCGTTCATCGAGGAGGACTCCCATGTCATTGACCGTGCTTCAGGAAGCCAAACCGCCCTTCATCCCGGAGGGGGCGCACGCGATGACGATCGTCATCGAGTACCCGCCGGGCGACCCCGGCACCCCGCCGCACCGCCACTCCGGGCCGGCCTTCGGCTACGTACTGGAGGGCGAGATGGTGTTCGAGCTCGAGGGCGAGCCGCCGCGGGTCGTCCGTGCCGGCGAGACCTTCTGGGAGCCGGGCGGGGACGTCATCCACTACCAGGACGGCAACAACCGCGACGACATCTCGGTGCGGTTCACCGTCACGATGCTCTGCGAACCGGGCAAGCCGATGCTCGAGTTCGTGTCCGAGCAGGAGCTCCAGGCGAAGGGCTGGTCGCGGAGCTGAACTGAGCTGACCGGGCCCGCACGGCACACGCCGTGCGGGCCCGGTCAGCTGCGATGCCAGTCGCCCAGCTTGGCCGGGTTGAGCACGATCCACAGCGTCGCGATCTCGTACCCGGCCGTCTCTGCACCGATGACCGCGACGGCGCGAGAGCCATGGCGCAGGACCAGCCCGGCGCGGCCGTTGACGGACTCGACTGCCAGGTCGACACCGGTCTGCCCGCACAGCGTCGTGACCAGGCGGGCGACCTCTGCCTGACCGTGCAGAGGCCAGTCAGGGGCGGGTACGAGTCCGCCGGCGTCGCAGGTGCCGACGACCTCGACGCCCAGGACGGCGGTGAGTGCGGTGACGTCTCCCCTGCCACAGGCTTCGGCGAACCTGCGGACGACCAGGTCGTGTCGATCGAGCGGACCCCAGGATGTACGCACATCGTGCCCCGTTCTTTCGAGGTCGCCTGGTGTGTCCGTCGGCGACTCAGCCTGCGGCGGACACGCCCTTGTTCTTCTCGGGGTTGACCAGCCAGAACACCTGATCGATGCCGTCGGCGGTGGCGTCGATGGTGACCAGGCCGTACGCGGAGCCGTCGCGGACGAGTACGGCGGACGTCTGTCCGTTCGTGGTCGTCCAGCGCACCCCGACGCCCTCCCAGAACCAGGTGGAGATCGCCTTGAGGAACTTCGCGACCCGTTCGGCGCCGACGAGCGGCGTACGGGCGACACCCGTCCGGCCGTTGCCGTCGGACAGGCTGGTCACGTCCGGCGTGAAGAGTCGCTCCAACGCGGCCAGATCGCCGGCGCGGGCAGCGGTGAGGAACGTGGTCAGCAGCTCCCGCTGCTCTTCCGCGGCCACCGGTGCCCGCCGCTCGCCGGCGATGTGCTTGCGTGCCCGGCTGACCAGCTGACGTACGGCAGGTTCGGTCGAGGACAGGATGTCCGCGATCTGCGCGTAGGAGTATTCGAAGGCTTCTCGCAGGACGTAGGCGGCGCGTTCGTTCGGGGTGAGCCTCTCCATCAGCAGCAGAGACGCGAACTGCAGAGCCTCGGCCCGCTCGGCGCCCAGGTACGGGTCCGCCCCGGTGTCAACCGGTTCGGGCAGCCACGGCCCGATGTAGGTCTCACGCCGTTTCCGCGCCGACTGCAGGACGTTGATGGCCAGCCGGGTGGTGGTGGTCGCCAAGAACGCCTCCGGGTTGGCCACCGTGGACCGGTCGTACGCCTGCCAGCGCAGCCACACGTCCTGCACCAGATCCTCGGCCTCGGTGACGCTGCTGAGCATGCGATACGCAATCCCGAACAGGCGCGGTCGCACCCGGGTGAAGACAGCGGTCGCCGCCTCGAGATCCTCAGCGTCACCGAGATCACGCACCTCGGAATCCGTCATCCCACGCCCCCACCGTCGCGTCTCGGTCGCCGTCCGGCACCAGCCAAACTCTAGAGGCTCTCAGAGTGCCGCCGCGCGACGATCGTGATCGGTCGTGGTCACTTCGCCGGCGGCGGGTTCAGCGGCAGCCAGTCGGCGAACCGGGTGGCCGCCAACTGCGCGTCGGGGCCAGGCAGGAGCATGTCCTTGTCCAGCAGGGCACCGAAGTAGCGCGCCTCCGGGTCGGTGACGACCTCGCGGGCGTCACCGCGGTAGCTCAGCCCGGTGCGGATCAGCTCGTCGAGACCGAACTGCTCGGGCCCGGCCACCTCGAGCGTGCCGTTCAGCGGCGTACCCACGGAGACTCGGCCGACCGCGGCGGCCACATCCTCGCCTGCGATGGGCTGGATCCGCGCGTCGGACAGACGGACCGTGTTTCCCTCGGTCGCCGCTTGGGCGATGCTGCCCACGAACTCGAAGAACTGCGTGGCGTGCACGATCGAGTACGGCCGTCCGGACTCCTTGATCAGCCTCTCCTGCTCGATCTTCGCGCGGAAGTAGCCGCTCTCGGCGAGACGCTCGGTGCCGACCACCGACAAGGCCACGTGGTGTCCGACCCCAGCCTTCTCCTCGGCGGCGAGGAGGTTCCCGGTGGACGTACGGAAGAAGTCCAGCACGGCATCGTCGGCGAACGAGGGCGAGTTCGAGACGTCCACCAGGACGTCAGCGCCCTCCAGCACCTCGGCCAGCCCTTCGCCGGTGAGGGTGTTCACGCCCGAGTTGGGTGACGCGGGCACCGCTTCGTGGCCGTGCTCGGCCAGCTTCCGGACGAGCTTCGAGCCGATCAGGCCAGTTCCGCCGATCACGACGATCTTCATGGTGTTCCTTCCATCTCGCGTTCCGGCCGATCCGGAACGCCGCTCATCAGTGAGGACCGGACAGGCCTGCGGTTTGTGACAGCAGGTTCGACGGCGGATGCGATCGGCCGTCCTCTTCCGGTCGTCGTCACAAACCGAGGGCCGATCCGGTCCTGAAAGGAGACACCGACTGACGAACCGAGGTACCTCATGGACACCCGTGGCGCCCACGCCATCGACACGATCGACGATCTCCGCCGCCACCTGCAGTGGGCGATCGAGCTCGAGCACGCGACGATTCCTCCCTACCTGTGCGCGCTCTACTCCCTGGACCCGGCCCGCAACCCCGAGGCCGCCCAGGTCGTGGGCACGGTCCTTGCCGAGGAGATGATCCATCTGGCGCTGGCCGCGAACCTGCTCAACGCCGTCGGCGGCTCTCCCGTGCTGGACGCGCCGGAGCTGCTCCCGGCGTACCCCCATCCGCTGCCCCACGGCGACCGGTCCGTCCACGTCCATCTCGTCCCGTTCGGCCCCGAGGCGCTCGAGCTGTTCCTGCGCATCGAACAGCCGGCGTCCGTCGACGCACCGCCGCAGGGTGACGAGTATCAGACGATCGGGCAGTTCTACGCCGCGATCGAGGCCGGCCTGCGCACCCTGTGCGACCAGCTCGGCGAGGAGAACGTGTTCAGTGGCGACCCGGCCCGGCAGATCGGCGAGTTCCACCTCAGGGGTGGAGGTGGCGAGGTGCTGCCGGTCGTCGACCTGAAGTCCGCTTCGGCCGCGCTGGCGGAGATCGTCGAGCAGGGCGAGGGCGCCGCGCGTACGAACGTGTGGGACGGCGATCGCGACGTCTTCCACCCGGACAGGGACGAGGTCGCGCACTACTACAGGTTCCAGGAGCTCCGCCTGGGCCGCCGCTACCAGACCGGGGACACACCGCAGTCCGGCCCGACCGGCAAGGAGATCGCGATCGACTTCGACGGTGTGCTGCCGATGCGGCCCAACCCGCGTACCGCGGACTATCCGGAGGGCAGCCCCATCCGCGTCGCCCAAGAGGAGTTCAACCAGACCTACAGCCTGGTTCTGTACCTGCTCGAGCAGGCCTTCAACGGCGATCCCAGCCAGATGCAGGACGCTGTCGGAGCCATGTTCGGCCTGCGCAAGCAGGCGATGGCGCTGATGAAGATGCCGACCGGTGACGGGACGACGACCGCAGGTCCGACCTTCGAGTACGTGCCGCTCGAGCAACGGAGCTGAAGCACCCCGTGGGGGTCGCCGGAGCGCGGGCGGCGGTGCGCCGCGGCGGCCCTCCCCGGGCCACACCCTCGCGCCTCGTTGCCACCCGCACGCGACACTGGAGCGATGAGTCTCTCGATCCACCCCGGATCCATCAGCGACACGAGTCGCTGCGTCGACCTGTGGACACGAGTGATCGTCGCGCGAGACGGGTCGGACGTCGCCGCCGAGGTTGCCCGGCGAGCGCGAGCGGCGTTCACGGAGCCGACCATACGCTTCGCCGTCGCCGGGTCGGCGCCCGACGGATTCGCGCTCACGGTCACCAGGGAGAACGGCGTCGCGCTCCTGTCCCGGGTCTGCGTCGACCCGTCGGCCACCTCGCGCGGCATCGGCGCGGCCCTGGTCGCCGACGCGGTCGAGCATGCACGGAATGCCGCGTTTCAGCGCATCGAGCTGGATGTCCGGGAGACGAACGCACGCGCCATCGCACTCTATGAGCGGGCGGGCTTCTCCGCCGTCTCCGACCCGTGGGACTACGACGGGGGCGACCGTGTCGTGACGTGGTCTCTCGATCTGACGATCGCGAAGCCTTCCAGGTGAGGTGGACCGACCTAACAAGGGCGACCCGCGAGGAGATCGTCGGTGTCGTCGATCGCTGTCCCACTCCTCAACCGGCTGGTGTCGCGGCCGGGGGCCTCGCCGTAGCGACGGCGGTACTCGCGGTTGAACTGGGTGGCGCTGTCGTAGCCGACTCGGTGCGCGACCGTCGCGACATCGTCAGCTCCCGAGACCAGGAGCAGCCGCGCCTGGTGGAGCCGGATCTGCTTCTGGAACTGGATCGGGCTGAGCGCCGTGATGCCCTGGAACTTGCGATGGAATGCGGAGACGCTGAGCCCGCAACTGCTGGCGAGGTCGTCGACGCGGAACGATTCGGCGAAGTTCTCGGTGATCCACCGCACCGCTCGGCTGATCTGGGTGGTGCAGCTGTCGGCGATCCCGATCTGCGCCAGGTTCCCTCCGAGCGGGCCGGTGAGCAGTCGCCAGAGGATCTCCCGCTCGACCATGGGCGCCAGCACCGCCCGGTCCTGCGGCCGGTCGATGAGGCGCACCATCCGCACGACGGCATCGACCAGCTCGGGCTCGGCGTCGGTGACACCGACCGCAGGAGGGGCAGCACTGTTCCGCACGGCCACAGCGCCCGGCGGCGACTCCAGCAGCAGTGACGCGATGGTGGCGGGACGCAGCACCAGCCCGAATCCGAGCGCGGGCCGGTCCGGAGAGGCCTCGCTGTAGTGACCGGTGATCGGGACGTCGACGGAGGCGACGAGGTACTGCCCGGGACCGTACTCGAGAACGCGATCACCCACCGAGATCCGCTTGCGCCCCTGGGTGATCAGCGCGAAGACCGTGCCAGAACCGTTGGTCGACGGCGCCTCCACCGCATCGGCGCGGGCGAGCAGCATCCCCTCGATCGGGGTCGTCTGGTCAGGACGCGCGTGCTTCTCGATCCGTCGGCGCAGCTCCTCGAGCGGGGTGTCGGTCACGTGACGAAGGTACGTCGCCCACCTGGCCGTCGTCGCCTGGTTCTGCTTCTTCTAGCAGGATCAGGCAATCATCTGCCATGTCTGGTCTCACGCCGCGCGGTCCCGGACTGGTTCGCTGAACGGGTCGAAAGAGCCCGCGCCGATCGGTGCGGAGCAGACCACCGGAAAGGCGACAGCGATGAACATCGAGTACGGATTCCAGGCCACCATGACCGCCAAGGAGGGGAAGGCGGACGAGCTCGTCGACCTTCTGCTCTCCGGTCCCACTGTCGGGCCCTCGGCACACGAGGGCTGCCTGGTGTTCCTGGTCAGCCGGTCGGCCACCCAGCACGACGTGGTCCACCTCGTCGAGGGCTGGGTGAGCGAGCAGGTGCACCACGACGTCTTCGACGACCCCGAGTCGCAGGGCTACATCGCCCGCTGTGCCGAGCTCGTCGCCGACTCGCAGTACACCGACTTCGTCCCGCTGGGCGGCAAGGCGAATCTCGCCCACGCCACGTCCCCCTCCGCCACCGGACGGTGACCGCGATGGACAGCGCAGCCGCCATGACGACCGCCCGGCCGAGCCTCGATCCCGAGCTCAGCGCCCTGCTCGCCGACATGCCCGACGTACCTCCCCTCAGCGCGGAGACCCTTCCCCTGATCCGCCCGTTCGCGACCGTCGACGCGGACGTCGCGCTTGCCGGGCACGACCTGAGCAGACGCGACATCACCGTCCCCGGCTTCGACGGCGTACCCATCCCTCTCACAGTCCTCACACCGGCCAGAGGCGGCGAGCGCCGCACGCCGGCTCCGTGTGTCTACTGGGTGCACGGCGGTGGGATGGTCATGGGTGACCGCTTCTCCCAGATCGACATCCCGCTCGACTGGCTCGAGAGCTTCGGCGCCACCGTGGTGTCGGTCGACTACCGCCTCGCGCCCGAGGCGTCGGGAACGACGCTGGTGGAGGACTGCTATGCCGGCCTCGGCTGGGTGGCCTCGCACGCGGACGAACTCGGCATCGATCCTGCTCGCATCATCGTGGCCGGTACTAGTGCCGGTGGCGGGCTCGCGGCCGGCACCACCCTGCTCGCGCGCGATCGACAAGGCCCGGCGATCGCAGCTCAGGTCCTGATCTGCCCGATGCTCGACCATCGCAACACGACGGAGTCCAGCCGTCAGTTCACGGGTCCCGGTGTCTGGTCCCGCGAGGCGAACGAGCTCGGCTGGCGATCGGTCCTCGGCGACCTTGCCGATCGTGGCGATGGCGGGGTGCCCGGCTACGTCTCGCCTGCGCTCGCCGAGGATTTCGCCGGGCTGCCGACCACCTATGTCGACGCCGGCAGTGCCGAGGTCTTCCGCGATGAGAATGTCGCGTACGCGTCCCGTATCTGGGCAGCGGGCGGGCAGGCCGAGCTCCACGTCTGGGCCGGCGGCTTCCATGGTTTCGATGCGCTCTTCCCCCAGGCCCAGGTATCGCAGGCAGCACGCGCCGCCCGAAGCGACTGGCTCTCGCGCGTACTCCGCGACCCGAGGCTCACGAGCTGATGGCCCCCGCACTCGCGCACCGTCGCCGCAGCCTGGCGGGTCGCTCGCCGGCCGAGCAGCACCGAACGGTAACCCCGCTGGAGCTGCTGTACGACCTGGTGTTCATCGTCGCCTTCGGGCAAGCGGCTGACGAGCTGGCGCACCACGTCGCGGCCGGCCGGACACTCGCCGGGGTCGTCGGATTCAGCCTCGGGGTCGTCCTGATCTCGTGGGCCTGGGGCAGCTACACCTGGTTCGCATCGGCGTACGACGAGGACGACTGGATCTGCCGGCTCACCACCATGGTGCAGATGGTCGGCGTCGGCATCGTCGCGCTCGGGTTGCCCGAGATGTTCGCCTCGCTCGCAGGGGCCGAGAACGGCGGCTACGGCATCGTGGTCGGCGGTTACGTCGTCATGCGCGTGCCGATGGCCGTCCAATGGTTGCGGGCGGCGCACAGCGACCCGGCACGACGGCCGGCGCTGATGACGTACTTCTGGACCATCGCCATCGCCCAGGCCGGATGGACGTTGCTCGTGGCGGCCGCCCTTCCGCTCCCCGCTGCGGCAGTCATCGGAGTGGCGCTGCTCGCGATCGAGACGGTCGGGCCGGTGATCGCGCAGCGCGGGAAGGGCGGGACTCCCTGGAACGCCGACCACGTTGCGGAGCGCTACGGCCTCCTGGTCATCGTCGCCCTCGGCGAGGTCGTCTTCGGCACCGTCGCCGCGGTGTCGGCAACAGTGCACGGTCCCGCGGGCTGGAGCATCGATGCGGCCGTGACCGCGACCGCGGGGATCGGGCTCGCGCTCGCGATGTGGTGGATGTACTTCACCGTGCCCTCAGGACTCGTCCTGCGAGTCCACCGGGAGCGGGTGTGCTTCTGGTCCTACGGACACCACGTCATCGTCGGCGCGATCGTGGCCGTCGGTGGCGGCCTGCACGTCGCCGCACTCCGCCTCGAGCACGACTCCGAGATCGGGACCGTGCCCACCATCCTGACGGTGGCGATCCCCCTCGTCATCTTCGTCTGGATGCTCTACGCCCAGTGGAGCACCCTGGTCAGAAGCGGCAACCGTCGTCACGTCGGCCTGATCATCGGCACCTCTGCGATGACCGTCCTGGCGGTCGTCCTGGTCGCAGCGGGCGCTTCCATCGCCGTGGGCCTGGCGGCGATCGCGGTAGCGGCCGTCATCCCCATCGCTGGATTCGAGCTCATCGGGCACCGCGATCTCGCGGCTGCCCTCGCCCGCACGCTCTCAGCAGATCGGCACGTTGACCGTCGATGTGAAGTGGAACGAGGTGGCTCCGCCCAGGTCGAGCCAGGTGCCCGAGGGGGTCGTCGCAACGCGAATGACGTATTCGGTGCACCCTGGGCAGCGGCCTACGTGGCCCGGCTCGGGTCCGTAGACGACGAGTTGGGCCAGCGTTGTCGACAGGCCACAGGCTCGGCACCGCACCTGGGCGGTGGTGTGTGGATGTTGGCTTGATCGCGAGCACGGATCATGGACATGAGAGGAACGACACCCGAGCCGCCCGCGACGAGGAGGACAGGTGAAGGGTCGTCCTGATCCCACACGAACCAGTGGCCCAGAGGGCCTCGGATCTCGAACTGGTCGCCGATCATGGCGGTATCGGTGAGGAAGGCAGACACCTCGCCTCCGGGCAGGCGCTGAACGGTGATCTCGATGACGCCGTCGTCGGCCGGCGCCGCGAGTGAGTAGCTACGAACGGCCTGATAACCGTCCGGGGCGGTCAGCCGCACATCGACGTGCTGCCCGGGCAGGTGACCAATCCATTCGTCGACCCGCAGGGACAAGGTGTAGGCCGTGGCCGTCTCCGCGCGGCTCGCGGTCACGGTGGCGCTCTGCCAGCGCCGCGCTCCTAGTCGCCCTGGTATCGCTGTTCGCGCCATGGGTCGCCGTAGTCGTGATAGCCGAGCGACTCCCAGAAGCCCGGGTCGTCGTCCTCGACGAGATCGAGGCTCTTGATCCACTTGGCGGACTTCCAGAGGTATAGGTGCGGGACCAGAAGCCGAGCTGGTCCACCGTGCTCGGCGGGAAGGTCCTCACCGTCGTGTTCGTGAACGATCCAGGCCTTGCCGTCGAGCAGGTCCTCGAGCGGGAGGTTCGTGGTGTAGCCGCCGTAGGAGCGTGCAAGCACGTACTCGGCGGCGGTGTCGACGTCTGCCAGAAGATCGTCTATGGCGACACCTCTCCAGGTGGTGTCCAGTCTGCTCCAACGAGTCACGCAGTGGATGTCGACCGTGATGTCCTGCGCGGGCATGGCCAGGAACTCGTCCCATGTCCAGGATCGCCGGGCCTGGTCTCCGTCCCTGACGCTGAACGTCCACTCGTCGCTTCGTATGGCGGGTGTCGGGCCGGCGGACAACACTGGAAAGTCGCCGGTCAGGTATTGCCCAGGAGGCAGTCGGTCGTCCATCGCAGGGTGCCTGCCCGTGAAGCCGCGCGTCACGTGCACCATCTCAAGCCACCTACCCTTCCTTCGGTGTCAGAGGCTCAGCGGCTGTCGGGCGCCGCGTCCCAACTGCAGCGTAGTTCGAAAGCTCGGCCCCGGTGGTGGGAACGAGCTCGGCGTTGCCGGCCAAGGCCTGGTGGGCTGGAGTTCGGGGTCAAACGGCTGATGCCCTGGGTCTACAGCACTGTCGAGATGGAGCCCACATGCACGATGGATTTGCCGAGTCACCCCGGTTGATCAGCCGGCGATCGTGAGGTCAGTGAGCTTGACCGGGTCGAGGATCAGGTCGATCTCGGTGATTCGCTGTCCCTGCACGGTCACCCCCACGACAGCCAGGACATCGCCTGCGCGCTGGGCGATGAGGCCGGCGGAACCGTTGACCAGGGCAGGCTGACACAGCGTCGCGAAGCGGGGACCTTGCACCGCGGTGTGACGGGCGACATCGTCTCTTCCCACGAGGAGTGCGGGAGCGATCCCGGCGCGTGCTCCGGCGTCGACGAGGAACACGACCTCCGGATCGAGCACCTCCAGCAAACCCTCGAAGTCGCCGGCGCGGGCTGCGGCGAGGAACGCGTCGACCAGCCGACGTTGCGTGGGGAGATCTGCGTCTGGCACGGAGTTCGTACCCTGAACGCGTCGGCGGGCCCGGCTCGCCAGTTGACGTGCCGCGACCGGTGTGCGATCCACGATCGGGGCTATCTCGTCGAATGGGACCCCGAACATGTCGTGCAGGACGAAGGCCAACCGCTCTGCTGGTTCCAGGGTTTCCAGGACGACGACGAGCGCAAGGCCCACCGAGTCCGCCAGCAGGCTGGCTTGTTCGGGATCCTCCGACCCGCCTGTCGACGCCATGGGCTCGGGGAGCGCATCTACGGGGCCCTCGGGTCGTGCCTTGCGGGCCCGGAGCATGTCGATGCACACCCGTCCGACCAGAGTGACGAGCCAGCCGCTCATGCCCTTGATCGCTGCACCGTCCGACTTGGTCGTACGGATCCACGCCTCCTGGAGAGCATCGTCGGCCTCGGTCAACGAGCCGAGCATGCGGTAGGCGACCGCCCTCAGGCGGGGCCGATGCTCCTCGAATCGCTGGGCGAACCAGTGCATCGCAGCGGTTCTGTCATCCGGACAGGTCTCGTGCTGCATGACTCAGCCCTCGCCCGCAAGCCGGTTCGACCGTAGATCCCGGTTGAACGCATCGTGGGCGACATACATCATGATGAAGTCGACTTCACCGGGCAGATCCGTCTCGCCACCGTTGGAGGCTGTCGCCGAAGACATCCTCGACTCGACGTCCGGCGGTCCGTGACCGATGTGGCTGATCATCGAGCCTCCTTGTCGTGGTCACCGGGGACGAGCAGAACGACGAAGGCAAGGACGGCGGCGAGGGTGCGGGTGGCGTGGGCCAGTTGCCAGGTGTCGCGGACAGTCTTCCAGTCGGCAGGCGGTGACTGCGGGTGCCAGTCGAGCTGGTCGGCGTTGATCGGGAGATTGACCGATACCGTGAGGATGAGGATCGCTACGAGGAGGGTCAGGCCGGTGGCCGCCGGCCATCCGGGGCCACCACCACGGAAGGTGCGAAGAAGGAGCGCTGCGGTGATGAGGACCGCTGGCAGGAGGGTGGCCGTCGCCAGCTTGTCGAGGTTCTCGAGTTCGACCAGGCGGACCTCGGTGTAGACGGTTGCAGTGGCGTCGCGCAGAGAGAGCTCCAGGACCAGGACTGCCACCAGGAAGCCGGCGAACAGGCCCGTGAACAGGAGCGAGGCGCGGCGCAGGAGGGCCGTCATGACCAGTCCTTCACGTGGTCGGCGGCCCAGTCGGCGAAGGCGCGGGCAGGCCGGCCGAGAACGGTCTCCACCTCGGTGGTGACCGCCGGTTGGCGGCCGGTCTCGCGCTCGTAACGGGACAGGAGGGCACCGACGAAGCGCTCGTCGAGACCGCTGCGGATCATGCCCTCGGCGGCCATCTCGGGCGGCATCTCCTCGAAGGCAAGTGGCCTGTCGATTGCGGCACTGAGGGCCGCGACCATTTCCTCCGGGGTCAACGCCTCGGGGCCGGTGACGGCGAGCGTGCGGCCGAGCAGTGCGTCGTCGAGGAGGGCGCTGGCGATGACTTCGGCGACGTCGCGCTCGTGGATCACGGCCTCGGCAAAGGCCCCGTACGGGCCGCGGATGGTGTCGCCGAACGCCATCTGGCCGCGCCACATGCCCAGAGTGTTCGCCGCGAACGAGCCTGGACGCACGGCGACCCACGGCAGCCCACACGACACGACGGCGCGTTCCGCCTCGGTGTTGCGGTCGCCGTTGAATCGGGACGGCTGATGGTCGGGCTCGTCGTCCACGTTGATCGCCGACATGACGACCACCTTCGGGACGCCCTCTTCAACGGCAGCGTCGAGCAGCCCGTGGATGCTACCGAGGGTGGCGCGGGGGTGGACGAACACCCCGTCGACGCCGCTCAGCGCGGCGGCCACGTCATTCGGATGTACAGGCTCGACCCCGCTCGGAATGTCGGCGTTGCTGACGTCTCGCGTCACCGCGCGGACCCGAACTCCCTCCGCGAGCAGCGCCCGCACCAGCGGGCGTCCGATAAGGCCGGTGGCTCCGGTGACCAAATACATGAAGGGCTCCTTTGGAATCAGCACGGATCTCGTGCCTCATCGACAAGGACGGATTCGCGTCCGCAGATGTGACGCTGGTTGAAAGGTGTCCGCAAGCGTAGGTCGTCCACAGCCAGGCAATCGCGTATCGGCGGCTGACGATGTGGGCGCCGGTTGCGGCGCAGAATGCGATCCACCAGTCCTCACCCAAGTCGGTCTCGCCGAGGCCCGTCCGAGCGGTGGCCAGCTTGAGCGTGGCTGTCTCAGGGACGGCGCGTTCGCGAACGGCTTGCTCACGGCGCAGGTGGTCGACATTCGGTGGGATTGCGGCCGCGGCTGCGTTGAGCGCTTCGATGAACTCTGGCGGAGGCCAGAGCAGGCCTGAGGTGCAGGCACGAGCTGTCTTGGTTCCCGGGCCAGCGGGAAACGCCGAGGCGTTCGGCAGCGTGCTCCCAGGTCCATTGCCTTGGCCGCGTCGTGCAAGACAAGGACTTGCAAACAGCCAGCCGGTGGGCTCTCCGACGTCAAGGTGGGAAGCGAGGCATCGCCAGTAGAGATCGCTCGGAAGAACCTGGGGAATCGATGCTCTTGGCAGCCGTGGCGTTCGAGCGAGGCGAGTCGAGAGCCGCGCGCGGGCCGAGGTGGCTGCCATCACGACTCAGGTGAGGCTAGGGGTCATGGTGGTGCGGTCGGCCAGCCATCCCAGCTGGCCCTCGCCAGTGGGCGGAGTCAGGTCGATCCAGGGAGCCAGCGTTTGGGCGGCGGCGGGTGGTTCGAGGGTCAAGATCGTGTCGGCGGCGGCGAGCAGAACGGGGTCATGCGGTGGAGCTAGTCCCCATCGCGCGCCGCGACCGCCCGAGCTGCGTGCGCGGTCGAGGACGGATGCGTGCGCCCAACAAGATCCCGGTCAGTGAGCCATGTCGACGAAGCGGCTGTAGTGACCCTGGAAGGCGACGACGAGGTCACGGGTGGGGCCGTTGCGGTGCTTGGCGATGATCACGTCGGCCTCGCCGGGGCGGGTCGACTCCTTCTCGTAGACGTCGTCGCGGTGGAGGAGGACGACCATGTCGGCGTCCTGCTCCAGCGAGCCTGACTCACGGAGGTCGGAGACGGCCGGGCGCTTGTCGGCGCGCTGCTCGGAACCACGGTTGAGCTGGGACAGCGCGATGATCGGGACCTCCAGCTCCTTGGCCAGCAGCTTGATCTGACGGGAGAACTCGGAGACCTCGAGCTGACGGGACTCGACCTTCTTGCCGGAGCTCATCAGCTGCAGGTAGTCGATGACGATGAGCCGGAGATCGTGGCGCTGCTTGAGCCTTCGGGCCTTGCTCCGGATCTCCATCATCGTCATGTTGGGGCTGTCGTCGATGAACATCGGCGCGCTGGAGACCTCGCCCATCTTGCGGGCCAGCTTGTTCCAGTCGTCGTCGGACATGTTGCCGTTGCGGATGTGGTTGAGCGGCACCTTGGCCTCGGCGCTCAGGAGACGCATGGTGATCTCGGAGCGGCTCATCTCCAGGCTGAAGAAGACGCTGGTCAGGTTGTTGTGGATCGAGGCGGCCCGACAGAAGTCGAGAGCCAGGGTCGACTTACCCATCGCGGGTCGGGCCGCGACGATGATCATCTGGCCGGAGTGGAAGCCGTTGGTGAGCTCGTCGAAGTCGGCGAAGCCGGTGGGGACGCCGTAGAGGCCGGCCTCGCGGTTGGAGATCGCCTCGATCTCGTCGAGGACGCCATCCATGATGTCGGCGAGCGGGGAGTAGTCCTCACCGGAGCGCTTGTCGGTGAGCTTGAAGACCTCGGCCTGGGCCTCGTCGACGATGTTGTCGACCTCGCCCTCGCCGGCGTAGCCGATCTGCACGATCTTGGTGCCGGCCTCGACCAGGCGGCGCAGGACCGACTTCTCGCGGACGATCTCGCCGTAGTAACCGGCGTTGGCGGCGATCGGGACGTTCGAGGCGAGCGTGTGCAGGTAAGGAGCGCCACCGATGCGCTCCAGCTCACCCTTGCGGCGCAGCTCGTCGGCGACGGTGACCATGTCGGCGGGCTCGCCACGACCGTAGAGATCGATGATCGCGTCGTAGATGGTCTCGTGCGTCGGGCGGTAGAAGTCGGTGCCGCGCAGCGTCTCGGAGACGTCGGCGATGGCGTCCTTCGAGATCAGCATCGAACCGAGGACGGCCTGCTCGGCAGCCATGTCCTGCGGTGGCGTGCGGTCGTTGACCGCGCGCGGGGCATTGCCCGGTTCGTACGCCGCGGGCCCGTCGCCCCACTCCTCGAACGGCGGCTCCGGGAAGTCGCCCGGACCGCCCATCGAGCCGGTCTCAGTGACGCTCATTCCCTTGCCCCTCCGTGGTCTGCGGATCGTCGCGGCGTGATCTCGGTCGATTCGGTTCCACGCTACGGGTGGGCACCGACAGTTCTGCTCGCGCAGTCCTGGGCCGACCCTCGACGACACCCTCAAGTCTCCGTGACCCTACGTCGCATCCCACATCGGCGACAGCAGGTTATCCACAGGCCCTGGGGATAACCGGGGGATAGCGGTGGACGACACCCTGGTCAATGTGAACAGCCTGGGGAACTGCCTGTGCATAACTAGGGTCATCCGATTGGTAAAGCCACTCTGACCTGGGATTTTGTTGTCCATAGGCTGTGGACGAAAGAAAGTCGGCAGCCCATCGGGGTTCATCGCCGAGATCGTCGTGCGCCCTTGGGCGTTTTGTCGACATAGCGCCGCAACGACGTTTTCCACAGGTTTTCCACCTGCCCTGAACAACGCCTCGCGCCGGCGGTGTTTAACCTTGAGACCGTGACGAGCCGGGCGGATGCGAAGAGCTACTCGAAGACCGACCGCCGAGGCCTCGACAAGGAGATCTGGCGGCTGGCGATCCCCGCCTTTCTGGCCCTCGTCGCCGAGCCGCTCTTCCTGCTGGCGGACTCCGCGATCGTCGGCCACCTCGGCACGCGCGAGCTCGCCGGCCTCGGTGTCGCGGGCGTCGTGCTCCAGACGATCGTCGGGCTCTGCGTCTTCCTCGCGTACGGCACCACGGCATCGGTCGCCCGCCGCATCGGCGCCGGGGACACCGCCGGCGCGCTTCGACAGGGCATCGACGGGATCTGGCTCGCGGTGATCATCGGGGTCGTCGTGACGATCCCGGTGATGGTTCTGGCCGAGCCGCTCAGCCGGGCGGTCGGCGCAGGTGACGAGGTGGTCGGCCCCGCGACCACCTACCTCCGGATCGCCGTCCTCGGGGTGACACCGCTGCTGATGATGCTCGCGGCCACCGGTGTGCTCCGTGGGCTGCAGGACACCAAGACCCCGCTGGTCGCGGCGGTCGTGGCCAACGTACTCAACATCGTGCTCAACCTCGCCCTCGTCTACGGCGCCGGGCTCGGCATCGCCGGCTCGGCGATCGGCTCGGTGATCGCACAGGTGCTGGCGGCCGGGATGCTGACGTACGTCGTGGTGCGGGCCGCCCGCGGCCAAGGCGTACCGCTGCACCCGGATGCGCCCGGGATCCGGGCCTCCGCGCGGGCCGGCGTGGCCCTCGTGGTTCGCACGCTGACGCTGCGCATCGCGCTGCTGGTCACGACGTACGCCGTCACCCATCTCGCCGTCGGCGACCAGGCCGTCGCCCTGGCGACCCACCAGATCGCCTTCACTCTGTGGACGTTCCTGGCGTTCGTGCTCGATGCGATCGCGATCGCCGCCCAGGCGCTGACCGGGCGGTCGCTCGGGGCCGGCGACACCCAGGAGACCCGGGCCATCACAGCCCGGATGGTGTGGTGGGGCGTCGTGATCGGCGTCGTGGCCGGCGTACTCCTGGCTGCTCTCTCTCCGTTCCTCGGCGCACTCTTCACCGAGGACCAGGCGGTGCACGATCTGTTGGTGCCGGTGGTGATCGTGGCGGCGATCGCGCAGCCGATCGCGGGCGTCGTCTTCGTGCTCGACGGGGTGCTCATCGGCGCCGGCGACGGGCGCTATCTGGCCTGGGGTGGAGTCTGGACCCTCGTCGCCTATGTCCCGCTCGTCGCGGTCGCCGTCGCCCTCGGCGGCGGGCTGGTGTGGGTGTGGATCACCTTCGCGGTCGGCTTCATGGGCGCCCGCTTCGTGGTGCTGACGCTCCGTGCCCGCAGCGACCGCTGGCTGGTCACGGGCGCCTGAGCGTCCCCCGCATACTCAGTTGCGCTGAACCCGGCTTGGCGTCAAGGTCAGGACATGCCCGCCGATCCGAAGAGCACCCTGAAGACGTACATCGATGCCCGCCGCGAGGCGCTGATCTCCAAGGTCGAGGGCCTCTCGGAGCGGGAGGCGCGGCTGCCGCGTACGCCGACCGGCACCAACCTTCTCGGCATCATCAAGCACGTCACCGGGGTCGAGGCCGTCTATCTCGGGTCAACGTTCGGGCGTCCCTTCCCGCATCCCGAGGAGCTGATCTCGGAAGAGCAGTGGGGCATCGACCCGCAGGCGGACTGGTACGCCACCGAGGACGAGACGATCGAGGGCATCATCGACCTCTACCGCCGGGTCATCGCCCACGGTGACGAGACGATCGAGGCGCTGTCGCTGGACGCCGTGGGGCATGTGCCGCACTGGGGCAACGAGGAGGTCACCCTGCACCAGATGCTGGTGCACCTCTTCGCCGACCTCGCCGGTCACGGCGGACAGGCCGACATCCTTCGTGAAGAGGCCGACGGTGCCGTCGGCTGGCGCAAGGCGGGAGACAACATCCCGCCGGAGTACGACTGGCCGGCGTACGTCGCGAAGCTGACCGACATCGCCAACAAGTTCTGACCGAGGCGTCACTCGCGTCGGCCGAGATGGCATTCAGGTGCCCGGTCGAACGACCTGAGTGACGTCTCGGCCGACGTACCTGACTTCTCGGCGAAGACAAACAGGCCCGCCTCCCGGAGGAGGCGGGCCTGGGTGAATCCCTAGATCAAGCGGGGACCACGTTGAGGGCCAGCTTGGCGGACACCTCGTCGTGGAGCTTGACGGAGACCTCGTGAGCACCGAGCGCCTTGATCGGGTTGCCCAGCGCGATGGTGCGCTTGTCGATCGACTCGCCGGTGGTCTCGGAGACCGCGGAGGCGATGTCGGCGGCGGTGACGGCGCCGTAGAGGCGGCCGTCCTTGCCGGCGCGGACCTTCACGTTGACCGTGTTGGCCTCGAGCTTGCCCTTGATCTCGGCGGCGTGAGCCTCGTCGCGCACGGAGCGAGCCGAGCGCGCAGCCTTGATCGAGTCGGCCTGCGACTCGGCGCCGCGGCTCCAACGGATGGCGTCGCCACGCGGGATCAGGTAGTTGCGGGCGTAGCCGTCCTTGACCTCGACGACGTCACCGGCGGAACCCAGCCCGGTGACCTCCTGCTGAAGGATGATCTTGGTAGCCATGTCGATCCTCCTCAGCGACCGGTGGAGGTGTAGGGCAGCAGAGCAACCTCGCGCGCGTTCTTGACGGCGATGGCCACGTCGCGCTGGTGCTGGACGCAGTTGCCGGTCACGCGACGGGCACGGATCTTGCCGCGGTCGGAGATGAACTTACGGAGGAGGGTGGCGTCCTTGTAGTCGACACCGGTCGCCTTCTCCTTGCAGAACTGGCAAACCTTCTTCTTAGGCTTGCGAATCACTGCCTTGGCCATTGTGGTGCTTCCTTTCTAGAAGCCCGGCAAGCGCCGGAATGGTTGAGGGATTCGGAATGTGGATCTGTTGATCAGAAGGGAGGCTCGTCGTTGCCCACGCCCGGGGTCGCCCACGGGTCGTTGGCCGGTGCGCCGCCGCCCGCGTTGGCGGGCTGCTGCGGAGCCGGCGAGGCCCACGGGTCGTTGCCACCGGCCGGAGCCTGCTGGCCACCGCCCTGGGGGCCGCCGTAGCCACCACCCTGGTTGTAGCCACCGCCGCCGCCCTGGTTGTAACCGCCGCCACCCTGGCCGCCGGACTGGCGGCTGGCCTTGGTGACCTTGGCGGTCGCGTAGCGGAGCGAGGGACCGATCTCGTCGCACTCGAGCTCGAAGACAGTGCGCTTCTCGCCCTCACGCGTCTCGTAGGACCTCGACTTCAGGCGACCCTGAGCGACGACACGCATGCCGCGCTGCAGGGACTCGGCGACGTTCTCAGCAGCCTGGCGCCAGATCGAGCAGCGCAGGAAGAGGGTCTCCCCGTCCTCCCACGCGTTGGTCTGACGGTTGAAGCTGCTGGGCGTCGAAGCAATCGTGAAGTTGGCAACGGCTGCACCGGACGGCGTGAAGCGAAGCTCCGGGTCGTCGGTGAGGTTGCCGATCACGGTGATGACGGTGTCGCCTGCCATGAGATCTCCCTTGAGTCTGATCTGGGTGTCGGTGTCGGTTCAGGAGCTATTTCCCGTATGGGCCCAAACATAGGACCCCGCACCGACAATTACCGACGGTGACATCCGCGTCACTTGGACGGACGGATGACCTTCGTACGCAGGATCTGCTCGTTGAGGCCAAGCTGGCGGTCGAGCTCCAGAACGGTCTTGGGCTCGGCGGTCAGGTTGACGACGGCGTAGATGCCCTCGGCGTTCTTGTTGACCTCATAGGCCAGACGACGGCGTCCCCAGACGTCAACGTTCTCGACGGTGCCACCATCAGTGGTGACGACCTTCAGGAACTTGTCAAGGGTCGGGGCGACGGTGCGCTCATCGAGGCTGGGCTCGAGGATCACCATTACTTCATAGGCGCGCATAGCGTTCTCCACCTCCTACGGACTCGGCGGCCATGGTCTCTCCATGGCAGGAGGGCTGATGCGATGTCCCATCTCCGTCTGTGGAGAGGGACGAGTCAGGGTATCAACCAGCGGTTTCCGTGGCCGAATCCACGGCCTCGACCGTGAACGGCACCGTGATCACCTCTCCGTCGCCGAGCCGGAACTGGGCCCAGAGGCGGTAGAGACCAGCCTTCGGTACGTCCAGATGCAACCCGAGCTCGGGCCCGAACGAGGCACCGGGGACCGCCAGCTCGTCGCCTTCGGCGTGGCCGTGCACGAACGTCTCGCCGTCCGCGCTCATGACCACGACATGGCCGGCCGCGCCGAGGTAGGGCTGTAGATCGTCGACAACCTTCCCGGTGCCGTCCTCGAACCTGAAGTGCAGGTCGCTCTGCTGGTCGGCGACCGGCGTGCCCTCGAGCGTGACGGTCAGATTGTCGACAGTCGACGATCTCGGGCTCGCCTCCAGGGGGGCGGCCGGGGGCTGCGTACCTTCGACGGTGAGCTGCTGCCGGTCGAGCACGTCGGCCATGTCGGCCCGGCGCCGGAACTCGGTGTCGACGCGGTAGGTGCCTCCGGCGGGGAAGGTCACGTCGGTCTCGAGCTCGCCCGGCCGGCCGGTCGGCTCGGCGTGGAGGTGGCGGAACCAGGAGAGGTCCTGGCTGGTCACGATCACGTGCATCCAGGCCTGGTGGGTGCGGCCGAGGTCGGTGACCGGGTCGCCGGTCGCGGCGTCCGTGACGAGGAACCGGAGGCCACCCTCACGTTGCGTGATCGCGACGTCGATGCCCGACTCCTCGGAGGCGACAGGGGCGATGTCGACCTCGTGCATCTCCGTCATCGACGGACGCATCGGGCTCATCCCCTGCGCCCATTCCAGGATGCCGTTCATCCCGCGCTGAGCGGGCTCGGTGCGGCTCAGGTAGGTCAGGCCGGCACCGATCGAGATCGCGATCACGGCCGTGACCAGGAGGTATCCGCCGTCGCGGACGCGGGTGACGAAGCCCCGACCGGCGTACGCCTCGGGGGTCTCGGGGCGGCGGAAGCCGCGCAGGCGCAGCGCGTTGGTGACGACGCTGACCGAGCTCATCGCCATCGCGGCGCCGGCGAGGACCGGGTCGAGAAGGGCGAGCGCGGCGACGGGGATGAGGAGCACGTTGTAGGCGAACGCCCAGAACAGACCCTGTTTGATCGTCGCGACGGTACGCCGGGAGAGCGCCAGCGCGGTCACCACGCCGCGGAGGTCGCCGCCCACGAGGGTGATGTCGGAGGCTGCCAGGGCGACGTCGGTGCCGGTGCCGATCGCGATCCCGACGTCGGCTTGGGCCAGCGCCGGGGCGTCGTTGATCCCGTCGCCGACCATCGCGACGACCTTGCCCTCGTCCTGGAGCTGCTGGATCCTGGCGAGCTTCTGCTCGGGCAGCAGGCCGCCGGCGGCGTGACGTACGCCGACCTCGTCGGCCACCTTCGCCACCGTCACGGCCGCGTCGCCGCTGAGGATGTGCACCTCGACGCCCGACTCCTCGAGCAGGCGCACGGTCTCTTTGGCCTCGTCGCGGACCTGGTCCGCGACCCGGATCGACCCGGCGTACGTGCCGTCGACCGCGACCAGGACGGAGCCGTTGTCGGCGGCGTCGATGCCGTCCTCGGCCAGCATCGCCGAGTTGCCGACGACGACCCGGCGCCCGTCGACGTACGCGCTGATCCCGCGCCCCGCGTGGGCCTCGAACGCCGAGACCTCCGCGTGCCCGGTGTCGGCCGAGGCCTCGGCACGGGCTCGGAGGGCGGTGGCGAGGGGGTGGTCGCTGCCGGTCTCGGCGGCGGCGGCAATTCGGACCAGCGCGGTCGGGGTCCAGCCGGGCGCTGGCACGATCTCGGAGACCTCGGGCTTGCCGTGGGTGATCGTGCCGGTCTTGTCGAAGACGATCGCGGTGACGGAGCGGGCGCGCTCCAGGGTCTCGCCGGAGCCGACGAGTACGCCGAGCTCGGCCGCCCGGCCGGCGCCGACCATGACGGCGGCGGGCGTGGCCAGGCCGAGGGCGCAGGGGCAGGCGATGATGAGGACCGCGATGGCCGCGGTGACGGCACTGGTCAGACGCTCGGCGTCGGGGCCGAGGACCAGCCACCCGATGAAGGTCAGCGCTGCCACGACGAGGACGGCGGGCACGAACACCGCCGAGACCCGGTCGGCGAGGCGCTGCAGCTTGGTGCCGGAACCCTGGGCCGACTCGACCATGGCGATGATCTGCGCCAGCGTGGTCTCGGCACCGACCGCGGTCGCCTCGATCTCGAACGAGCCGGTCTGGTTGATCGTCGCGCCGATGACGATGTCGCCCTCGGTCTTCCGCACCGGGTCACTCTCGCCGGTGAGCATGGACTCGTCGACGTAGGACGATCCGGCGACGATCCGGCCGTCGACCGGGACCTTCTCCCCGGCGCGTACGCGAATCCGGTCGTTGACCTGCAGGTTCGCGACCGGGACCGTGACGTCACGGCCGTTGCGGATCACCGTGGCCGTCTCCGGCATGAGGCCGACGAGGGCCTTGACCGCGTCGGCCGTACGCGACTTCGCCCGGGCCTCGAGCCAGCGGCCCATCAGCACCAGCGCGACGATGACCAGGGCGGTCTCGAAGTAGAGATGGAGCGGCAGGCCCCACGCCTCGGCCTGCCCCATCCACAGGGTCACGAAGGCGCTGTAGGCGAAGGCGATGCCGGTGCCGAGCGTGACCAGAGTGTTCATGTCGACCGTCCCGTGGCGTGCGCCTCGAGCCGCCGCGACGTAGATGTCCCGGCCCGCCCACCACTGGGTGATCGCGGCGACGACGAGCACGATCGACATCACCGGCTCCATGGCGTCGACGGGGAGCGGGACGTACATCAAGGCCATCAGGCCGAGCCCCACCGCCAGGGCCGTGACCCACCGCCGCTTGAGCTGGACGAGCTCTTCCGCGCGGCGTACGTCCCGACCCGACTCAGCCGTCGCCGCCTCGTCTACGTGAGGCTCCTGCGGATTGTCGACAGTCGACGATCTCAGGACGGCCTGATAGCCCGCCTTCTCGATGGCGGCGCTGATCTCGGCGAGGTCGGTGCGGGTGGGATCGAAGTGAACGAGGGCGGTCTCGGTGGCGAGGTTGACGTTGGCGTCCTCGACACCCTCGACACGGCTGATGGCCTTGGTGACACGGCGCACGCAGCTCGCGCAGGTCATGCCCTCGATCTCGAGCTGTTGCTCGGTCGGATTCGCGGCGGTGGGGGTCATCATGATCAGGCCAGCGAGTAGCCGGCCTCCTCGACGGCCGCGCGAATCGCGTCGTCCGAGATCGGCTCAGCGGCGGTGACGGTGACGTTGCCCGAGGCCAGGTCGACGTCGACATTGCTCACGCCGGCGATCTCGGTGACCTCTTCGGTGACGGAGGAGACGCAGTGTCCGCAGGTCATACCGACGACAGTGAAGTTCTGGGTGCTCATGAGAATCTCTCTGGGTTGTTGGATTGTTGACAATCAGGACCGGACGAGGCGAGCGATGGCGGCAGAGGCCTCAGCGAGCTTCTCGTCGGCCTCGGCGCCACCGTTCTGGACCGCGCCGGCGACGCAGTGACCGAGGTGCTCGTCGAGCAGCCCGAGGGCGACGGCCTGGAGCGCCTTGGTCGAGGCGGAGACCTGGGTGAGGATGTCGATGCAGTACGCCTCGTCCTCGACCATCCGCTGCAGCCCGCGCACCTGACCTTCGATGCGCTTGAGGCGCTTGAGATAGGCCTCCTTGTTCTTGTTGTGGAGGTATCCGTGATCCGCGTGGCCTTCGGGCCCGGTGTGCTCGTCCATGCGGACTACCATACCCCCGTAAGGTATGAAGTCAAGCCAACATATGTCGGTGCCGCGCCCTAGACTGGACCCATGGCTGTTGCGATCGGTGCCCACGTAGACCAGACCGACCCCGTTGCCGAGGCGACCGCGCGCGGCGCGAGCCTGGTGCAGTTCTTCCTGGGCGATCCGCAGTCCTACAAGGGCCCGGTGGTGACGTACGCGGACGGCGCAGCCGCCCTCAAGGCGCGCGCGGAGGAGCAGGGTGTCGATCTCTACGTCCACGCGCCCTACATCATCAACGTCGCCACGACGAACAACCGGATCCGGATCCCGAGCCGCAAGCTCCTCCAGCAGCACATGGACACCGCGGCCGAGATCGGCGCCAAGGGCCTGATCGTCCACGGCGGCCACGTCAACAAGGACGACGACCCGGCGAAGGGCTTCGACAACTGGCGCAAGGCGATCGAGGCGACCGACATCAAGGTCCCCCTCCTGATCGAGAACACCGCGGGCGGCGACAACGCGATGGCGCGCTACCTCGACCGGATCGCCGGCGTCTGGGAGGCCATCTCCACCGCCGAAGGCGCGGAGAACGTCGGCTTCTGCCTCGACACCTGCCACGCCCACGCCGGCGGCAACCCGCTCGAGACCGTGGTCGAGGACGTCCTCAAGATCACCGGCCGGATCGACCTGGTCCACTGCAACGACTCCCGCGACGAGTTCGACTCGGGCGCCGACCGCCACGCCAACTTCGGGGCCGGCCGCATCGACCCCGACCTCCTCGCCGGCGTGGTCCGCGACGCCGGGGCGCCGGTGATCTGCGAGACCCCGGGCGGCGCAGCGGAGCACACCAGCGACTTCGCCTGGCTCCGCGAGCGACTCTGACCGATTCTCACCGAATCTTCACTTCTGTCAGCCGAGACGTGAGTTCTGACGGACGAAACTGCACATTCGTCCGCCACAACCGAAGATTCGTTCGCCACAGCTGCGGTCTCGCTCGCCAAAGGTGAAGAATCGGCTGAGAATCAGACCACCCAGCGGGACCGTCGGCTATGACCCAACCGGGCCATTGACTTATTGTTGATCGAATGGGTTCGAATTGGCGCGCCGATGTTCAAGGTCTCCGTGCCGTCGCTGTCGGTCTAGTGATCGCAGGACACGCGGGGCTCTCAGGATTCGAGGGAGGGTTCGTCGGAGTCGACGTCTTCTTCGTCCTCTCCGGGTTCCTGATCACCACCCTGCTGCTGCGTGAGACCGACCGCAGCGGCAGAGTCAGCATCAGTCAGTTCTACGCTCGCCGCGCCCGCCGCATCCTGCCGGCGGCGACCGCGACGATGCTGGTCGTACTCACCTACAGCGCGATCGTCCTGCCCCAGACCCGCACCGACCAGATCGCGGGCGACGCAGGCTGGGCGGCGGTCTTCCTGGCGAACGTGCACTTCGCCAAGGAGGCGGTCGACTACTTCAACAACGCCGCACCCTCGCCGTTCCAGCACTACTGGTCGCTCTCGGTCGAGGAGCAGTTCTACGTCGTCTGGCCGCTGCTGGTGCTCGCGGTCGCCCTCTGGATCCCGAAGCACCACCGCCGCCGCGCGATCACCGCGCTCGCAGCGCTCGTGGCGGTGGTCAGCCTCGCCTGGTCGCTGCACGCCACCGCCGCCGACCCGACCACGGCCTACTTCTCCACCCCGGCGCGGGCGTTCGAGCTCGCCGCCGGCGCACTGCTCGCCTGCGTCGCCGGACGACTGACCCGGATCAAGAAGCCGTACGCAGCCGCCCTCGGCATCGCCGGTGTCGGCACCCTCGTCTACGCCACGACCAACTTCAGCGAGGCGACGCACTTCCCGGGCTGGCACGCCTTGGTCCCGGTGCTCGCCACGGTCGCACTCCTGGTCGCCGGCCCCGCCACCCCGACCGGCTGGCTGCTCTCGAAGCAGCCGTTTCGCTACCTGGGTGACATCTCGTTCAGCCTCTACCTGTGGCACTGGCCGATCCTGATCCTCGCCCCCGAGGCCATCCCCGGCGGCGGCGTCCGCCAGCTGCTCATCATGCTGGCGCTCATCCTGGCCGCCTCCGCGGCGAGCTACCACTGGATCGAGATGCCGTTCCAGCGCCACAAGATCCCGCATCTCACCAAGGGCCGCCGCGCCCTCGCACTCTGGCCCGCCGCCGCCGCTCTCGCCCTGGTCGCGGGCACGAGCTCGCAGGCGTACGCCGGCTACCAGGTCGACGTCGCCAAGGCCAACGCCGAGGAGTGGTTCAAGGAGAACCCCGACGTCCTCGAGACCGACGACAAGCCGGTCACCGGCGTACTGAAGAAGACGGTCAAGGCCGCCGAGGAGGGCGCACCACTGCCGCCGGAGGTCGAGTTCGACGCCACCGACTCGTGGGCCGAGCGCGGCGGCTACTGCTACGCAGGCTACGGCGAGACCAAGCTCGACGGCGACTGCGTCTACGGCGACGGCAAGGCCGAGCGCACCGTCGCGGTGGTCGGCGACTCCCACATCGGGATGTGGCTGCCGGCCCTCGACACCCTCGCCGAGCGCCAGCACGTGAAGCTGGTCCCGTTCGTGAAGCTCGGTTGCGCCGCGTACGGCGTCAAGCAGAAGTCCTCGAAGATGACCGTCGAGGAGTGCGAGGACTTCCGGTCGTGGACCAACGAGCAGATCGCCGAGCTCGATCCGGACACGATCGTCGTCGGCGCCCGCGGCATGCTCGACATGGAGGAGCGCGACGGCGTCTCGACCGAGGAGCAGTGGCGCGAAGGCGTACGCCACGGCGTCAGCGCCTTCGAGAAGGTCACCCCGGACGTACGCGTCTTCGCCGATGTCCCTGCCGTCGACAGCGACCCCGGCGAGTGTCTCTCCGACGCCCGCAACCTCCTCGAGGACTGCGTCGTGAAGCCCGACGGCACCGAGGTCGACTCCAACGAGGTGACCCAGGAGGCGCTCGAGGGCACCGAGGCCGCGTACGTCGACATCGTCGACCTGGTCTGCACCGAGCGCTGCCCGCTCGTCGTCGGCGACGTCGTCACCTACTACGACGACTCCCACATCACCGCGACCTGGGTCGACCGGGTCACCCCCGCACTCGGCAAGCGCCTCGGCCGCCTCGACCGTTCCGTCTAGAACACATTTCAGTTCTGCGGCGGCGGAACCATTGCCGTAGCCGCGTCGGCGCGGAAGAATCGAAGGTTGCCGGGCGGGGCAGTCAATCCCCTCACCGCCCCGCCCGGCCCATGTCTTGGCCACTCGTGGGTTGGGCATCCCCCTCTTGCCCAACCCACGTTGTGGCCCCGAAACCGCCTGCCTCCCCCAAGGCGGCGGCGCCAGCGTCCGAACCGAATTCCCCCGAATCTCGATCCGGACAGTCCCAAGGAGTTCGCCGCCGGCTCCCTGATACACCGACTTCGAGATTTTCTTCCCCGCCTGCTTCCAGCGGTGAAGGCTGTGTAAATCCCCTCCCGGCGCCACTCCCGCGCTGCTACGTTGCTGGGCATGCCAGGCCCAGGAATGCTCACCTTGATGGTGTTGCCCGCCCTGATCGGCCTCATCATCGTCGCCCGCCCGAACGTCGCACTGTCCCTGACAAGACTGCGCGGGAAGTGGCTGATCGTCCTGGCCGCCGCCCTGCAGTTCATGCACGTGGAAGGCCTGTGGCCGGATCAGGTCGACGAGCGTGTCGAACGGCGGGCGTACGCCGTCCTCGTCCTGGTCATCGCAATTGCGTTCTGTTGGCTGAATCGCTCGCTCTGGTCTCGTCGATCAGGCCGATGGGCGCTGTCACTCATCCCGCTTGGGACCGCGTCGAACTCGATACCGATCGCGGCTCTCGGAGCGATGCCGTACAGCCTCCAAGGGGCACGCATCGCCGGCTATTCCAGCGCCGAGCTGGCGACCGACGCTCCCGGTTACATCCGCCTGGACGACGTGTCGCCGCTGTGGGTTCCGCTCGCTGACCTCATCCCCATCCCCGTCCTGATGAAGGTCATCAGCCTCGGCGACCTGCTCCTCCTCCCTGGCTTGGTGCTGCTGGTCATCGCCTGTTATCAGCCCAGCGCTTCGGCCTCTTCTGCCACCGGCTCCACATCGGAGAGTTCCGCCCAGCCATCGGCGTAACCGCGCCGATCTCACCTCTACCCCACGAGAGGAGGAACCGATGACGTTCGATGATCTGAAGGCTCGCCTGTACCTCGCAGGCGCGACCATCGTCCCCACGGCACTGGCGGTCTACGCCTTCGCCGCACCACACAACCATCCCGACTAGACCCACGGTGATGGGCGGGGCTCACTGGGTCTTCGCCCATCACCAAAGGGTCAAGGTCGTTATGAGAAGCAGACGAATGGAGCAGGCGGGGCGTCGGTGGTCGCTGCCGGGAGAGACTCTGCGAGGGCTTCGGCCGGAGCAAGGCCCTTCGCGAGGGCGCCGTGAAGGCGGCTGAACACCTCGTACGCCGCCTCATCGGCCACGACGGCAGGCGAAGCGATCACGGCGCGGGCACCGGCGTGCAACCAGGCTCCGACCAGGCCGATCAGCTCCTCGCCCCAGCGGATGGTCGAGCGTCCGACCTCGCAGGCCGAGAGAAGTACGACGTCGGGGACGGCGGAGAGGCCGTCGATGTCGTAGCCGTACCAGGTGCCGTCGGCGAGCTCGAGGCCGGAGAAGAGCGGGTTGTCGGCGGAGTGGTGGCCGTGTGCGGCCAGGTGGAGTACGTCGACCTCGGCCGCCAGTGCGGAGACGGCGGATGCGGTCGCGTCGGCGCCGGTGAGGATGTGCGAGCCGCGCCAGGCGGTGGCGCTGTGAGCGACCTCGTCGGCGGCGCGCATGACGCGGGGCCCGGCGACGAACCCGGCCACCTGGGTGCGCAGCGGGGTGTCGGCGCGGCTCAGCCAGGCGGTGGCGCTCTGCGCGACCGTCACCGGGCGGCCGGTGAAGCCCGACAGGAGCGTCCATGGCACGGCCGCCAGCACCGCCGAGGGAGTCAGCACGACCGGCCGATCGCCGATCCGGTCCACGATCGGCGCGACGAGCAGGTCGGAGAGCTGCTGGAGCCGGGCAGTCAGGTCGCCGCGTACGGCGGCGCCCAAGGGCCCCGGGAGGTCGGTCGCGGCGACGTCGAGATCCGGCAGCAGGCCGCCCAGGAGCGACCCGAGCGCGGCCTGCTCGCCGAGGTCGATCCGGGTGGCCGCGTCGTCGGTCGCGACGAGCGCGACGATTCGTCCTGCGGCGACGACGTAACCGACGAGCGCATGACCTCCGATGCGTTCACGCAGTTCAGGCAGTGAGATCGGGTCGGAGACCTGCCCCGATCCCTTGACCCGCCAGGCTCGCTGACGGATCTGCTCACGCAGCTCGTGCTCGCGTTCGGGCGACACCTCACCGCGCAGCTCGGCCAGGTCGGCGGCGAGCTGAGGATCAGACGGCGGCCGCACCGGCTGGACCCGCGAAGCCAGCATCCGCGAGCGCTCCGACCACTCGAAGAGCACGTCGGTCTCGCCCGACTCGACGGCCAGCTCAAGGCCGCGCCTGGCCAAGGTCCGGCCGTGTCCAGCGACGTTGGTCTGCAGGTCGAGGCTGCCGAACGAGCTCTGCCACAGGTGGAAGTCATCGAGCCCGGCCCGCAATTCGCGAAGCCCAGCCACCGCACGGCCGGCGGCCACCGCCAGCTCGGCTCGCAGCTCTCGCTCCAGAAGCCGTACGTCGATGGGCGCCTCCGGCGGAACCGGACCGACCACCCTGCCGCTCGCGGGCCTCGTCGGTAGACCAGACGCGTCAGCCGAACGAATGCGTGCCAACCGGGCCTGTAGGCGCGCTCGGAGAGCCGGCCAAGTGAGACCCTCCTCTTCGAGCGATCCCGCCAGCTCTTCGCCATCGCGGGGAGGGTCAAACCCAGCCGTCACGGCCGCCTCGAACGCGACTGCCTGCGCCCGCAAGGCCAAACCCGGCGTCCGGGCTTCTTCGAACAACTCTTGTGCAGATCGTGCGACGCGCTCTGCCTCCTCCGGGTCTGTAGCCACCAGATGGGAGGCCAACTTGAGTTCGACCTCCCCTTGGCGCTGCCGTAGACCTTTCGACTCGTACCCGCGAGCCGCGCGTCGCAACATCTCTCCGCCCTGCCGCGTCAACCCGGCTGCCATCAGCACCTCGGCACGATCTGCGTCACATACGGCCGTCACCAAATGACCAGAATCGGCTAGGAGACCGTATGCGGACTCCATCAACTCCAGCGCACCAACGAGATCCCCAGATAGGAAGAGTGCGTACGCCCGATTGTGTTCGGCCTTCGCAGCTGAGACGTTCTCGCCAACCACTCTGTATCCGGCGGCGGCAGCTTCGAACTCTTCGGCCGCAAGCACCGACTCGTGTTGATCCAAGTAGACGGTACCGCGGTTGAGATGCGCCTTTGCCAGCTTGGCTGGCTGGTCTTGGAGTGCGGCGATTGCGTCACCGAAGACAGCCAACGACTCGCTGGCACGACCAGCGCGCCGAAGGAGAGTCGCCCGCTGCTGGAGCAATACCCCGCGAGTCGCAGGAGACGGCCCCGCGAGCTGCAGCGCGCGATCTAGCAGTTCCAGTGCATGGTCAAGGTCCGACTCGTCAGCAGCGATGTAGGCCAATGACGACTCGATCCGCGCTAGAAGCTCCGGATCATCAGTGAGGTCACGCGCTTTACGGAGCGCTTCGTGTGCTCCAGGGAAATCGCCAGCATTAAGCGCATCCACCCCTAGCCGATGAAGCTCCTCGGCTTCCACGGTCAACGCCTCAGCGTCGTCAGTTCTTCAAGGGCGGCCCATGCACGCTTCACGTCGTCCTCAACCGTCCCCGGAAAGCCGCCTTCGAAGAGATGCTGGGCAATCCGGCCCGCCAACAGCGGTGCCGCGAACGAGGTCCCGCTCCATGTTCCGAAGCCACCGCTGAAGTCGTCGGGATCCAGGCTCGCGCGTCTCCGTCCCAGGTGGTCGATGGCCTTCCTTGGCTGAAGACCTCCGTTGAAGGTGGCAGGGAAAGTGCTCAACACTCCTGCTCCGATCTCGTGGGCGCGTACCCAGGGACCAGCATTGCTGAAGATCGCATCCGTGCCATTTGGGTTGAGTGCGCCGACAGAGACAATCGGCAACAGCCCTGGCTCTTCCTGGATAGGTCCGCGACCATCCGTCCAGGGGGCGAACGCAGCGGGGAAAGACGGTCGAGAGGTGGCGTCGTTCCCGGCGCCGGAGACGACCACCGTGCCATTCGCTGAGAGGTCGGCCAGGATGTCGTACAGCGTCGCATCGAAAAGCTCGTCAGCCGGCGTCTCGTGGTAGTAGCTGATCGAAAGACTCAAGACGTCGATGCGGCGCCCCCTGGGGTCGCCCTCACGATAGAGACGTACTAGCTCTGCAATCTGAGCAAGAGCTGTGATCCAGTCAGTCTCCGCGACGGGACCGTCAGGCGGAACGATGCGCCATGAGTAAATGTCGGCGTCCGGGCATGCCTGGTGGACGAGGCCTGCGATGAAGGTGCCGTGTCCAGCTAGGGGGTCAATCAACCCATCGAGGGCACCGACCTGATCTCCGTCGACCTCCGAGCTCGGCACCGTGGCCGGCCACCCAATGAGGTGTTCTCCCAGGCGTACATCACGTCGTACGAAGTCGAGCCATGGGTGCTCGCCGCAGCCGGTGTCCAAGATCGCGACGACCGGCCGCTGACGTTCGCCGAGTTCATCGGCGGTTCGTCGATGTGGGCGTGCGCCTACGAAAGCCACGGGCTGGCGCCCGCCGGTGCCCAGCGGGTCGTACCCAGAACTACCGTCTCCTTCGTTGAGCGGGTCGCCCTCATTGAGCGGGTCCCCCTCGTTCAGGGGATCGCCCTCATTCAGCGGGTCTCCCTCATTGAGCGGCACCGGCACGAGGACGTGCTCCAAGCTCACGCCGCGTACGTTCTCAGGCCCTTCCGCACGCAGATATTGCAGGACCGTCCACGCGTCCGGCGCTTGTGACGCCTTTCCGGGTCGCACCCCAAGGCGGACTCGGCGTACGCCGAACCTAAGGTCGCGTGCGCACTCCGGCTCGTCCTCAGCGATCGCTCGCCAGCCGAGGCCTTTGGCAGCCTTCTCGATCCGCTTGAAAGTGTCCTCGAAGTCAACCGACTTGGACACAAGCAGAACAGCCGAGGAGTAGATCGTCGAGCGGGCAGAGACGCCGTCGACGGCGACCGCGTTGGTCGGGTCGAGCACACGTGCTTCGGTCGATCCGTATGCCACCGACAGCCGTGGCTCACGCTTGGAATGCACTGTTACTCCTGGTCAGATCTCGAACGTGGGGGTCAGAAAAGCAGCAGAGCCGTCGGCGGGCTCGAAGCGGAGCCGGATGAGGCCCGCGGGCAACGAGGTGAGCTCGAAGCGACCCGAGGCTCCGAGGGTGACGGCGACGATCGGCGTACGGACATCGTCGGCGCGGACGGCGCGGACGGTCATGGGTGAGCCGGGGACGACCCAGCCGTCGAGGCGGGCGGTGGTGTCGGTGTCGGACGCGACACGCACCAGGACATCCACGCCGGACTGGGCGAAGCGCAACGTGTAGGCAGAGCGGGCGGAGGCAGGGGCGGAGGAGCGTACTCCAGCCGCCTCGGCACCCGAAGACTCCACCAGGAGCATCAGCTCCAGGTCGAGCCCGAGACCGGACTCCTCGGCGGCGCCTGCCGCGGCCGCCTGCATCCGGGAGATCAGGCCCCCTGGGACGGGGTCACCAGCAACATAAGCCTGTCGAACCAGGCCCAACAGCTCTTCGCGAGTGGGCTCCTCCGAGCGACCCATCACGACACCTCCCCTTCGTCGAACACAGCGCGCAGTGCGTCCCGCAGCTTCCCGAGACAGCGGCCGCGGGTGGGGCCGATGCTGCCGATGGGCATGTCGAGCTCTTCGGCCAGACCGGCATAGTCCGGCCGGTCGGAGAAGGCGACCACGCGCAGCAGTCGCCGGCACCGCTCGGGCAAGCCCTCGACGGCTGCCCAGATGAGGGAGTTGCGGTCCCCCTCGACGACCAGGGACTCCGCCGAACGCTGCGTCGGGACGCGGGACTCGAGCGCCTCGTCCTCCACAGGTACGTCCCGCCCGGATCGCTTCGCGACCCGCCACGCCTCACGGCGCGTGGTCAGCGTGAGCCAAGCGCCGACGGCCGCGGTGTCGAGGATCGAGGAGTGCTTGCGTACGAAGGTCAGCCAGGTGTTCTGGACGACGTCCTCCGCTTGCTCGGCAGAGAGTCGGTAGGAGCGCGCGACCTGCCACAGGACGGGCGTCATCGTCGCGACCAGCTCGTCGAGGGCGGCGGAGTCGCCGCTGAGCCAACGGTCGAAGTCGGCCGTGGCCCGGGACCACACGGTCACAGGTGCGTCGGCATGACCGATCCCCCGTGGTACCCGTGTCACAGTCTCCTCCTCGACCGGCGGCCTCCGGATCGGCGGCGAGCCGGTGGGGGGCCAGATGGCGCGCGGACGCGTCATCGTGGTGGTCATAGTTGCTGTCACGGCTACAAGGAGGCCCGGGCCCCAAGCCGTGATACATCTGGTCGTTGACAATAGCGTCTCAACGGCCCCGACTCACTAGGGAGCGGCGGGATTGTCCCCACATTGAGGCGGCGAGACGCTCACGGACGGCGGTCCCGACCGGCTCGACCACCGGGATTCGGCCCTACCGCCAGAGCGGGTAGCCTTCTGCGGGTGAGTCTCACCGTGCGCCCCATCACCGCTGCGGAGCATCTCGCCTTCATCGAGAAGCAACCCAGCGTGAGCTTCCTCCAGACCCCGTCGTGGGCCCGGGTCAAGACCGAGTGGCGCTCGGAGTCGATCGGATGGTTCGACAGCCTGCAGGGCGGCGCCCTCGTGGGCGCCGCGCTGGTGCTGCACCGGCCGGTCCCGAAGCTGGAGCGGTTCACCCTCGCCTACCTGCCGGAGGGTCCGAGCATCGACTGGTCGGGCGATCTCGCGCCGTGGCTGGCGCCGCTGGCTGCGTACCTGAAGAAGAACGGCGCCTTCGGCATCCGGATCGGCCCGCCCGTCACCACCGCCACCTGGAACGCGAACCAGGTCAAGGACGGCATCGCCGACGACACCGTCCAGCGGCTCAACCAGCTCACCCCCACCCACCGCGACGCCACCGGCGCCCGCGTCGTCTCGCAGCTGAGGGCGGCGGGCTGGAAGCTCCAGTCCCCCGAGGACGGCTTCGGTGCGGGCCAGCCGCAGTACAACTTCGTCATCCCGCTGGCCCACGAGGACGGCACGCCGAAGACCGAGGACGAGGTCCTCAAGGGGATGAACCAGCTCTGGCGCCGCAACATCAAGAAGTCCGCCAAGATGGGCGTCGAGGTCACCGTCACCTCTCCCACCGCCCCCGCGGACGGCGACTTCGAGGGTGACCTGAGCGCCTTCCACGACCTCTACGTCCACACCGCCGCCCGCGACCACTTCACGCCCCGCCAGCGGAGCTACTTCAGCACCATGTTCTGGGCGATGTCGTCCGAGGATCCGGAGCGCATCAAGCTCTTCCTGGCCCGGCACGAGGGCGATCTGGTCGCCGCCACCATCATGGTCCGCGTCGGGCAGCACGCCTGGTACTCCTACGGCGCCTCCTCGACCGAGAAGCGAGACGTACGTGGCTCGAACGCCCTGCAATGGGCGATGATCCAGGACGCCATGGCCGCCGGTGCGACCACCTACGACCTGCGCGGCATCACTCCGACGCTCTCCACCGACGACTCCCACGTGGGGCTGATCCAGTTCAAGGTCGGCACCGGTGGCCAGGCGGTGGAGTACGCCGGGGAGTGGGACCTGCCGCTGAACAAGCCGATCTACACGGCCTTCGATGTCTACATGAAGAGGCGCTGATCTCCGTATGCCGCTGAAACTGACCGTTGACGCCGATCGCTGGCGCAAGCACGTCCAGACCTTCGCCGAGGCGACCCCCGGCCTGGTCCCGGTGGCGAAGGGCAACGGCTACGGCCTCACCCTGCGCAAGCTCGCCCACCAGACCGAGTGGCTCAACAGCCTCGACACCGGCGTGGACACGCTCGCGGTGGGCACCTACAACGAGGTGTGGGAGGTCGCGACCCGGTTCAGCGGATCGATCTACGTCCTCACCCCGTGGCGGCCCTACTCACCCGAGATCAACCCGGAGATCGCCGACCGGGTGATCCACACGATCAGCCGCCCCGAGGACCTGCCGCTGCTGCTGGAGCGCCAGCCCGGCGCCCGGGTCATCGTCGAGCTGGTCACCTCGATGCGCCGCCACGGGATGACGCCGAGCGACCTGTGGCCGACCGCCGCCGTCGCCCGCGAGCACGCCCGCTTCGAGGGCATCACCATGCACTTCGGCCTCGACGGCGGTTCGCTGGCCGAGGTACGCGCCCAGATGGACGCCGTCGTCGGCGCCGAGGCGAAGACGGTGTGGGTCTCCCACCTGAGCGCCAACGAGCTGGCCCAGCTGCGCGCCGCCTACGGCGACATCACCTTCCGGCCCCGCGTCGGCACCGCGCTCTGGCTCGGTGACCGCGGAGCGCTCACCGTGACCGCGACCGTCGAGGACGTACACCCGCTCGAGCGGGGTTACTCCTACGGCTATCGCGGCCGCACCGCGATGCGCGCCGGCCACCTGGTGGTCGCCTCCGGCGGCACCGCCCACGGGATCGGGCTCGAGGCGCCGCTGGGCGACACCCACCTGCGCTCCCGCGCCCTCGCGGTCGCCCGCGGTGGGCTCGACGCGATGGGACAGTCGCGCTCGCCGTACACGCTCGACGGCAAGGCGCTCTGGTTCGCCGAGCCGCCACACATGCAGGAGTCGATGCTCATGCTTCCCTCGGGCGCGCGTGTGCCCGAGGTCGGCGAGGAGCTCGAGGTCCGGGTGCGTTACACCGCTACCTCGTTCGACGAGATCGTCCTGGATTCCTGACTCTCCGCGCGGGCCTCGGTCCACCGGACCGGATCGCGCCACGGCTCGTAGATCTCTCGGACCACGACCGCGACCAGGTAGATCTCGGCTGCGACCCGGGCGATGATCGCGAACCAGTACACCGGCTGGTTTCCGCCGCTGCTGGCCAGCAGGTCCGCGAGATACCACCAGACCGCCACGAAGTAGAAGAGCTCACCGGCCTGCCAGATGAGCTGGTCACGCCAGCGCGGCACGGCGAGGACGGCCAGCGGCAGCAGCCACAGGACGTACTGGGGTGAATACACCTTGTTGACCAGCAGGAACCCGGCCACGATCAGGAACCCGAGCTGCGCCAGTCGCGGTGTCTCCCGGGCCGTCAGCCCGATGATGAGTACGCCGCTGCACCAGGCGATGAAGAAGGCCCAGGAGACGAGGTTGACCGTGTGTGCGGAGATCGCCGCGTCGCTGGCCTGCTGGACCACGAGCCACAGCGAGCCGAGGTCGGGGCCGCGCTCGGAGTTGAAGCTCCAGAAGACCTTCCACTCCTCCAGGCCGGTGGCCATCGCGGGGAGGTTGGCGAGCACCCAGGCGAGGATCGTCGCCAGGGCGGCAACCGCCAGGTCGTAGTAGCGACGGCGCCGGATGCAGATCACCACGAGCCCGCCGAGCAGGAAGAGCGGGTAGAGCTTCGTCGCGCAGCCGAGGCCGATGAGGATGCCGGTCAGCAGCGGCCGGTCGCGCGACCACGCCCACAGCGCACCGGCCACGAAGACGACCGCCAGCATGTCCCAGTTGATGATCCCGGTCGCCGCCAGCACCGGAGCGAGCGCGAACGCGGCGGCGTCCCAGGGCCGTCGGCGGTGCGTACGTGCCAGGAACCAGGCGGAGAGCAGCGCCGCGACCGCGAAGCCGATCACGTTGACGATGATGAAGACCCGGATCTCGTGGTGCATGCCGGGCAGACCCCAGAAGCTCGAGGTCTCCACGAGATGGCGCTCGTCCTCGTCGGGGGTGTCGGTCAGCCAGTCGGTGACGTGGGACGTCGCCCAGGCGTAGTAGGAGATGCCGACCGGATACTCCATCACCTGCTGGTAGCGCGCCCGGACCTCAGGATCGGCGGAGTAGGGCCACTCGTGCTCGGCCAGGCCGCGGTCGACGTAGAGATAGGGCAGGTCGGAGTAGCAGAAGTGGGTGTATCTGGTGTCGCCGTTGGTCCAGGTGGCGTTGTAGCAGGTCTGCTTCGACACCATCCCGATCGCGAAGGTGAGCGAGGTCAGGAGCAGCAAGAGGCCGACCGCGCTGAACCAGCGCCGTCGGCCGTGTGCGAGTCCCCCGAGAGGACCGCCCACGGCGGTGGAAGCGGTCCTGACGACCGGATCCTCCGCCGTGGGGGCGGTCACTGGACCTTCTGTCACTGCGTAGTGCCCTCTTCGGTGCTGCCGCCATTACCGCCGCCATTATTGCCATCCGCCGGTGGCGAGGACGACTCACAGTCCCCGAACCAGTCACACGCGGTCTCGGTGACCCCGGGCTCGGTCGACTCGGACGGGTCAGGAGTCGTGCCCTCTTCCGGATCACCGTCGGTCGCGCCATCCGTGGGCGACTCACTGGCATCCGGCTCCTCGATCGGGATGCAGAGGCCCTTGCGCTCGTCCTTCTTGGAGCAGTTCTCCGACGGGGTCGGAGTCGGGGTCGGGGTGGCGGTCAGCGACGGCTCATGACCGTCCATCGGCGCCTCGCCGTCCTTCCACGCCGGCTCCGGGAACTCCTCGAGGTCGAGGTCGTCGGTCAGCGTGCCCATGATCTGGGCCCACGTCTCGGCGGGGTAGCCGGCTCCGAAGTAGGAGTCGAGCCAGTTGTCCAGCTTGCCGGAGCCCTTGCCACGGACGTACATGACCGCCGTGGACAGCTGAGGCGTATAGCCGGCGAACCATGCCGAGGAGACGTCATCGTCGGCGTTGGTCGCGGTGCCGGTCTTGCCGGCAGCGGGCTGGTTGATCACTCCGGCCGACTGGCCGGTGCCGTCCTTCACGACCTGCTGCAGGGCGTAGGAGGTGTCGTCGGCGGTGTCCTCGGACATCGCCCGCTCCTCGCCGTCACGCTGGTCCCACTCGTAGACGACCTCGCCCTTCGCGTCGACAACCTTCGAGACGAGGTGCACGGTGTTGCGCACGCCGCCGTTGGCGATGGTCGCGTAGGCGTTGGCCATGTTGATCGGGCTGATCGCCTGACGACCCAGCGTGAGCAGATAGTTCTTGGGGTCGAAGTCGATCGAGTAGGCCGGGATCGAGCGGTAGTCGGCAGGTGCGTTCTCGGCATGCTGCTCGTCGGGCGGCAGTCCGGCCTTGACCGCCATGTCGTAGACGTCCTGGCTGCCGTTGGGCAGCGCCGTCGACATCTCGACGAAGGAGGTGTTGACCGACTCCTCCATCGCCTTGATGCCGGTGATGTGGTCGCCGTAGCCGTGACCGGTGGGGTCCGCTGCGGTCTGGCCCGAGTTGCGGACCACCCGGTCGGTGCCGGGGATCTCCCAACCACCCTCACCGGTCCAGGTGTCCTTGAGCGAGTAGCCCGCCTCGAGGGCCGCGGCGAGGGTGAACGGCTTCATTGTCGAGCCGGCCATGCCGCCCGAGGCCGCCCAGTTGATCTGGGAGTCGAGGTAGTCCTGGCCGCCGTAGAAGCCCTTGAGCGCACCGGTCTTCACATCGACAGTGGCGGCGCCCACGTGCAGCTCGTTCTCCGGGTGCTTCGCGTTGACCGCCTTCTTGTCCTCGGGACGTACGTCCTTGACAGCCTGCTCCGCGGCCTTCATCGCCTTCGCGCTGAGGGTGGTCGTGACCTTCAGGCCCTTGCTGTCGATGTCCTCCTCGGTGAAGAGAGGCTCGCCGTTCTCGTTCTTCAGGGACTTCAGCTCGTTCTTCACCAGGGTGAGCGCGTGACCCTTCTGGCCACCGAGGCGGCTGTCGGCCAGCGGCTTGGGGAACTTGGGCAGCGCCGCCTTCGCCTTCTCGAGGGTCGCCTCGTCGTAGTCGCTGAGCGCCTTGCCCTGGCTCTTGAGGTCGGCCATGCCATTGAGGACGTACTGGTAACGGCCGAGCAGCTCGGTGCCGCCGGAGTCCTTGCCTTCCTTCTCCGGGTCGAAGCCGTTGGGGTTGTTGAGGATCGCGGTCAGCGCCGCGGCCTCCTTGATGTTGAGGTCCTGGGCCGACTTGCGGAAGTAGGTCTTCGCCGCGGCCTGGACGCCGTAGGCGCCGCGGCCGAAGTAGACGGTGTTGAGGTAGCCGGTGAGGATCTCATCCTTCGACTTCTGCCGGCTGATCTTCAGCGAGATGACCGCTTCCTTGACCTTGCGGGAGTAGGTGCGCTCCTGGGTCAGGTAGAGGTTCTTGACGTACTGCTGCGTGATCGTCGACGCACCACCCGCGCTGCCGGTGGTGGCGTTGGTGAAGAGCGTGCGGGCGATGCCCTTGAGGTCGATGCCGTTGTTCTCGTAGAAGCTGCGGTCCTCGGCGGCCACCGCCGCGTCCTTGATGAGCGCGGGCATCTCGTCCTCGCTCAGCGCGTCACGGTTCTGGTCGCCCGCCTGGAAGCGGCCGACCTCCTTCTTGCCGCCGGCGTAGTAGACGAAGCTCGACTCGGCCTCGAACGCCGCGTTGGCGCTGGGGATCGAGATCATGTTGTAGGAGATGATCACCGCGCCGCTGCCGATCAGCGCCATGACCAGCGCGCAGATCGCCGCGATCTTGCCGATCCGGGCCGCCAGGGCCTTCTTGTCGAGCCCTTCGTCATCGAAGCGGCCGTTCGGCGCGCCGGCTACGGAGTTGGGGTCACGCGGCCCACGACCGCCGCCGCCACGCTCGGGACGCGCAGGCCGCTGACCGAGACGGTCGACCGGCGGCTCGCCGGGACGACGCGGTCCCGGCGGGTAGGGCTGCCGCTGACCGGGGCGGGGACCGCCGGGAGGCATCGGCCGCTGGCCGCGGGGCTGGGGGCGACCGCCTGAGGACGGCCCCTGCGGAGAACCCTGCGGACCGCCCTGGGGACGGCGCGGTGCCGGCGGACGACCGCCCGGACCACCCTGCGGTGGGCGCGGTCCGCCCTGGGGTCGTCCTTGCTGCCCACCGAGATTGGATCTACGGGGACTGGCACTGCGGGGGCTGGGCCTTTGAGAAAAGCCGCCGGATGGGTCGCTCACGGGTGTTGCACTGCTCCTGTGACTGCCCGGCACGTGACCGGACGGGCTGACACTGACAATCCCCCGACGTCGCTGAATCCCCCCGAGGGAATCCCATCAACCTGACGCGCGACGCTTGCCTGACCTTCCCCGGGTGGTTCCTCGGGTAGGTGAACGGCAGCCATCAGCGTACGCAATCGACGCTAGCGCTCCCGCATCCACGCCCAGCGCGCCTCAAGTCACCCGACGTCAACAGTTCGGTGACGGTTGCATCGAAGCGGGCTCTTCAGGCGTAGACAGACAAGACTTAGGTCTCTATTTGCCATCACGGATATATCGGTACGATAGGTCGCATGGCACGTCGCGCAGAGACGATCGAGTTGGCAGTCCTTGGGCTGCTGCACGAGTCGCCTATGCATGGCTACGAGCTGCGCAAGCGGCTCAACCTGATGCTGGGCTGGGGGCGAGTGCTGTCGTACGGCTCGCTCTACCCGGCTCTGAAGAAGATGCTGCGCAAGCACCTCATCGAAGAGGAGGCGCAGTCCGTCACGCCGGTGACCCGGCGGCCGCGGATCGTCTACCAGCTGACGCCTGCCGGAGAGCGTGAGTTCACCCAGCTCATGTCCGAGGTCGGTCCGATGGCTTGGGAGGACGACAACTTCGACATCAGGTTCGCGTTCTTCGGTCGCACCGACATGGAGATCAGGCTTCGCGTCCTCGAAGGACGTCGCAGCCGGCTCCAGGAGCGGCTCGATCGGGTGCAACGCGAGCTTGCCATGACCCAGAAAGAGGTCGACTCCTACGCCCGCGAGCTTCAGCGTCACGGCGTCGAGTCGGTCGAGCGGGAGGTCCGATGGCTCTCCTCTCTGATCGACGCCGAACGCAACCCCAGGCCTGTGAACGACGAGCAGGCGGCGGGTCAGGGGGATCTGGGGGATGACGATGGCGTACGCGACGAAGCGGACGTCTCGCGCACAGCGCAGAGCAGCCAAGAGAACGAGTGATGACCTCCGGGCCGGTGTCGGCCCGGAGTATTGGAAGGAGCCCCGATGGGTTCGGTTCGTGTAGCAATCGCGGGAGTCGGCAACTGCGCCAGCTCCCTGGTCCAGGGTGTGGAGTACTACAGGGACGCCGACCCGGCGGGCAGCGTCCCGGGCCTGATGCACGTCACGTTCGGCGACTACCACGTCTCTGACGTCGAGTTCGTCGCTGCCTTCGACGTCGACGACAAGAAGGTCGGCAAGGACCTCTCCGAGGCGATCAACGCCTCCGAGAACAACACCATCAAGATCGCCGACGTCCCGTTCAAGGGCGTCGAGGTCCAGCGTGGTCCCACGCTCGACGGTCTGGGCAAGTACTACCGCCAGACCATCTCCGAGTCGGGCCTCGACCCCGTGGACGTGGTCTCGGTCCTTCGCGAGAAGGAGGTGGACGTTCTCGTCTCCTACCTTCCGGTCGGCTCCGAGGAGGCGGACAAGTTCTACGCGCAGTGCGCGATCGACGCGGGCGTCGCCTTCGTCAACGCGCTGCCGGTCTTCATCGCCTCCGACCCCGAGTGGGCCGCGAAATTCGAGGCCGCCGGCGTCCCGATCGTCGGTGACGACATCAAGTCGCAGGTCGGTGCCACCATCACCCACCGCGTCATGGCCAAGCTGTTCGAGGACCGCGGCGTCGCGCTGGACCGTACGTACCAGCTCAACGTCGGCGGCAACATGGACTTCAAGAACATGCTCGAGCGCGAGCGCCTGGAGTCCAAGAAGGTCTCCAAGACCCAGGCCGTCACCTCGAACCTCAAGGGCGAACTGGCCGACAAGATCGACGACCGCAACGTGCACATCGGCCCGTCCGACTACGTGCAGTGGCTCGACGATCGCAAGTGGGCGTACGTCCGGCTCGAGGGTCGCGCGTTCGGTGATGTCCCGCTGAACCTGGAGTACAAGCTCGAGGTCTGGGACTCCCCCAACTCGGCGGGAATCATCATCGACGCCGTCCGTGCGGCCAAGATCGCCAAGGACCGCGGCATCGGCGGTCCGATCATCCCGGCCTCGGCCTACCTCATGAAGAGCCCGCCGGTTCAGATCGAGGACACCGAGGGTCGCGTTCAGCTGGAGGCGTTCATCCGCGGGGAGTGACCCTCTGCTGTTGAGCTGCCCCGGGTGCCTGGCACCCGGGGCAGTCGCATTTCGTACGCGGCGTCAGAAGCGGATCGCGTCGATGATCTTCACCCGTGCGGCGATCATCGCCGGCAGGATGCCCGCGATCGCGCCGACCGCGAGGGCGACGGCGAGGCCGAGGAACGCCGCCGAGAGCGGGAAGGGCGGGACGTCGTCGATGCCCTGGAGGACGAGTTTCTTCACCAGCGGGTTCTTGATGGCGGCCACGGCCAAGAGCACGCCGACCACGCCCGCGACGACGGTGGCCACGACACTCTCCATCAGCACCGAGAAGAACACCCGCCCTGTGGTCGCCCCGAAGCTGCGCCGGATCCCGATCTCCCGGATCCGCTGCTGGATGGTGACCAGGGCGATGTTGAGCAGACTCAGGGCGCCGAGCAGCAGGATGATCCCGGCGATCCCGATGATCACCCACTTGATCGGGCCGATCGGGTCCTCACCGCCCCACGCCAGGTAGTCGTCGCGCTGGGCGTCGACCTGGAGTCCCGGGAGCTCGGCGCGCATCGCCATGCCGATCTCGCCGGCGAGCTCGTTGGCGCCGTCGATCGGCACCCACATCTCGTAGCTGGCGTCCGTGGGGGCGCCGGCCTGCCAGTGCTCCAGCGAGTCGGCCAGCATGAACGCGCGTGGCGTGCCGTAGCCCCGCAGGCTGGTGACACCGATGATCGTCGCGGTCACCGACATCCCCTGGCCCTTCAGGTCCACCGACGTCGGCAGCTGTGTGCCCCGCAGGCCGAGCTTCTTCAGGAACGTCTCGTCGACCACGAGCGCCGGGGAGAGGCGCTCCTCGTCCGAGGCCTGCAGCCAGCGACCCTGCGGCACCACGACCCGGTGGATGGCGGCGTACGCAGGGTCGACCCCCATCAACTCGACCCGCTTGCTGCTGCTCGCGGTGGTCGCCTTGATGTCGTAGGCGGAGATCCTCGCCGACGCGTACTTCACGTCGAACCGCTCCGCGACCGTCTGGAAGGCGGGCCGGACCCGCTCGACGGAGAGCGGCATGCCGCTGTGGGGGTCGTAGGCCATGACCGAGATGTGCGCCGGCCGCCCGTCGACCTCGTAGGACTCGGTGAACATCTGCTTGGCGATCTGGCCGGCCGCGACGGTCGCGGTGATCGAGGCGACCGCCACCGCCACCCCGACCAGCGACAACAGCACCCGGAGCCGGTGGATGCGCAGCTCCTGCCACGCCTCGACGGTCGAGGCGGCCAGACCCGTGACGAGGCGCGCCAGGTTGCTCCTCACGCCGCTGCCTCCTCGGTCAGCGGGTGCAGCCGTCCCTCGGCGAGCCGGAACCGCCGCCGGGCCAGGGCGGCGACGTTCTGGTCGTGGGTGATCGTGATCAGCGCGGCGCCGGAGTCGTACGTCGCCTGGTCGAGCAGCTTCATCACCATCGCGCCCGTCTCGACGTCGAGCGCCCCGGTCGGCTCGTCGGCCAGCACGACCGAAGGCGTCCGGACGAGGGCGCGGGCGATGGCGATGCGCTGCTGCTCACCGCCGGAGAGGAACTGGGGCATCGCGTCGAGCCGGTCGCCGAGCCCGACCTTGTCGAGCATCGTGGCCGCAATCCGGCGTCGCTGCCAGAACTCCCTGCCGGACGCGTAGAGCAGCGGAGCCATCACGTTCTCCAGAGCAGTACGCCCCGGCAGCAGGTTGAACTGCTGGAAGACGAACCCGACATCACGACCGCGGATCCGGGCAGCCTGCCGGTTGCTGATGTCGGTGACGTTGCGACCTGCCCACTCCAGGGTGCCGCCGGTGGGCCGGTCCAGCAGGCCGAGCAGGTTCAGCAGGGTCGACTTGCCGGTGCCCGAGCGGCCCACGATGCCGACATGGTCGCCGCGGCTCACGTCGAGGTCGACGCTGGTCAGGATGTGCAGGTCCTCGCCGTCGGGGAGCTCGACCGTGCGGGCCACGCCGGTGAGCCTCAGCAGCTCCTCCGCGCTCACATCTCCCCCATCGGCATTTCCTCGATCATCCCGTCGTCAGTCCCGCCGCCCGTCTCCTTCGAGCCCGGGACGTACCGCAGGACCGAGTCGCCGGCCTTCAGCCCGCTGGTCACTTCGACGAGCTTGCCGTCGGTGACGCCGAGCTTGACCGGCTGCTCGGTCGGGGTTCCGTCTTCGCCGACGACCCAGACGGTGCCGTCGCCGACCAGACCGGTGACCGCGGTGACGGGGATGGTGACGACGTCGCCGTCGCTCTTGCCCGCGTCGATGGCCATGGTCATGGTCAGACCGTCGAAGACGGTGACCTTCTCCGGGACCAGGCAGCTGATCCGGGCGCCTGCCCCCGAGTCGCCCTCGGCCCCCGGCTCCCCCTCCATCATCTCGCCCTCGGGCTCGTTGCTGGTGATCGTCTCGGTCGCCGCGTCGCCGATGCGCAGATCGGTGCAGGTGAACGGCTTGGGGCCGCTCTCGATGGTCACCGTGGCCTCATCCGGGTTGCTGGCCAGCCGGTAGCGGTCCAGCGGCGAGATCGCGCCGACCGCATGGAACGTCGTGGGACGGATCGAGACGACCACCCCGTCCTCGGTCACCTCGCCCATCAGCTCGGCGGCGTAGTTGCCGACGATGCCGGTGGCGGGCGCGACGACCGTGTACCAGTGATAGACCGGCTTGGGAGGCGACGGCTCGACCGGGGGATCGTCACGATCGCCGTCGCCGGCGGCGTCATCGACGTTCCCGGGCTCCTCGGCAGGCTCCTCGACGGGCTCGGCCTCGGCGGGCTCCCCCTCCGTGCGCACCTGGAAGAGCTTGTCGCCCTTCTTCACCCTGGCGCCGGTCTCGGCGAACCGGTGCGCCAGCACCCCGGTGACCGAGCTGGTGGCGGAGACCGGCTTGTCGATCACGATCGTCCCCTCGACCGTGAGCGCGTTGGAGATGGTGCCCTTCTCGGCGATCACCTCCTCCGGCGGGATCTTCCCGGTCGGCGTCAGTGGCGCCCCATCGGCGTCCTGCGTCGAGCCGGTGAAGGCCAGCTTGAAGAGGCTCACCGCGATGACCAGGCCGATCACGGCCCAGAACGACTTGAAAAGTACGCGGCGCACCGCCGTCTTCGACATGAGCGGACTGTAGCCCTGCCCGATGGATCACTGCGGCCGAATTTCCACCGGGTTTGTCAACACTCCATCCACGTACACCTCGAACACCTGTTTGATCCCCTAGACTCCGGGACCCGAACGATCGACCGCCTCAGGCACGGGAGACCCCCACGATGCGTCCCGACAACGACACGACCCCGACAGGCAAGGGCTCGACCGGAAGTGGTCGCGGCCTCATCCTCTTCGGCGCCGTCTCGGTCGCGCTGATCTCGACGGCCGCCGCGTACGTCGCCATGGTCGGCTTCGGGCGGGACGTACTCGCCATGGGCGCGATCAACGCCTACGCCTTCGCCGGCGTCTTCGAGCTCTCGCTGGTCACCGTCGCTCTGATGGCCCGCGAGGCGGCCCAGCAGGACCGGCCGGCGCAGACGCTGCTGACCCTGACCTGGCTGCTGTCCGCCGCGTCCGGGTTCTTCGCCGGCTGGCACGAGATCCATCTCGGCCACGCCGTCACCGCCGCCGCGTTCCGGTTCATCGTGCCGCTCCTGGCGGCTCTGATGTGGCACCTCGCGCTCGTCGGCGACCGACACCTCGCCATGGAACGCTCCTGGTCCGACCTGCGGATGGGCGCCCGGATGCACGCCCTCCTGGCCACCCGCGTCGAATGGCGCCGGGCTCGTGACACGGCGGTGCGGAAGCGTACGGCCTCGTCCCGCCGGAAGCTGGAGCGCGCGCAGAAGCGCTACTGGCGCGCCGAGGCGGTCGCCCTGCGGTCGGTCGCGCCGGGCGCGATGCGCGACCAGATCACCCAGTGGGTCGACGCCTTCGCCGCGGTCGCCGAGGGCACCCGCCAGGCCGACCGGCTGCCGATCACCCTGCCCGATGTGCACGAGGCGCTCAGCGTGCCGGTGGTGGAGCAGGTTCCGCACGTAGCACCCGCTCCTGACGCCGACCGTGCCATCGAGGCGCCTACCGGCATCCACTTCGACAGGACCACCGACGCCGTCTCCGACTCGGTCACCGACGTACCCCGCGAGGTGACCCCGTCGCGCGAGACCCGAACCCGCGAGATGGCATCAGCCCTCGCCACCCCGGACACCCGCCGCCGCGTCTCGAGCCGGGTGAGCGACGCCGCGCGCACGGCCGCCGACGCTGCCCCGGGCGCCGGGATGGCGCCACAGTTCAGCAACGTCCGCACGGCCACCAAGCCGTCCGACGCCGACGGCACGCTCCTCGACCGGATCCCGTTCCCGGAGAACATCCCCGACCCCGAGCCGGCCATGGACTACCCCGACATCCTTCCCGACGAGATCGCTGAGCTGATGGCGAATCTCCCCGACGACAAGTCCGAGGCCGCCCGGCTCCTCGTCGACGCCGGGGCCCGCATCCCCGACGTGGCCGCGCAGCTCGGCGTCTCCACCAGCAGCGTCTACCGCTGGACCAGGGCAGGGGCCTGACGCCGCGGCCTCGGCGCGGGAGGGTCAGCCCTCGAGGTCGGCCTTGAGCTTGGCGAGCGTCGTGGCCATGCCCGTACGCAGCTCCTCGGTGAACTTCTCCTGACCGCCGAGCACCGCATTCGTCAGCGAGCGGGAGAGCGCGGAGATGCCGTCCGGGGTCTCGCGACGGTGGGTGACCAGCGACCCCTCAGGGGTCTCGTCGATCTGGAAGGACCAGACCGTCGTGTTCTCCGCGACCCGGAACGCGAAGTCGGAGTGGGGCGTGAAGCGTACGACCTTGGCGTTGGTCGGCCAGTGCTTCCAGCCCTGGCGGTTGATGTTGAAGAAGCGGGTGCCCTCCTTGACCTGGCCGAACACCACGGTCTTCACCACCTGCGGGCTCCACGAAGCCATCCGCGGAAGGTCCGTGATCGCGGCCCACACCTGAGCGGGTGTCGCGTTGATGGCGGTCGTTGCCTCGAGATCTGTGATCGTCGTCATACGCGGAACCGTACCGTCAGTATGGCTCGATGGACAGTAGGCGCCCAGATGTCAACAAGTGTGCTGTGTGATCAGGGGATGTTTCGTCGGCGCTCGATCGAGTACGCCATGTCGCGTCCAGTCCCGCCGTCGCCGTAGTCGCTACCGGTGCCGCCGTACAAGCGGTCACCGCTGCTGTTGCCGTAGAGCCTGTCGGCGCCACCGACCCCATACAGGTAGTCGGCGCCCCCACCACCCTGAATGACGTTCGCGATGCCGTTTCCGGTCAGCCGGTCGGCGTACGCACCTCCGGTGAGGTTTTCGATCCCGAACATCCTGTCCGAGCCAGCCCCGCCTGAGGCCGACGTCATGGTCGACGTGACACGTTCTGTTGCGGTCGTGAAGCTCGCCCTGTCCGTCCCGGACCCGCCATCGACCGTGTCGTTGCCTGAGTCGCCGCGCAGGACATCGGCACCGCTGCCGCCGAGCAGCCTGTCGCTCCCGCCGGCCCCGACGAGGGTGTCGTTGCCACCGCCACCGGCGATCACATTGGCAACACCGTTGCCGGTGAGCGCGTCCGCGTACCCGCTGCCGGTGATGTTCTCGACGCCCGCCAGCGTGTCAGTGCCGACACCGGCTCCCGTGGATCGGGTCATCGAAGCAGTGACACGGCCGGTCGCATAGTCGTACGAGACGGTGTCGGTGCCGCTGCCTCCGTCGACCGTGTCGTTGTCAGCATTGCCACGGAGGCTGTCGTTGCCCGTGCCGCCGAGCACCCGGTCGTTTCCGGTGCTGCCGTAGAGCGTGTCGTTTCCGTCTCCGCCGGACACGGTGTCACTGCCCGCGCCGCCGTTGATGGTGTCACTTCCGCCACCCCCGTAGAGGACGTTGGCACCACTCGTGCCGGTGATGATGTCTCCGTAGCCCGAGCCGGTCAGATTCTCACAGCTGAAAGCTCGGTCATTTCCGCCGCCACCAGTGACGTTGTACGCCGTGTGCGGACTAGCAGTCGTGAACCTGATCGCCGATCCGGCAGTGGCGTACGAGACAGTGTCCGTTCCGGTGGCACAGTTCAGGTTCTCGTCACCGGACCCGCTGATGACCGTGTCGTTCCCAGCGCCGCTGTCGATCAGGTTGGCGCCAGCGCCGCCAGACACCAGGTCGTCGCCGTCCCCGCCGCGCAACACGTTCGACGAGGCGTCACCCGTGAGGGTGTCGCGGTAGCGGCTCCCGGTCAGGTTCTCGATGTCGGCCAGCGTGTCGCTGCCACCGCCCCCGGAGACCCTCGTCGTCGAAGCAGTGACGCCCGCTCCGGCCGCCTCGTACGTCACAGTGTCCTGGCCAGCTCCGCCACGGATGACATCGTTGCCACGGCCACCATCGATGGTGTTGTCGCCGGCGTCGCCACCGAGCACGTCGTCGAAACGTGTGCCGATCAGCTTCATCCCGGTGACCGCCGGCAACGGGATGCTCTGGGACGCCGTCGTGACGACCGGGTCCCCAAGGGCGTACGTCGCGGGCTCGTTCAAGGCCTCGAGTGTCAGGATGCCGCCCTGGTAGCTTCCCCGCTCGCCCGGCGCACAGTCCGGGGCGACGGCGGGATCGATCACGAAGGTGTCGTCCCCACCATTTCCGTGAACGCTGCACAGCCGCCCCGGATGGATGACGTCGTTCCCAGCCGAGCCCCAAACCGTCACGTCAGGGGCAACCATGAACGTGTCCCCACTACTGAAGGTTCCGGCGGCTCCGTCGATGGTGACCGCGGCCACCGCTCCGGAGACAACCTGAGCATCAGCATCTGCGAAGGTGTCGGCAGCTGGACCACCCCACAACCAGTCCTTTCCGGGGCCACCGTCGAGGACCGATGGCTCCGAATCGGCGTACAACCGGTCGACATACGACGACCCGACGAGATTCTCGACGCCGGCGACGTTGATCCTGCCGACGCCTGTCTCGTAGTAGGCCGTCTCCGACGAGGACTCGGCTTCAAGGTGGAGCGCATGGTCGACCCGACTGAAGTCGAGGGTGTCGTTTCCCTCGCCGCCGAAGTAACTGCCGTTGTCGGCGCTCTCGGCCTCTGGCCGCTCGGCACCGTAGAGGGTGTCATCTCCCGGCCCGCCGGAGAGATGCCCGAAGCGGTCGTCGCGACGAGACAGTTTGTCGGCCTCGGGGCCTCCGCGGACCAACCAGACGGAGCACGGCAGGCTGTCCATCCCGGCACCGGTGTCCTGAGGTGTGGCCGGGATTCCGCTCTGAGCGCCGCACAGGCGCATGTCGACGCTGACTCCGACAGGGACATCCGAGTAGAAGATCTCGTCCGGCCCGATTTCCTCAACGGTGATACGGTCATCGCCCATACCGGGGTAGAAGAAATCGCGTCCCGCACCTGCTTCGATGGCGTCGCTTCCATCGCCGCCCAAGAAGATCTCGCTCCCCGCAGAGCCGACAAGACGGTCGTTGCCGGCATCTCCAAAGATCCGGTCCTGATCCGTGCCGGACGGTCTGCCGGTTCCACCGCCGAGCCCGCAGATGACGTCGTCACCACCGAGGCCATGGATGGTATCGACGTTCGGGGTGCCGAGAATGACGTCATCACCCTCGGTCGGAGCGGCACCCGCCTGGCTCAGGTCGACGGTCACAACGAGACCCCCGCAGGTGTCCTGCGCCGGGACCTCTACGCCGTCCGCAGACACTGGGACAAGGCAGAGCGCGACAGCGACGAGCGGGATCAGTGCGACGTACGTCGACGTTCGCGAACGAGACAAGAGCAAGCCTCCGAGCTGGACAGGACGCGCACACTCAATGGTCCACGCCCGCGGAACAACTCAAGGTAAAGCCGAAGTGCCCCGCGGGACATAGCCCGAACAGGTCATTCGGAACGCGCGGACCACCAGTCCAGGAGCCGCTTGGCGGCTTCGTCCTCGGAGAGGATTCCCTCGTCGAGGCGCAGGTCCATCAGGAACTTGTACGCAGCCCCGACCTCGCGCCCGGGCGGGATGTCGAGGAGCGACATGATCTGGTTGCCGTCGAGGGCCGGGCGGAGGGCGGCGAGCTCCTCCTCCTCGGAGATCCGCTCGATGCGAGCCTCGAGGGCGTCGTAGGTGCGGGCGAGGCGGTCGGCCTTGCGGCGGTTGCGGGTGGTGCAGTCGGCGCGGGTGAGCACGTGGAGGCGCTGGAGCTGGTCGCCGGCATCCCTCACATAGCGACGGACCGCGGAGTCGGTCCACTCACCGTCGCCGTAGCCGTGGAAGCGCAGGTGCAGCTCGACGAGCGAGGAGACCGCCTCGATCTCGTCGTTGGAGAAGCGCAGCGCCTTCATCCGCTTGCGGGTCATCTTGGCGCCGACGACGTCGTGGTGGTGGAACGAGACGGTGCCGTCGTCGTGGAACTTCCGGGTGCGCGGCTTGCCGACATCGTGCATCAGCGCCGCGAACCGGGACACGAAGTCGGGGCCGCCACCCAGACGCTCCTCCTGGTCGATGGACTGCTCGAGCACCGTCAGAGTGTGCTCGTAGACGTCCTTGTGCCGGTTGTGCTCGTCCCGCTCCATCCGCAGCGCGGTCAGCTCGGGCAGCACCAGGTCGGCCAGCCCGGTCTCGACCAGCAGCGAGAGGCCGCGGCGCGGGTAGGGCGCGCAGATCAGCTTCACCAGCTCGTCGCGGACCCGCTCGGCGGAGATGATCGAGATCCGCGAGGCCATGTCCTTCATCGCGGCGACGACCTCGGGGGCCACCGTGAAGCCGAGCTGGGCGGCGAACCGTGCCGCCCGCATCATCCGCAGCGGGTCGTCGGAGAACGACGCCTCCGGCGTCCCCGGCGTACGCAGCACCCGGGTCGCCAGGTCGACGACGCCGCCGTACAGGTCGACGACCTCGCGGCCGGGAAGCTGCACCGCCATCGCGTTGACGGTGAAGTCGCGGCGTACGAGATCGTCGGCCAGCGACGTGCCGTAGGCCACCTCGGGCTTGCGGGAGTCGGCGGCGTAGGCCTCGGAGCGGTAGGTGGTGACCTCGATCTGCCACGGCCCCTTGCGGGTGCCGATGGTGCCGAAGTCGCGGCCCATGTCCCACAGCGCCTCGCCCCACGTACGCAGGATCTTCTCGGTCTCCTCGGGGCGGGCCGAGGTGGCGAAGTCGAGGTCGTTGTGCGGCCGGCCGAGCATCGCGTCGCGGACCGGGCCACCGACGAGCGCCAGCTCGAAGCCCGAGCGAGCGAAGACCTCACCTAGGGAGTCGATGACAGGTGCGATACGGTCCAGTTCAGCAGTCACCGATCGCTGAACATCGGCGACGCTGATCGGGGGAAGCTGGCTGTCGGACACAACGCCGCAGTCTACGAGGACCGCACCCCCTGAAAGATATTCTCGAAGTCATGCCAGTCCGCCAGCATCAGGCGAGGCCGCCACGGCCACGTGGGCGAGTCACCGCCGCACTCGTCCTGGTGCTGCTGGCACCCCTTCTGCTGATGCTGTCCGCGACCACGCTGGCCGCTCCGGCCCGGGCCGCGGAGGAGACCGCGGAGTCCGACCCGCTCGCGATGAGCATCGACGAGCTCGACACGGTCAGCCTCGACGGCCGCACCAAGGGCCGGATCACCGTCCGCGGCAAGGTCACCAACACCACCGAGGAGGAGTGGCACGGCGTCAAGGTCTACCCGTTCGTCGGCGACACGCCGATGACCACCTCCGAGGAGCTGGCCGAGGCCGCCGAGTTGCCCGCGGACTCGCTGGTCGGCGAGCGGATCGTGACCGAGGGGACGTACGCAGCGATCCCCGACCTCGCGCCCGGCGAGACCTACTCGTGGTCGCTCTCGGTGCCGCGCAAGCGGCTGGAGATCACCGAGCCCGGCGTCTACTGGTTCGGGGTCCACGCGCTGGGCTCCACGACGCCGAACACCGCCGACGGCCGGGCACGCACCTTCCTTCCGCTGGTCAAGGAGCCCAACAAGAAGGCCAAGGCAGAGAAGGTGTCCCTGGTCATGCCGCTCCGGCGCAGCGTGGTCTACAACGGCGACGGCAGCGTGAACTACCTCCCGGGCTGGACCCGCGACCTGGGCGCCGGCGGACGCCTCTTCCGGATGCTCGAGACCGGCGCCGAGATGCCCGACCTGACCTGGGCCATCGATCCTGCGCTGATCGATGCCGTACGCAACCTCGCCGAGGGCAACCCCGCCCGCAACCTGGCACCGACGGACGAGGGTGAGGAGGAGCCGGAGGAGAGCGGGAGCCAGAGCGCCTCGCCCTCGGCCTCCGCGCTGCTGCCGAGCCCCTCGCCCAGCATGGACACCGACGCCGAGAAGGCGATGGACGAGGAGACCGAGGCCGCGCAGAAGGCCGCGACGGTCTGGCTGGGCCGCCTCGAGGACGCGCTCGCCGGCCACAACCTGCTCGCTCTCCCGTACGGCGATCCGGACCTGTCCGCGCTCGCCACGACCGACCCCGACCTGCTGGCCACGGCGCGTGAGCACACCGCCAAGGCGCTCACCGAGCTCGGCATCAAGGCGACCTCGGCCGTCGCTCCGCCGTCCGGCTACCTCGACCGTGCCGCGGTCAACCTGCTCGAGCCGGGCGCGGTCAACCTGGTCAGCGACAGGATGCTCCGCGGCACCACGCCGGTCATCGCCGACCTCGACGGTCACCAGATGATCGTGACCTCGTCCGGCGCCGCCGCCGGCGGGCCCGGACCCAACGACCCCATCGACGCGATCTCGGTACGCCAGCGTCTCGTCGCCGAGGCTGCCCTGCTCCGCGGCTCCGGCAAGCCGCTCATCGCGGTCCTCCCCGACGGCTGGCACCCGCCGCAGAGCGCCGCCTCGTTCGTCACCCCGTGGAACAAGGCCGCCTGGATCTCGTCCTCGACGCTGGACGAGGCCGTCGCCGGGCACAAGCCGACATCGATCACCGCCGACAAGCTCCGCTACCCCCGCCGAGAGATGAAGGCCGAGATCTCCACCGACCGGATCGACACGGCCAACGATCTCATCGGCGCCGGCGAGATGCTGCAGCGAATCCTGACCCACAACGACGAGGTCGCCTCCGACATCGTCAACGAGGCCCTGACCTCGACCTCCTACTCCGCCCGCAAGGGCGACGCGGACCCGGCCGCCGACGCGTTGAGCCAGGTCAGCTCCGAACTGAGCTCGGTCACCGTGGCCGTACCGCCGAAGGTGATCCTCTCCAGCATGAAGGGCGGCGAGTTCCAGGTCACCCTGAGCAACGAGCTCGACGAGCCCGTCACGGTGCGGCTGGACGCGATCACCGACGAGTCGCTGCGGGTCGCCACCTCCGAGCCCGTCCAGCTCGACGCCAACTCCAAGGCCAGCTTCAACCTCGCCGCGAGCATGCGCGACACCGGCACCCACACCGCCCTGATCGTCGTCACCGACACCAAGGGCAACCCGCTGGGCGCCCACGCCTCCGTCCCGATCCGCCCCTCGCAGGTGAGCGGGGTGATCTGGTGGTTCGTCGGGACCGGCTGCGCGCTACTCTTCGCGGCGATCGCCGTGCGTCTCACCCGGCGCATCATGAAGGCCAAGAAAGCACGTACGTCAGGAGGCGACGAGTGAGGAGCGGGCGCGAGCGAGGAACGAGCTCAAGCGTTCGCGACGAGCGAGGAGCCAAAGCGAGCGAAGCGAGCGGCAGCGATGTGACAGCCACCGAGCAGAAGTCCGGCGGAAGCTCGGTCCTGGCCAACAGCGCGGTGATGGCCGCGGGGACCATGTTCTCGCGCGCCAGCGGTTTCATCCGCTCCGCGCTCCTGGTCGCCGCACTGGGCTCCGGCCTGCACGCCGACGTCTTCAACATCGCCAACACCGTGCCCAACATGCTCTACATCCTGTTGGCGGGCGGCGTCTTCAACGCGGTGCTCGTGCCGCAGCTGGTGAAGGCGCAGAAGAACGACGCGGACGGCGGCGCGGCCTACACCGACCGGATCATCACGCTCGCCGGGCTCTTCCTCGGTGCCGTCACGATCCTCCTGGTGCTCGGCGCCCCGCTGCTGATGCGCCTCTACCTCGGCCCCGAGATGTACACGCCCGAGCACGCGGCCCAGCTCGAGTCGGCCATCGACTTCGCCCGCTGGTGCCTGCCGCAGGTCTTCTTCTACGGGATGTTCGTGCTGGTCGGGCAGGTGCTCAACGCCCGCGGCAGCTTCGGCCCGATGATGTGGGCCCCGATCGCCAACAACATCATCGCGATCTCGACCCTGGTGATCTACCTGGTCGTCTTCGGGCCGTCCAACGTCGGTGGCTTCACCACCGGCCAGGAGATCCTCCTCGGCCTGGGCTCCACGCTCGGCATCGTTCTCCAGTTCCTGCTGCTCCTGCCGGTGCTCCACAAGACCGGCGTACGCTTCCGCCCCCGATTCGACTTCCGCGGCGCCGGACTCTCACAGACCGCGAAGCTGGGCGTGTGGACGGTGCTCTTCGTGGTCGTGAACCAGGTGGCGTACACGATCGTGACGCGGCTCGCCTCGACCGGTTCGGCCGAGGGCGGCACCGGCTACACGGTCTACTCCAACAGCTTCCTGGTCACCCAGGTCCCGCACTCGATCATCACGGTGTCGCTGGCCACGGCCATCCTGCCGCTCCTCTCGCGCCACGGCGCGGCCGGTGAGCTGCCCGAGCTCGGACGTACGCTGTCGCACCAGCTGCGCAACGCGCTCGCCATCGTGATCCCGATCGCCGCGTTGCTCCCGGTGCTCTCCGAGGACATCGCCCACATCCTGTTCGGCCACGGCGCCGGCGCCGACGCGTTCAAGGAGTACGCCCCGACGCTGTCGATCTTCGCCGCCGGGCTGGTCTTCTTCACGATCCACTACCTGCTGCTGCGCGGCTTCTACTCGCTGGAGCAGAACCGCACCGTCTTCTTCATCCAGTGCTCGGTCGCCACCACCAACATCGTCGCCGCGGTGCTGCTGACCCGAGCCGTCTCCGCGGAGTACACCGCGCCCGCGCTCGCCGGCGCCTACACGCTGTCCTACCTGGTCGGCTCCGTCGTCTCGTACGTCGTGCTCAAGCGCACGCTCGGAGACCTGGACGGCCGCGGGCTGCTCGGGTTCCTCGCCCGCCTGGTCATGGTGACGGTGGTCGCCGCGGCCGCCGCCTGGCTGCTCCGCACGGCACTGGGCATGATCAACGACGAGCCGACGATGGTGCTGGCCTTGATCGGGGCCGCTATCGTCGGGGCGCTGCATCTCGGCATGCTGCTCCTCGGGGCGCAGGCTGCCCAGGTCAAGGAGCTGACCACGATGGTGCAACAGGTCGCCCGACGGCTGCGTCGTTGAGCAGCAGTCCTTGACCACCATCGGACAGCCGCCTCACTGTCTGGCACGGTCTGAAAGAATGGGTCCGATATGGAGTTCACGCAATCAGGCGACGTCCTCGCCGGCAGATACCAGCTGACGGATCTGCTGAGCGAGTCCCGCGAGGGACGCTTCTGGCGCGCCCAGGACGCGGTGCTCGGCCGCCCGGTTGCCGTGCACGTCCTCGACGCCCACGACGAGCGCGCGCCGCGCCTGATGGCAGCGGCCCGCAACTCCGCTGCCGTCGGTGACCCCCGGATGCTGCGCGTCCTCGACGCCGCCCAGACCGACCAGGTGGCGTACGTCGTCAACGAGTGGGGCGAGGGCGCATCGCTGGAGAACGCGCTCGCCGCCGGTGGCCCGCTGCCGCCGCAGCAGGCCGCCTGGATCGCCTCCGAGGTCGCCGACCTGCTGGTCCTGGCCCACGACCAGGGCCACGCCCACGGCCGGCTCAACCCCGAGGCCGTGCTCCTCGACGACCTCGGCGCGGTGCGCGTCATCGGCTTCGGTGTCGACGCCGCGCTGCACGGGATCGACCCCGACACCCGTGACTCCCAGCGGCGCGACCGGGTCGACGCCGTCGGCGTCCTCTACGCCGCGCTGACCGGCAAGTGGGCCGGCGAGACCCTGTCCTCGATGCCGCCCGCGCCCCGTGACCACGGCCGTGTGCTCCGTCCCCGGCAGGTGCGCGCCGGTGTGCCCCGGCCTCTCGACGACCTGTGCGACCGGGTGCTGGGCAGCGGCGCCGACATGCCGCCGCTGACCGCGGCCGAGCTGCACTCCGCGCTCGCCGGCTTCTCCGGGGAGCCGACCGCTCCGCTCAACCGGCCTTCGGCGGTCAACGAGGAGACCCAGGCGATGGCCCCGCCGACCGAGCTCGAGCCGGCCGAGGCGCAGGCGGCGTCGAACGCCATCGGCGTTGCCCCCGATGCCGTACGCCCTCAGCGCCAGCGTCCGTCCGCCCCGCCGCCGATGCAGGACCCGACCCCGTCGAAGCCGCTGTTCGCCGACGAGACCCCGGGCTACGTGCCGCCGCAGCGCCCGCAGCAGGCTCCTCCGGCTGCCGCCCGGCGACCGGTGGCCCCGGATGCCTCCTACAACGGCTGGCAGGGCCCGTGGACCGGCGCCAACGTACCGATCGCCGAAGAGCCGGACTACAACCAGAAGCCCGGCGCCAGCTGGCTCCGCATCGCGATGGGCGTCGCCCTCGTGGTGCTGGTCCTCATCGCCGGCTCGATCGCGTGGAACATCATCGGCGACGACCCGAACACGACCGCCGAGAACCCCGGCACGGGCAACAACGGCGGCGACACCACAACTGAGGCCAAGCCGACCCCCATCAAGGGCATCACCGCCAAGGACCTCGACCCCCACGGCGACCCGCCCACCGAGACGCCTGACCTCGTCGACCTGGTGGTCGACGGCGACGTGAACGGGCTGGCGTGGCGTACGTCCCGCTACAACGACCAGATCGGTGACAGTCCCCGCTCTCTCAAGCCCGGCATCGGCCTGGTCCTCAATCTCAAGGGCGAGTACGCCATCGACTCCCTGAAGTTCAACATGATCGGCGAGCCCACCGACATCGAGATCTTCGTCGGCGACTCACCGTGGAGCGACGACCCGAGCGGCGCCCCCGCCGCGAAGGGCAGCGTCGGCACCGAGGGTGAGATCAAGGTCGACGGCGCCCCCGAGGGCAGCTATGTACTCGTGTGGATGACTGGTCTTCCCCAGGTCGACGGCGGCTACCGCGCGGAGGTCAAGGAAGTCCAGGTCCTCGGCACCTCCGTCTCCTGACCCGAGCCGGATCTCTCGGCGTTCAGGGCCCTGGAATGTACGTGGCCTACGATCTGTTGTGCAGTTCGCCAGCCACACCTGAGGAGCCTCAAGATGCCGACCCCGTCGTCCCCGACCGACCCCCGCAACGTGATCGTCGTGGGCTCCGGCCCGTCGGGCTACACCGCAGCGGTCTACAGTGCCCGCGCCGGACTGCAGCCTCTCGTCTTCGAGGGGTCGGTGACCGCCGGCGGCGCCCTGATGAACACCACCGAGGTGGAGAACTTCCCCGGTTTCCGTGACGGCATCATGGGTCCCGCGCTGATGGACGAGATGCGTGCCCAGGCCGAGCGCTTCGGTGCCGAGCTCGAGCCCGACGACGTGGTCGAGATGGACCTGACCGGCCCGGTGAAGGTCATCAAGACCGCGACCGACACCCACTACGCGAAGTCCGTCATCCTCGCCACCGGCTCGGGCTACAAGAAGCTCGGCCTGCCCCGCGAGGACGAGCTCTCCGGCAAGGGCGTCTCCTGGTGTGCCACCTGCGACGGCTTCTTCTTCCGCCAGAAGCCCATCGTGGTGGTCGGCGGCGGTGACTCCGCCCTGGAGGAGGCTCTCTTCCTGACCCGCTTCGGCTCCTCGGTCACCCTGCTCGTACGCCGCGACGAGCTGCGCGCCTCCAAGATCATGCAGGAGCGCGCCTTCGCCGACCCGAAGCTGGAGATCGCCTGGAACTCCGTGGTCGAGTCGATCAACGGCGAGCTCTCCGTGGAGAGCATCACCGTCAAGGACACCAAGACCGGCGAGCTGCGCGACCTCGAGTGCGCCGGCCTGTTCATCGCCATCGGCCACATCCCGCGCTCCGAGCTGCTCACCGGCCAGGTCGACCTCGACGACGACGGCTACGTCCTCACCAAGGACGGCACCACGGCCACCAACATCGAGGGCGTCTTCGCCGCCGGTGACCTGGTCGACCACGTCTACCGTCAGGCGATCACCGCTGCCGGCACCGGCTGCCAGGCCGCGCTCGACGCGGAGAAGTTCCTCGCTCACCAGGCCCACGCCGAGGCGGCTGCCGTCTCGGCCTGAGCCTCGCGTCTACCCTGGTCGTCATCTCGACAAGCTCGATGACCGGGTGCGCGGGAATGCTCGACGCAGACCCAGCGTTCTGACCACAGACCTCCCCAACACGTCCCTACCGAGAAGGAACCCATCGTGGCTGACAACATGACCGCCGTGACCGACGCCGAGTTCGACTCGACCGTCCTCAAGTCCGACAAGCCCGTCCTGGTCGACTTCTGGGCCGAGTGGTGCGGCCCGTGCCGTCAGGTCTCCCCGATCCTCGAGGAGCTCGCCGGCGAGCACGGTGACAAGGTCACCTTCACCAAGATGAACGTCGACGAGAACCCGGTCACCCCCTCCACCTACCGCGTGACCGGCATCCCGACCATCAACGTCTACCAGGGCGGCGAGGTCGTGAAGTCGATCGTCGGCGCCAAGCCGAAGGCCGCGCTCCTCAAGGAGCTGCAGGAGTTCATCGGCTGACACCAGCTGTCACACGTTGGCGCGCCACTGTCACAGTGGCGCGCCAACGTTCATTTAGCCGAGACGTCAGTTACGTCGGCCGAGTTGGCACTTGCGTCGGCCGAGTTGGCACAAACGGTGGGTGAGACTGCGGTTGTGGCGGAGACTGGTGGTCTCGACAAGCTCGACCACCGGGGCGGGTCGTGGTCTCGACAGGCTCGACCACCGGTCGACCACCGTTTCACGGGAAACATTCACTCGCCGTCGCGGTGCAGCTCGGTGGAGGCGGGCGACGGGTGGCTGCGTGGACGTACGACCTCCCGCAGCCGCTCCCAGGCGGACTCGAAGTCGTCGATCCAGGTGACCGTCTGCTTCAGGTCCATCCGCATCCGCGGGACGGTGGGGTGGTCCCGGTGGGTCTTGAACCCGACCCGGCCGAGGAAGTCGGCCGGGGCAGCGCAGCGGCGACCGTGGATGCCGCTCATCGGACCCACATCACCGAAGGCCTCGATCGCCCGGAACTCACCGCGTTGTACCAGGTCACGGGCCATTCCCTGGACCAGCATCCGGCCGATCCCCCCGCCGGCGCGACGCGGGTCGATCCACACCGTGGTCATCAGGACGGCGTCGGCGGAGACCGGTCCGGACGGGAACGAGGCGACCCGTGGGACGAAGACCGGTGGTGCATAGAGCACGAACCCCGCCGGCGTACCGTCCGCCACTGCCACCCGCCCGCACGATCCCCATTCGCGGAGCACCTCGGAGATCCACGCCTCCTTCACCCCGATCGACTGCGAGGAATCGACGCGGCGATGGCCGACGGGGTCACGTTCCCAGAACAGGCAGGCGCGGCACGGCGCCGGGACCTCGGAGAAGAGATCCAGCGTCAGGGGCAGGATGCGGCGTGCCATGTCTCACCATTGATCCTGGGTTAAGGGTCTGTCACCAGCGTATGCGATCCTTCATGATGGTGACACCATGACTGATCTTCCCCAGCGCGCAACATCATCCCGCCTCGACCCGTACGCGGACCGCTACGCCGCGCGCACGGCAGGCATGACGGTCTCGGAGGTCCGGGCCCTCTTCGCCGTGGCAGCCCGTCCCGAGGTGGTCTCGCTCGCAGGCGGCATGCCCAACATCTCCAGCCTCCCGCTGGACGTGGTCGGCGACTCGATCAAGGACCTCATCCTGACCCAGGGCCCGACCGCCCTGCAGTACGGCGGCGGCCAGGGCGATCCTGTCCTGCGCGAGCAGATCTGCGAGGTCATGCGCCTGGAGGGCATCGAGGCCCACCCCGACGACGTCGTCGTCACCGTCGGCTCCCAGCAGGCCGTCGACCTGGTCACCCGCGTCTTCTGCGACCCCGGCGACGTGGTGATCTGTGAGGCTCCGTCGTACGTCGGTGCTCTGGGCGTCTTCAAGGGCTACCAGTGCGACATCGTGCACGCCGAGGTCGACGCCGACGGCCTGATCCCGAGCGCGCTCGAGCAGGCGATCGTCTCCACCAAGTCCGCGGGCCGCAAGGTGAAGTTCCTCTACACGATCCCGAACTTCCAGAACCCGACCGGCGTCACCATGACGCCCGAGCGCCGCACCGAGATCCTCGAGATCTGCCGGCGCCACGACATCCTGGTGCTCGAGGACAACCCGTACGGCCTCCTCGGCTTCGACGACGAGCCCCGCCCGGCGATGCGTGCCCAGGACCCGGGCGTCATCTACCTCGGCTCCTTCTCCAAGACGTTCTCCCCCGGCCTGCGGGTCGGCTGGGCGCTGGCCCCCTCCGCGATCCGAGAGAAGCTCGTCCTGGCGCAGGAGTCCGCGACGCTCTGTCCGCCGCCGTTCAACCAGATGGCCGTCTCCGCCTACCTCTCCAACCACGACTGGCAGGGCCAGATCAAGCAGATGCGGGAGATGTACCGCGAGCGCCGCGACGCCATGCTCGACGCGCTCGAGGCCTACATGCCGGCGGCCTGCACCTGGACCAAGCCCGACGGTGGCTTCTTCGTCTGGCTGACGCTCCCCTCCGGCATCGACAGCAAGGCCATGCTGCCTCGCGCGGTCACCTCGCGAGTCGCGTTCGTCCCCGGCACCGGCTTCTTCGCCGACGGCTTCGGCGCCTCCTCGATGCGGATCTCCTACTGCTACCCCACCCCGGAGCGGATCAGAGAAGGCGTACGTCGCCTGGCCGGTGTCATCGAGGCCGAGATGGAGCTCCTGGAGACGTTCGGTGCCACCGGCCCGATCCCAGGTCTCCCCATCCGCGGCGCCGAGCACCCCTCGACGAACACGCAGTAGCTCACCCGCCGGTGGTCGAGCCTGTCGAGACCACCGTCCTGACACCAGGGTCATCTCGACAAGCTCGATGACCGGGAACCCCGGTGGTCGAGCTTGTCGAGACCACCCGTTCCGGCACGAGGGTCATCTCGACAGGCTCGATGACCGGGCGGCGCTCGATGACCCGGGGGACGCTCGAGGCCCAGGGTAGAAATCTATTTGTCGACAAAGCGCTTTAGCGCTTGATGTCTAAATGGATTCGTCGGGTGCGGGAGACATCAGCTCGACGATGCGGCGCAGGTCGTCCAGCGTGGCGAACTCGACGGTGATCTTTCCCTTGGAGCGGCCCAGATCGACCTTGACCCGGGTGTCGAAGCGGTCCGAGAGCTTGTCGGAGATCTCCTTGAGCCCAGGAGCAGTCGGCTTGGCTCGCCTCACCCGCGGCGTGGCGAAGGCGTCGCCGTCAGGATCGCCCAGGGCGACGATCTCCTCGAGGCCACGTACGGAGATACCCTCGGCGACCACCTTCTGAGCCAGCTTGTCCTGCTGCGCCTCGCCGTCGACGGCGAGCAGCGCCCGGGCGTGACCGGCCGAGAGCACGCCGGCGGCGACCCGGCGCTGGACCGACGGGGACAGCTTCAGGAGCCGGATCGTGTTGGAGATCTGCGGCCGCGATCGACCGATCCGCTGAGCGAGCTCGTCGTGCGTGCACTCGAAGTCGTTGAGCAGCTGCTGGTAGGCGGCCGCCTCTTCGAGGGGATTCAGCTGGGAGCGGTGGAGGTTCTCCAGGAGCGCGTCCCGGAGCATGTCGGTGTCGTCGGTCTCGCGGACGATCGCCGGGATGACATCGAGGCCGGCCTGCTGGGTGGCGCGCCACCGGCGCTCACCCATGACGAGCTCGTAGGAGTCTGCCGCCACTTTCCGGACGACGATCGGCTGCAGAAGGCCGATTTCATTGATCGAATGGACCAGTTCGGCCATCGCCTCCTCGTCGAAGACCTGACGAGGCTGCACGTGGTTGGGGTGGATCTGCTTGACCGGCAGCTCGGCGAAATATGCGCCGTCGACGGGGGCCAGATCCGAATTCTCGATCTGGCGGCCTTCCGCCGACTCGGTGGGCCTGGGGTCCACAGATGGGCCAGAAGTCGCTCCAGCGGGAAGGTCCGAATGACGGACGTCCGGCTGGACAGCAGCGCTGTCCGCCGACTCGTTTCCACTGGCGGGTGGAGCGGTCGGGATCAGCGAGCCCAGACCTCGTCCGAGACCACGCTTCGGCGGCTGCTTACTCATATCTGGATGTCCCCCATGTCAGTTCCATGCTGCTGATGGTGGTCTCGACAAGCTCGACCACCGGGATTCTTCACGTCGGTTCCGTACTGATGGTGGTCTCGACAAGCTCGACCGCCGGGTCATGCTCTGCTGGTGATCTCGACAAGCTCGATCACCTCAGTGCTCGCTTTGTTTGGCGAGCTCCTTGGCGGCCTCGAGATAGCTCAGCGCACCCGGCGAGCCGGGGTCGTACGTCATCACCGTCTGCCCGAACGACGGAGCCTCGGACACGCGCACGGCGCGGGGGATGAACGTGCGCATGACCGTGTCGCCGAAGTGCTCGCGCACCTCCTCGGCGACCTGCGACGCGAGGCGGGTGCGGGCGTCGTACATCGTGATCAGCATCGAGGAGACCTTGAGCGTCGGGTTCAGCGCGGCACGCACCATCTCGACGGTCTTGAGGAGCTGGCCCAGACCCTCCAGCGCGTAGTACTCCGCCTGGATCGGGATCATCACCTCGGTGCTGGCGACCAGCGCGTTGACCGTGAGCAGGCCCAGCGACGGCGGGCAGTCGATGAGGACGTAGTCCCACCGGTCCTCCGCGTCGCCCACACGGGGAGACCTGGCCAGCGCCTCCTTCAGGCGCTGCTCACGTCCGTCCTCCTCGACGAGCTCGACCTCGGCACCGGCCAGGTCGATCGTCGCCGGCACCAGCTCGAGGCCCTCGAGCTTAGGAACAGGCACGACGACGTTCTCGAGGCTGGCTCCCTCGACGAGGACCTCGTACGTCCCCGGGGTGCCCTGGAAGTGGTCGACGTCGAACGCGGTGCAGGCGTTGCCCTGCGGGTCGAGGTCGATGACCAGAACCTTCTGACCGAGCTGCGCCAGCGCCGCGGCGATGTTCACCGTCGAGGTGGTCTTGCCGACGCCGCCCTTCTGGTTGGCGGAGACGATCACGCGCGTGCTCGCCGGGCGCGGCAGCGGCGGCCGGTTGCTCGCCGCACCACGCGCCAGAAGCGTGTGCTCGGCAGCAGCTGCCAGCGGCGTCGCCTCCGTGTCGAAGTCGTTCTCGAAGGACGCGATGTCCCCGGCCGTACGGAGCCTGATCGACACCGGTTCGTCGGTTTCACGTGAAACGGCGTTCTGTGCGCTCTCGTCGTCGTACGGCATGTTTCCTCATCCTCATCGTTCGGTCATCGAGCTTGTCGAGATGACGTCTCACGCCCGAAATCTCGTGGTCTCGACAAGCTCGACCACCTTCAGCGGCGGCGCTTCTTCTTTCGAGACCCGCCCTTGGGCCCCTTCTGGCCGCCCTTCGGGACCGGCGGCCAATCTACCCGTGCGGGATCCGACCAAACCACCCGAACCGCGACAGTTGTCGTCTCCAAAACGCCTACACCGAGCTCGGAGACCACCGGCGGCGCGCATCCCCACTTCTTCAGTGCTGCGTCGGCCTCGTCGATCTCCGCCTCGATACTCGACCCCTTCATCGCGACCAGCGCGCCCGTGGGGACGACCAACGGCATCGACCAGTCGAGCAGCTTGCCCAAGCCGGCCACAGCTCGCGACGTCACCACGTCGAACCCGAGCTCGCCGTGGAAGGCATCCGCCCTCCCCCGCAGCACCGTCACGTTCTCGAGCCCGAGATCCTCGGCGACCTCCTCGAGAAAGGTCGTACGCCGCAGCAGCGGCTCGATCAGCGTGATGTGCAGATCCGGGCGGGCGATCGCGAGGACCAAGCCGGGGAGTCCAGCACCAGACCCGATATCCGCCACCGCGACTCCCTCGGGGATCACCTCCCCCAGCACGGCGCAGTTGAGGATGTGCCGGTCCCACAGCCGCGGAACCTCCCGCGGCCCGATCAGACCGCGCACCACCCCCGCGTCGGCCAGCCACGCGGCGTACCTCTCCGCGAGCTCCAGCCGATCGGCAGGAAAGACCTTCTCCGCCCGAGGGTCCACCTCGCCCAGACCACCCAAGTCCCCACGTTCCTCGCTCACGAACAAACTGTTTCACGTGAAACGCACAACCAAGAACTCCCGGAGTCGAGCGTCATCTCGACAAGCTCGATGACCGATGGTCGAGCGGTGGTCGAGCTTGTCGAGACCACCCCACACACATCCACGTCATCTCGACAAGCTCGATGACCCGGTGGTCGAGCCTGTCGAGACCACAGCACGTCGGTACGGCGAGCGTCATCTCGACAAGCTCGATGACCCGGTGGTCGAGCTTGTCGAGACCACCACCCCACTGAACAGAGAGGTCTCGACAAGCTCGACCTCCAGACTGTCGGTGGTGCCGCTCATGATGAGGACATGGCTTACACATACATGCTTCTCTGCGCAGACCGGACCCTCTACGTCGGCAGCACGACAGACCTCGAACGCCGCATGACCGAGCACCGAGTCGGCCTCGGCTCCGAGTACACCCGACATCGCCTCCCGGTGGAGCTCGTCTGGTACGAGCAGTACGACAACGTCGAGCATGCGTTCATACGGGAGAAGCAGATCCAGAACTGGGGTCGAGCCAAGCGGCTCGCGCTCATCCGAGGAGAGCTCGGCGAGCTCCCGCGCCTGGCGAACACATCGACGACCCCGCACCCCTTGCCCACTCCTCAGCAGGGGTCATCTCGACAAGCTCGATGACCTGCATGACGTACGCGACGTCATCTCGACAAGCTCGATGACCCGGTGGTCGAGCCTGTCGAGACCACCACCCGCACGTGTCCGATGCCACGGTGGTCGAGCTTGTCGAGACCACATCTGCACGCGCACACAGTCATCTCCAGCGGCTCGACGACCACCCGCGTTTCACGTGAAACCACCTCGCCGAAGACGCCTGGACGAACGTCTGCCCAACGATTCCGCAGAAGGGATCCCAAAGGCGTCGTCGGGGCGCCGGGTGCGCTAAAGTCCGCGAGCAGCCTCGCGAATCTGATGCAACCGCGCACGCTGCTCGAACGTCTTTCTCGTAGAACGTCGCACTCGGGGTGCGACTCCAGCGGCCCGTGCGACCGGGCCACCATCCATGACCCACGGAGCTGATGTGAACGTCCGTAGAACCCCGGTGGCGATCTTCCTCACCACCATCCTCGCCTTGGGATTCTCCCTGGGCTCGATCGCGGCGCCGAGCAGCGCCCAGGCCACTGCCCCGACGGCCTCCGTCGGACAGATCGGACTGCACACGGCGTACACCGTCCTCTACCAGCAGGGGTCGACCGGCCTCGGGGTGCGCAAGATCCAGGCGCGCCTCAAGGAGCGGAGGATCTACACCGGCCGAGTCACCGGCAACTACGGTTCGAAGACGACCGGCGCCGTGAAGGTCTTCCAGCGCAACCAGCGTCTGGCCATCACCGGCAAGGTCAACCAGCGCACCCTCGACCGGCTCCGCTCGCTGACGAGCACGCCGACCGACGCGGCGCTCTTCAACCTCGACCGTCGCTGCCTCACCGGCCGCGTGCTCTGCGTCGACAAGACCGACCGCCGGATGCGCTACGTACGCGCCGGCAAGATCGTCCGGGCGATGGACGCCCGCTTCGGTTGCGCCGACACCAAGACCCGCGAGGGCGCGTTCAAGGTCTACCGGAAGAGCCGCAACCACGTCTCCTCGATCTACCACACGCCGATGCCGTACGCGATGTTCTTCAACGGCGGCCAGGCGGTGCACTACTCGTCCGACTTCGCTGCCCGCGGCTATAACGGCTGCTCCCACGGCTGCGTGAACGTACGCAACAAGTCGTCCATCGCGTGGGTCTTCGACCAGATCCGCATCGGTGATCGGGTCGTCGTCTACTGGTCCTAGCCGACCGGGGTGGTCGAGCTTGTCGAGACCACCACTTGTTCCACGTGAAACAGAAAGAGATCGCCCCTCGTGCCACACGGCACGAGGGGCGATCTCTTTGTGTCAGCGTCACTCAGGCAGGACGACCACGTAACGTCGCGGCTCCACACCGGAGGACTCGGAGGTCAGCCCAGCAGCGGCGACGGCGTCGTGGACGACCTTCCGCTCGAAGGGCGACATCGGCTTGAGCGAGACCGGGGCACCGGACTCCTTGACCTTCGCGACGGTCTCCTCGGCGAGCGCCATGAGCGTCGAGCGACGGTCGGCACGGTAGCCGCCGACGTCGAGCATCAGGCGGGACCGCTCGCCGGTCTCGCGGTAGACCGCGAGCCGGGTCAGCTCCTGGAGCGCGTCCAGGACCTCACCGTGACGGCCGACCAGCTGCTGCAGGTCGCCACCGACGATCGAGACGGCGGCACGGTCGCCCTCGACGTCCATGTCGAGGTCGCCATCGAGGTCGGCGATGTCGAGGAGTTCCTCGAGGTAGTCCGCCGCGATGTCACCTTCCTGCTCGAGCTGCTTGAGGCGCGTCTCGTCGCTGACCTCCTCCACAGGCTCGGTCACGGTCTCGCTCACATCCTGAGTCGTCACTTGGTTCCCCCGTCCTTCTGGGTCGTGGAGCGACCGGCGGTCGTGCCGGCCTTCTTCCGCTGGCTCCTGGTCTGGCTCTTGGGCTGGGTGCGCTGCGCGGGACGCTTCTCGGCCGCGGCCTCGTTGGCCTCGGCGATGTCGATCTCCGCGTCGGGCAGACCCTTCTTACGGCGCTTCTCCCGCTCGCGCTCCTGCTTGGCGTCGAACGCCGGCGTCCCCGGTGCGGGGTTGTTGCGGATCACGTAGAACTGCTGGCCCATCGTCCACAGGTTGGAGGAGGTCCAGTAGAGGATCGTTCCGACCGGGAAGGCGATACCACCGACGGCGAACACGACGGGCAGCACGTAGAGGAGCAGCTTCTGCTGCTGGGCGTACTGACCGGTCATGGCGTCGGCCGGCATGTTCTTCGACATCAGCTGACGCTGGGTCAGGAAGGTGGTCGCGATCATGGCGACGACCAAGAAGCCGGTGAGGAAGTACGTGCTCATGTGGTCGGCCGTCGTGAACTGGTCCGAGAGCAGCGACCCGAGCCAGGTCGACGTCGCGAACTCGTGCGCCGCCTCGTCGCTCAGGAAGCCCTTGCCGACACCGTCCGAGGCGTGCTCGAGCATGCGGAACAGCACGAAGAAGATCGGCATCTGCAGCAGCAGCGGCAGGCAGGACGCGAACGGGTTGGTGCCCGAGTCCTTGTAGAGCTTCATCGTCTCGTTGGCGAGCTTCTCGCGGTCGTGACCGTACTTCTTCTGCAGCTCCTTGACCTTCGGCTGCAGCAGCTGCATGTTGCGGCTGGAGTTGATCTGCTTCACGAACAGCGGGATCAGCAGCGCGCGGATGGTCACGGTCAGGCCGACGATGGCCAGGGCCCACTGCCAACCTTCAGACGGGATGACGTACGAGAACGCCTTCTGCCAGACGAGCAGGATGCCCGAGATGGCGTAATACAGCGGTGTTGCGATCCATCCGAACAGATCGCCTATGGCTCCCACGGAATCAGGCTCCTCGGTTTGGGGAGTCCGCACTTACACGGACCAGGTCTTCAGGGTCTCTTCAAATCTTCTTCGGTACGGGGTCGAAGCCCCGGGTCTTGGCCCAGGGGACGCAACGGGCCAGACGGCGCGCCGTCAGCCAGCTCCCGCGCCAGGGGCCGTGCGTCTTGACGGCCTCGAGCCCGTACGCCGAGCACGACGGGTAGTAGCGACACACATCGCCGTAGAGCGGACTGATCAGAGTCCGCCACACGTGAAGCAGTCCGACCAGAACGGCCGCAACGAGGTGGTCGAGCTTGTCGAGACCACCACGCACGACGCGCCGCGCCCTGGTCATCGGAGCACCCGCTCCAGGCAGCGCCGCAGATCGGCGCCCAGGGCGTCGTAGTCGGCGTCGGCGGCAGCAGGAAGTGCACGGACCACAAGCACAGCAGAGCCCGGGAGTCCGCTCAGGGACTCCCGGGCCTGGTGACGCAGTCTGCGCTTCACGCGATTCCGGACGACGGCCGGACCGACGGCCTTGCTCACCACGAAGCCCACCTGCGGCTCGGTCTCCCGGTCGGCAGCTGGGCCGGTGCCGGGGACGAGCAGGTGGACCACCAGGCTCTTCGAGCCCGCGCGCTTGCCCCGTCGTACTGCTTCTTTGAAGCCCGACGAATCGACCAGTCGGTGGCGACGTGGCAACACGCGCGTGGTGGCTGAGGCCGCGGCCTCAGACGGTCAGGCTCTTGCGACCCTTGCCGCGGCGCGCAGCGAGGATCGCGCGGCCGGCACGGGTGCGCATGCGCAGGCGGAAACCGTGCGTCTTGTGACGGCGGCGGTTGTTCGGCTGGTAAGTACGCTTGCTCACGGGTGCTTCCTTAGTGGTGTGGTGTGGGCCGGTCGCTCGTCCGGCACTATGGGGTCGCCCTCGGTGGTTCCAGGCGGGCCGATTCAACAAGCACCGCCCGTCCGCGCCTCGGCGACCGAGGCGTGGACATGCGGCACCCGTAGATCCGGGCGACCTAGTAACGGTACGTGGACGGCGAAACCACGGTCAAACTCGCGCCCTATCACATCCCTGTGATTAGCCCTCCACCTGTGGAGGACGGGTTGCCCATGACCCTCGCCAGCCGGTAGTTTCGTCCTCTACCGAGGTTTCCCTGCACATCGTCAGGAGCGTCGGCCGCATTCGGGGGGATGCCACGCAGGGAACTAGTTTTCCCGCCTGACCTGCCGAAACGGTCGGATTCTCGAGGACGGCGACGTGTCTCGGTTGGTCTCCGATGCCTACATTCGGGGATGCTCCACAGCTTGTGGAAAAGTCTGTGGAGGATGTAGACCGGACCGCTGCACGAATCCAGGCTGCATCAATACAAGACCACCCACCCGAGCCATCAGGGAAGGCAGGAACCTGTGGAGCACTCCGGCCTCGCGCCAGAACCGCAGCCAGATCTCCAGTCCGCATGGACGAAGGTGGTCGCCGAGCTTCCGCCGAACCAGCGAGCCTGGCTCCGGGACAGTGAGCCTCTCACTCTGCACGGGTCGACCGCGATCGTCGAGGTCCCCAACGACTTCACCCGCAACCAGATCGAGGGCCGCCTGCGTGGCTCCCTCGAGAGGTCCTTGGGCGAGATCTTCCATCGCGAGATCCGTATCGCGGTCACCGTGAACCCCGATCTCGACGTCACCCCGGATCCCGACACACAGGCGATCATGATCTCCGAGCGCGAGATCGCCGCCGCGGACGCTGCCGCCGCCGCTGCCCTGCAGCAGCAGTCGCCGTTCTCGAACAGCGCGGCCCCGCACCAGTCGGCGTTCCCGCACCAGTCGGTCTACCCGCCCAACTCGCCCGGCCTGATCCCCGGCGTCCCACCGGCGAGCGCGCCGCACGACGAGCAGGGCGCGCCCGCCGCGTACTCGGCGCCGCAGGCTCCCGTCGCTCCGCCAGCCGCGCAGCAGCCGGCTCCGCCCGCCGCGCATGAAGACGTACGTCCTGGATATGGCGACATGTCGACAAATCCCCCGGCGCCTCCGGTGGCTCCCATCGAGGAGCCGGTCCCGCCGCGGCCGCTCGTCCCGGGTCCGCCCACGCGGCCGAGCGAGCCGAGCCACAACGTCCTCGAGACCCGCCTGAACCCGAAGTACACCTTCGAGACGTTCGTCATCGGGTCCTCCAACCGATTCCCGCACGCGGCCGCGGTCGCGGTCAGCGAGGCGCCGGGCAAGGCCTACAACCCGCTGCTCGTCTACGGGGAGTCCGGTCTGGGCAAGACCCATCTGCTGCACGCGATCGGTCACTACGTGCGGAGTCTCTACTCCGGGGCGAAGGTGCGCTACGTCAGCTCGGAGGAGTTCACCAACGAGTTCATCAACGCGATCCGCGACGACCGGCAGGACCGGTTCAAACGGCGCTACCGCGATGTCGACGTCCTGCTGATCGACGACATCCAGTTCTTGGAGGGGAAGACCCAGACGCAGGAGGAGTTCTTCCACACCTTCAATACGCTCCACAACGCCAACAAGCAGATCGTCCTCACCTCCGACCGGCCGCCCAAGCGGCTCGAAGCGCTGGAGGACCGACTGCGCAACCGGTTCGAGTGGGGTCTGATCACCGACGTCCAGCCGCCCGACATCGAGACCCGGATCGCGATCCTTCGAAAGAAGGCCGCCATGGAGCGGCTCACCGCGCCGCCCGACGTGCTCGAGTTCATCGCGAGCAAGATCCAGACCAACATCCGTGAGCTCGAGGGTGCGCTGATCCGGGTGACGGCGTTCGCCAACCTCAACCGGCAGGACGTCGACCTGACCCTGGCCGAGATCGTGCTCAAGGACCTGATCCCCGAGGGCGGCGAGCCCGAGATCACCGCCGGCCTGATCATCGCCCAGACCGCGGCCTACTTCGGGCTGTCGATCGACGAGCTCACCGGACCCTCCCGTGGACGTCACCTGGTGATGGCCCGTCAGATCGCCATGTATCTGTGTCGTGAGCTCACCGAGGACTCCCTGCCCAAGATCGGCAAGCACTTCGGCGGCCGCGACCACACCACCGTGATGTACGCCGAGCGCAAGATCAACCAGCTGCTCGCCGAGCGCCGGGCCGTCTTCAACCAGGTCTCCGAGCTCACCAACCGCGTCAAGATGCAGGCACGCCAGGCCTGACCGCACCAGCAGTCGTACGCGGCCGCCGCCCCTCCTGGGCCGGCGGCCGTTTCGCGTTTTGGGCCGTACCGCGTTTTGAGATGGCGAAAACCCACAGGACGAGATTTCCCAGGTTGTCCACAGCCCACAGGCTGGGTGGAACCTGTGGAGAACCGGCCGTTCAAATGGGATGGAAAAGGGGATGGCCTGTGCACAAAACACCGGAACGGGCCGACAACTCTCCACAGCCCACAGTGACGTGCGTCATTTCAGCATGGCGTCCACATCCCCTGTGGAATCACATTTCCGGGGATGACCAGGGAAGACGCCACTCATCCACATTTCCCACAGATGCTCTTACGACGTACGAAACTATTTAGATCCATGGATCCTCCGTGAAATTCCACGAACGCCCTTCCCTGGGGACAACCCGCTCGGCGAGCCGAGTGCACAGGTACGCCTGTGCAGACCCGACACTGCTGAGCGCTTACCGGTTGTCGGCGGTCCGTGGCAGGATGCGTACTCCAGGTCATGTCAACGCGGGGGCGTTCCGGAACCGGTGGCGTCTTCCCCCAGGTTCAAGCACAGCCCGGGCCGCATGCCCTCAAACGCCCCGATGTCGAGTTAGAAGAAGGACAGGTCATCGTGAAGTTCCGCGTCGACCGCGACGTGTTCGCGGATGCTGTCGCCTGGGCTGCCCGCAGCCTTCCGGTCCGCCCCAGCACCCCGGTGCTCTCAGGTCTCCTGATCGAGGCGGGTCACGAGGGCCTGGTGCTCTCGACATTCGACTACGAGACCTCCGCGCGGGCGACGCTGTCGGCCGAGGTCGCCGACGAGGGCAAGGCACTGGTCTCGGGCAAGCTGCTCGCCGACATCTGCCGCAGCCTTCCGGCCAAGCCGGTCGAGATGGTCACCGATGGTGCCCGCGTCTCGCTCACCTGCGGGAGTGCGCGGTTCAGCCTCCAGACCATGCCGGTCGAGGACTACCCGACGCTGCCGGAGATGCCGACCGCGGCCGGCACGGTGAAGTCGGAGCTGTTCGCCCACGCCGTGGCCCAGGCCGTGACCGCCGCCGGTCGCGACGACATGCTCCCGGTGCTGACCGGCGTGCGGCTCGAGATCGAGGGCTCGACGATCTCGCTGCTCGCCACCGACCGCTTCCGGCTCTCCCACCGCGAGCTCGAGTGGAACCCGGCGACGCCCGACGAGAGCCTGGCTGCTCTCGTGCCCGCGAAGGTCCTCGGTGACACCGCCAAGTCGCTGACCAGCGGCAGCGAGGTCACCCTCGCGCTGTCCACCACCGGCACCGGCGAGGGCATCATCGGCTTCGAGGGCGCGGCCGCAGGCGGCGTACGTCGCACCACCACGCGCCTGCTCGACGGCGAGTTCCCGAAGGTGCGCAGCCTCTTCCCGGCCGAGCACCTCACCACCGCGCTGGTCGACAAGGCCTCCCTGGTCGAGTCGGTCAAGCGCGTGGCTCTGGTCGCCGAGCGCAACACCGCGGTCCAGATGGTCTTCGAGGACGGCGTGCTCACGCTCGACGCCGGCTCCGGTGACGAGGCCCAGGCGTCCGAGTCGATCGAGGCGACCATGGAGGGCGAGGGGCTGACCACCGGGTTCAACCCGCAGTTCCTCCTCGACGGGCTGCAGGCCATCGACGAGCAGGTCGTCGAGCTCGCCTTCACGCAGGCTCCGAAGCCCGTGGTGATCAGCGGCAAGCCGGCCGAGGGTGGCGAGGAGCCGGGGTTCCGCTACCTGTTGATGCCGCGGCGCCTGCTCTCCTGACCCACCCCCTCACTAGGGTGGTCTCGACAAGCTCGACCACCGGTACTCGAAGGAACCTCGTATGCACATCGGACTCGTCGGCCTCGGCAAGATGGGTGGCAACATGCGCACCCGGCTGCGGGAGGCTGGTCACACCGTCGTCGGATACGACCGCAACCCCGATCTCGCCGACGTGGCGAGCCTGGCGGAGATGGTCGAGGCGCTGCCCAGCCCCAAGGTGGTCTGGGTGATGGTGCCGGCGGGCGACCCGACGCGTTCCACGATCGCCGAGCTCAAGGAGCTCCTCAGCGAGGGCGACCTGGTGGTCGACGGCGGCAACTCGAAGTACACCGATGACGCCAAGAACGCCGCGAGCCTGGCCGAGAAGGGAATTGGCTTCGTCGACTGCGGTGTCTCCGGCGGCGTCTGGGGCCTGCAGAACGGCTACGCGCTGATGTACGGCGGCTCCGACGAGGACGCCGCCAAGGTGATGCCCGCCTTCGAGGCGCTCAAGCCGTCCGGCACCGAGGACGGCCTGGTCCACTGCGGTGTGACCCCCGGCGCCGGCCACTTCTCCAAGATGGTCCACAACGGCATCGAGTACGCGATGATGCAGGCCTACGCCGAGGGCTGGGAGCTCCTCGACAAGGTCGACATCGTCGACAACGTCCCCGAGATCTTCGCCTCGTGGCGGACGGGCACCGTCGTACGTTCCTGGCTTCTCGATCTTCTCGTCGACCAGCTGCGCGCCGACGAGCACCTCGACAAGATCAAGGGCTACGCCGAGGACTCCGGCGAGGGTCGCTGGACCGTCGAGGCAGCGATCGAGAACGCCGTCCCGATGCCGGCGATCTCGGCTTCGCTGTTCGCGCGGTTCGTCTCGCGCCAGGAGGACGACCACGCCATGAAGGCGATCGCCGCGATGCGCAACGGGTTCGGTGGGCACGCGGTGATCTCGGAGTCGGAGGCCTGATTCTTCGGGCGGTGGTCTCGACAGGCTCGACCACCTAGATGGCGGGGATTGCTCCGGTCATGGTGAGGATCAGGCGTACGGCGCCGTAGGCCACGAAGAGCGCGAAGAAGCCGAGGATGATCGGGCTTCGCACCAGCTTGTCGAGGTCGGCGGGGCGTCTCCGGTTCAGCCGGGCGCGCACCGAGACCACGGCCAGGACGAGGATCGCCAGGATGAGCACCGGTCCGAACCAGTTGCTCGCCAGGGATGAGCCGATGTCGCCGTGCATCAGGTAGACCCAAGACCGGGTCAGTCCGCAGCCGGGGCAAGGCAGCCCGGTGAGGGCACGGAACGGGCAGAGCACCGGGCCGTCCTCGATACCGCCGGCCGGCAGGAGCGCCGCGATGACGATCCCGCCGACGCCGATGGCGGCGGTGACCTCCGTGGAGCTCACCGCCGCGATGCGCTGATGCAGGTCAGGCGAGGGGTTTGCCGTCGGCATCCGGGAACTTTCGCACGATGACGAGGATGAGGTCGACGATCGTCCAGATCCCGAAGCCACCACAGGTGATCAGCTTGAGGATGCCGAGGCCGATCTGTCCGACGTAGAACCGGTCCACGCCGAAGGAACCCAGGAAGATCGAGAGCAGCAGGGTGACGAGCCACTCGCGGCTCGAGAAGACGCCCGGGATCTGTTTCACGGGAAACCACTGCTGGTCGGTGCCCAGGCTCGCCGGGGTGTCCGACTTGATCTGCCCGGCGGCAGCCATCTGGGCGAGCTGCTGGACCGGGTAAGGCCCGTGGACCTGGCCCATGACCGACAGATAGAAAGGTCCGGCCGGCTCGCTATAGGCGGGTTGCCCTGGAGGCGGGCCGTACGGGTTGGGAGACTGGGTCATGCAGGCACCTTAACGAGAGAGGAAACTCGATGTACGTCTCACACCTCTCTCTCCACGACTTCCGCTCCTATCCGAGCGTCGAGGTCCCGCTCGAGGCGGGCGTGACCGCCTTCGTCGGGAGGAACGGCCAGGGCAAGACCAACCTGGTCGAGGCGATCGACTACCTCTCCCGCCTGCAGTCCCACCGGGTCGCCACCGATGCGCCGCTGGTCCGGGCCGGCGCCGAGCAGGCGGTGGTGCGCGCCGCCGTCGTACGCGACGGTCGCACCGCCACGCTCGAGGTCGAGATCAACGCCGGCCGCGCCAACAAGGCCCGGATCAACAAGAGCCCGCTCCCCCGCACCCGCGACCTGGTCGGCCTGGTCCGCACCGTCGTCTTCTCCCCCGAGGACCTGACCCTCGTCAAGGGGGATCCCTCCGACCGGCGGCGCTTCCTCGATGACCTGATGATCCTGCGCGCACCCCGTCTGGCAGGCGTACGCAGCGACTACGACCGCGTCCTCAAGCAGCGCAACTCGCTGCTGAAGACCGCCGGCCTCGCGCGCGGATCCGCCCGCGAGGGTGCGCTCGCCACCCTGGCCGTCTGGGACGACCACCTTGCCGCCATCGGCGCCGAGATCCTCGCCCAGCGGCTCGCCCTGGTGGAAGCGCTGAGGCCGTACGTCGGCAAGTCCTACGAGACGGTCGCCCGCGGTGCGAGCCGCGACGACGCCGAGATCACCTACAAATCGGTGGTCGAGCCTGTCGAGACCACCACCCCGAGCGTGGAGTCGCTTCGCCAGGCGATCCTCGCCGAGCTCGCCCGACGCCAGAAGGACGAGCTTGACCGCGGGATCAGCCTGGTCGGTCCCCACCGTGACGATCTGCTGCTGTTCCTCGGCCACGGTGCCGGCGCTGAGCGCCTCCCGGTCAAGGGCTACGCCAGCCATGGCGAGTCCTGGTCCTTCGCGCTGGCGCTCCGGTTGGCGGCGTACGACCTGCTCCGGGCGGACGGCGATGACCCGATCCTGATCCTCGACGACGTCTTCGCCGAGCTCGACAGCCAGCGCCGGGTCCAGCTGGCCGAGCTGGTCGCCGATGCCGAGCAAGTCCTGGTCACCGCGGCGGTCCCCGAGGACGTACCTGCCGCTCTCGCCGGTGCGCGCTACCACGTCAAGGCGGGCGAGGTGACCCGCGATGAGTGACGACGACGAGGTGGTCGAGCCTGTCGAGACCACACCTGAAGAGGAAGAACCAGAAAAGCGCCCCGACGGCCTAGACCTCGCCCGCTCCCTGACCCGAGCCACCGCCAAGATGCCCGCGCCCAAGGCGGGGATGCGGAAGAAGCGGCGTACGCCGGACAACGCCACCCGACGCGGCACGGTCTCCGGCGCGCGGCCCGACGACCGCGACCCCCAGCTCATCGACTCGGTGGTCAGCCGGATGGTCAACGACCACGGCTGGGACACCTCGCTGCGCGTCCACGGCGTGATGGCCCGCTGGCCCGACATCGTCGGCGAGGAGATCGCCGACCACACCACCCCGGAGTCGTACGCCGACGGCAAGCTCTCCGTACGCACCGACTCCACCGCCTGGGCCACCCAGCTCAAGCTGCTGGCGCCCACCCTGGTGAAGCGTCTCAACGAGGAGCTCGGTCACGGAACCGTCCTCGTCATCGAGGTGCTCGGCCCGCATCTGCCCTCGTGGAAGAAGGGTCCCCGAGGCGTACGCGACGGCCGCGGACCACGCGACACCTACGGCTGAGACCCCGGTCGAAAGCGGGGCATGAACATGTGTTCGAGGCCCGGCGCGTGAGCCGCGATCTGCCGCTCTAGGCGCCCCGAGGACGTATAGGGACTCACCGAGCCCCCTGCTGAGGGCGCAGAGACACCGTCAGGAGACGTACAGACGCTCATTTCGATCACAGTTCCCCCTCAGGAACGGCGGTGTGCGTGGAATCCGGGCTTCCACGGGGTAAGATGGGGGTTGGGTCGATCGTCCTAGGTTTTACCTCCCCGGCGCTGGTCGGCCCGTTGCATGCCCGACCGACACCATGTCCGATTCCGGACCGAAATGACAGGTGGATCGCACCGGTGACCGCTGCCGACCAGACGACTCCTATGCCGGACGACAAGACCACAGACGGAGTCGAATACGACGCGTCTGCCATCCAGGTCCTCGAAGGGCTCGAAGCGGTCCGCAAACGACCGGGTATGTACATCGGCTCGACCGGAGCCCGCGGCCTGCACCACCTGATCTGGGAGATCGTGGACAACGCGGTCGACGAGGCGCTCGCCGGCTACTGCGACACCATCAAGGTGACGCTGCGTGAGGACGGCTGGGTGAGCGTCTCCGACAACGGCCGAGGCATCCCGACCGACACCGCGGCCGGCCAGGAGATCCCTGCGGCGACCCTGGCGCTGACCGTGCTGCACGCCGGCGGCAAGTTCGGCGGTGGCGGCTACAAGGTCTCCGGTGGTCTGCACGGCGTCGGCTCCTCCGTGGTGAACGCGCTCTCGACCAACCTCCACATGGAGATCAAGAACCGCGGACGCCTGTGGGAGCAGGAGTTCACCCGCGGCGTACCCGACTACGACCTGCGCGAGGTGCGCGAGCTCGAGGAGGGCGAGCGCACCGGCACCACGATCTCCTGGAACGCCTCGAGCGACATCTTCGAGTCGACCGACTACAACCTCGAGACCATCTCGAGCCACTTCCGCGAGACCGCGTTCCTCAACAAGGGTCTGCGGATCGAGCTGCGCGACGAGCGTCCGGAGGCCTCCGCCCTCGCCGAGGCCGTCGAGGACGGCACGATCGAGTCCGACACCGACAGCGCCGACGAGCTGCACAGCACCGGCAACGGTGAGCGGGTGCTGGAGCAGTCCTTCTACTACGAGCGCGGTCTGGCCGACTACGTCGACCACCTCAACAAGCGCAAGACCCCGGTCTCCAGCATCATCGCCTTCGAGACCGAGACCGACGACAAGGCGCCCAACCCGATGAGCGTCGAGATCGCCATGCAGTGGCAGGCGTCCTCCTACAACGAGTCGGTCCACACCTTCGCCAACACGGTCAACACCCCCGGCGGCGGCACCCACGAGGAGGGCTTCCGCGCCGCGCTCACCACCCTGATCAACCGGTGGGGCGAGGAGTGGGGTCTGATCAAGAAGAAGGAGGACCGGCTCACCGGTGACGACATCCGTGAGGGTCTCACCGCGATCATCTCGGTGAAGATCAGCGAGCCGCAGTTCGAGGGTCAGACCAAGGACAAGCTCGGCAACACCGAGGTCAAGGGCTTCGTGCAGGGCGCCGTCAACGACCAGCTCGGCGCCTGGCTGGAGCAGAACCCGGCCGAGGGCAAGGAGGTCATCCGCAAGTCGATGGCCGCGGCCTCGGCCCGGATCGCCGCCCGCAAGGCCCGTGACCTGGCCCGCAACCGCAAGGGCATCGGCGGCGGTGGCGGCCTGCCGGGCAAGCTCGCCGACTGCCAGTCGACCAACCCCGAAGAGTGCGAGATCTTCATCGTCGAGGGTGACTCCGCGGGTGGCTCGGCCAAGTCGGGCCGCGACCCGCGCATCCAGGCGATCCTCCCGATCCGAGGCAAGATCCTCAACGTCGAGAAGGCCCGGATCGACAAGGTGCTGGCCAACCAGGAGGTCCAGTCGATCATCTCCGCGCTGGGCACCGGCGTGCACGACGACTTCGACATCAACCGGCTGCGCTACCACAAGATCGTGATGATGGCCGACGCCGACGTCGACGGCCACCACATCAACACGCTGCTGCTGACGCTGCTGTTCCGGTTCATGAAGCCGCTGATCGAGCAGGGCTACGTCTACCTCGCCCAGCCGCCGCTCTACCGCCTGCGCTGGAACAAGCCGGCCGAGCACGAGTTCGTCTACTCCGACTCCGAGCGGGACGCCCTCATGCGTGACGGCATCGAGCAGGGCAAGAAGCTGCCCAAGGAGAACCCGGTCCAGCGCTACAAGGGTCTGGGCGAGATGAACGCCGACGAGCTGTGGGAGACCACGATGGACCCCTCGCAGCGGCTGCTGCTGCAGGTCACCCTCGAGGACGCCGCCCACGCCGACGAGATCTTCTCCATCCTCATGGGTGAGGACGTCGCCGAGCGACGCTCCTTCATCCAGCGCAACGCCAAGGACGTCCGATTCCTCGATATCTGAGTCTCACCGAGCCCCTAGATACCGATAGACGCATGCAGAAAGTGAAATCGTGACCGAGACTCCTCCGGAAGGCTCCGGGCAGACCGCTGCCGGCGGCCGGATCGAGACCGTCGAGCTGCAGGCCTCGATGCAGTCGAGCTACATCGACTACGCGATGGCCGTCATCGTCGGCCGCGCGCTGCCTGACGTACGTGACGGGCTCAAGCCCGTCCACAGGCGCGTCCTCTACGCGATGTACGACGGTGGCTACCGTCCCGACCGCGGGTTCTCCAAGTGCGCCCGTGTCGTCGGTGAGGTGATGGGTAACTACCACCCCCACGGTGACACCGCGATCTACGACACCCTGGTCCGGCTGGCGCAGCCGTGGGTGATGCGCAACCCGCTGATCCACGGGCAGGGCAACTTCGGTTCGCCCGGCAACGACCCGGCCGCGGCCATGCGTTACACCGAGTGCCGGATGGCGCCGCTGGCGCTCGAGATGGTCCGCGACATCACCGAGGACACCGTCGACTTCGGCCCCAACTACGACGGCCGTTCCCAGGAGCCGGCCATCCTGCCGGCCCGGTTCCCCAACCTGCTGGTCAACGGCTCGGCCGGCATCGCGGTCGGTATGGCGACCAACATCCCGCCGCACAACCTGCGGGAGGTCGCTTCCGGCGCCAAGTGGTCGCTCGAGCACCCGGACGCGACGCGCGAGGAGCTCCAGGACGCGCTGCTCGAGCGGATCAAGGGCCCCGACTTCCCCAACGGCGCGCTGATCGTCGGCCGCGAGGGCATCGAGCAGGCCTACCGCACCGGCCGCGGCTCGATCACCCAGCGTGCGGTGATCGAGGTCGACGAGGACGCCAAGGGCCGTACCAACCTGGTGATCACCGAGCTCCCCTACATGGTGAACCCGGACAACCTCGCCCAGAAGATCGCCGACCTGGCCGACACCGGCAAGGTGCAGGGCATCGCGGACGTCAAGGACAACACCTCCTCCCGCACCGGTCAGCAGCTCGTCGTGGTGCTCAAGCGCGATGCGGTCGCCCGCGTCGTACTCAACAACCTGCTCAAGCACACCGAGCTGCAGACCAACTTCTCCGCCAACATGTTGGCGCTGGTCGACGGGGTGCCGCGCACCCTGGCCCTCGACCAGTTCATCTCCAACTGGGTCGAGCACCAGATCGACGTCATCCGGAGGCGTACGGCATTCCGGCTGCGCAAGGCCGAGGAGGACGCGCACATCTGGCGCGGCCTGGTCAAGGCGCTCGACCAGCTCGACGCGGTCATCGCCCTGATCCGCTCCTCCCCCGAGGTCGACGACGCCCGCCAGGGCCTGATCCGGCTGCTGGAGATCGACGAGGTCCAGGCCAACGCGATCCTCGACATGCAGCTACGTCGCCTCGCGGCGCTGGAGCGGCAGAAGATCGTCGACCGTCTGGCCGAGCTCGAGGTCATCATCGCCGACCTCGAGGACATCCTCGCCAACGTCGCCCGCCAGCGTCAGATCGTCGGCGACGAGCTCGACGAGATCGTCGCGAAGTACGGCGACGACCGCCGCACCCAGATCATCGCGGCCGACGGCGACCTCTCCATGGAGGACCTCATCCCCGATGAGGAGCTGGTCGTCTCGATCACCCGCGGCGGCTACGCCAAGCGCACCCTCGCCGGTGAGTACCGCACCCAGAAGCGCGGTGGAAAGGGCGTACGCGGCGCCACCCTGCGCGGCGACGACGTGGTCGAGCACTTCATCTCGACCACCAATCACCACTGGCTGCTCTTCTTCACCACAGCCGGCCGGGTCTACCGGATCAAGGCCTACAACCTGCCCGAGGCGGCGCGTGACGCCAAGGGCGGTCACGTGGCCGGGCTGCTCTCGTTCCAGCCGGACGAGTCGATCGCCCAGGTGCTCGCGATCCGCGACTACGAGCAGGCGCCCTACCTCGTGCTGGCCACCCGCTCCGGTCTGATCAAGAAGACGCGGCTCGGTGACTACAACTCACCTCGCCAGGCCGGCGTCATCGCGATCAACTTCCGCGAGGACGACGACGAGCTGATCGGCGCCGAGCTGGTCAACTCCGAGGACGACATCCTGCTCGTCTCCCGCAAGGGCCAGGCGATCCGGTTCCGCGCCGACGACAACCAGCTGCGGCCGATGGGCCGGGCGACATCGGGTGTCACCGGCATGAAGTTCCGGGAGAGCGACTCGCTGCTGTCGATGTCGGTCATCCGGGCCGAGCACGTCGCCGCCGAGATCGCGGCCGGGCTCTCCGAGGCCAACGAGGACACCGCGGACGTCGCGGCCCCCGTCTCCGGCGCCGAGTCGCCCGACGAGGTCAAGGAGCAGTTCGTCTTCACCATTACCGACGGCGGCTTCGCGAAGCGTACGAAGATCTCCGAGTACCGGCTGCAGTCCCGCGGCGGTCTGGGCATCAAGACGATGGCCCTGGCCAACGCTGACCGCGGCGGTCTGGTCGGTGCGTTCATCGTGGTCGACGGAGACGAGATCCTCTCGATCACCGCGACCGGTCAGGTCGTACGCAGCCCGATCAACGCCGACTTCCGGGCAACCGGTCGCTCCACCCAGGGTGTCAAGTTCGTCTCGCCCAAGAAGGGTGACTCGGTCGCCGTCGTGGCGCGTTCCGTCGAGGCCCGCGAGGTCGACGATGACATCGTCACCGGGACAGAGGTTGCGGATGATGTAACAATCGGGGGAGACGACGAGCACGGAGCGTCGTCCGAGACCACGACGGAAGATGAATCCTGATGACGGACCGCACCGCCGACCGCACGACTGGGGGAGTCGCGATGACCGAGCGGAACGAGACCGCAGCACAGCCGGTGACCCAGCGGATCACGGACACGGTCGCCAACGCGGCCAGGCGTACCACCTCGGCAGTGGCCTCGACCGCCCGCACCTCCGGCCCCGCCGGCGCGGAGCGGGACGCGGCCAGCGGCTCGGCTCGCCGGGCCCGCCTGAGCCTGAGCCGCATCGACCCGTGGTCGGTCATGAAGATGGCCTTCCTGCTCTCGATCGCGCTCAGCGTCGTGGTGATCGTCGCCGTCTTCGTGATCTGGTCGGTGCTCGGGGCCGCCGGCGTGTGGGACTCGATCAACCAGGCGGTCCAGGACGTCGTCGGTGACTCCAGCGCAGGCTGGAACGTGCAGGACTACCTCGGTCTCTCCCGCATCATGGGCTTCACCATGGTCGTCTCGGTCGTCAACATCATCCTGATGACCGCCGTCGCCACCCTCGCCGCGTTCCTCTACAACATGGCCGCTGCCCTCCTGGGCGGCGTCGAGGTGGAGCTCACCGAGAACTGAGCTGCACACGCATCGAACGTAGGAGGGCAGGAGTCTCACCGAGGCTCTTGCCCTCCTACGTCTCAGGGCTCGCTTCGTTTTGGTGGTCGACTGGGCTGCCAGGTAATGTTTCCTCTCGCCCGCTGGTAGGGGCTTCCACCCTCCAGTTGGCGCCTGCGCTTATAGCTCAGACGGTTAGAGCACCACACTGATAATGTGGGGGTCGGAGGTTCAAGTCCTCCTAAGCGCACAGCAGTTTCACCAGGTCAGAGGCTCCTTCGGGGGCCTCTTCCTCGTTTTCAGGGCCGTCGTTCGAGGTTCTCCTGGAGCCGCACACCCGCTCTGCCAGACTGATTGACATGCCTGCGCTCATGGAGGACGCCCGGACGCTGTGGGAGTTCCACCAGATGCACCACGAGCCACGCAACACCGACGTCGCGATCGGCCTGGGCAGTCACGACATCGGCGTGGCCGAGCACGCCGCGGATCTCTACCGCCAAGGGCGGTTCCCGCTGATCGTCTTCACGGGGGCGAACGCCCCGACGACCGTCAACGACTTTCCGCGAGGTGAGGCGGTCGAGTTCGCTGAGCGGGCCGAGGAACTAGGTGTCCCCGCCTCCGCGCTGCGGATCGAGCCCCGAGCAACCAACACGGGCGAGAACATCACGTTCACACGTGCTCTCCTCGAGAACGAGGGCATCACGCCACGCACCGCAACCCTCATCAGTCGGCCCTACCAACAGCGACGGGCGTACGCGACAGCCCGCAAGATCTGGCCCGACCTCGAGGTGACCTGCTCCGCACGTGTGCAGGAGCTGCCCGACTACATCGCCGGCATCGGAAGCACTCGTCGCGTCCTCGACATGCTCGTCGGAGACACGCAACGTCTGTGGGTCTACGCCGACCGTGGCTTCGCCGCGCCTCAGCAGATCGACGACGACACGTATGCGGCGTACGAACGGCTCGTGGCTGCTGGGTACACCGGCCGACTGCTTGAATCGAACGCACGTTCGATACGATGAGGTGTGTCGGCCAACCCTCCCAAGAACGACGCCTGGCCCGCTCCCAGGAACTGGCTGCACGTCTGGGTGCACCGCCGCCGACGGAACTATCCGCCGCCGATGCCCGGTCTCGTCCTCAAGTGGGAGCTGCACAAGGGCCGCTGGCGCGCCTGGGTGATCTGGGTAGACACCACGTACGACAAGCCCGAGATCCGGGGGGACTGGTTAGGTGTCGACGAGATGCGGCCCGCGAAGAGTGACATCAACGTATGGAACGACCGGAGACGCAGGTAGCCATACGTACGCTCTCCAGCCCTCCGAGGCGCCCGTAGGAGGCTCGCTAACTAGACCGCGGTCCCGAGTCGGTACCCGAGACCACGGCACCAGCGGCACACTTCGTGGTGTCACGCTCCACGTCGGAGAAGTCACCCAGATGGCCCGTTGGCGCTGAACACGGTAACCAGTCACGTGCCATGAATGCACGCGACCGCGTCCAGTCAGTGATACCCAGAAGATCCCAGCTCCAGGAGATCGGCCGATGACGCAGGGGCTCCTTGCGCCTAGAGTTTGCTGGAAGCGTCGTGGTCGTGGGTGGGGACGACCCGCATCAGGTGGCGAGCCAGGTGCAGGCGGTGGAGGGTGGCGAAGGCGGCGTCTCGGTCCTCGTCGACGAGGTCTCCGGGGAAGGCCGGCTTCTGCCTGATCAGGTCGACCTGGTCGTAGTGCCAGGCGGCGTCGCCGGCGATCAGGACCCAGCCCGACGGGGTTCGGGCGAGGACGCCGATGCTGCCCGGCGTATGGCCGGCGAGCTCGACGAGCAGGACGGAGCTGTCGCCGAACAGGTCGTGGGAGGCGGTGAAGGTCGCGACGGGCGGGCCGTCGAGGTCGTACGTCTGCACGGGTCGGCCATCGGTCAGGGCCGGGCGGACGCCGCCGACAGGAGGCTGACCCGGGCCGAGGATCCAGTCGCGCTCGATGGTCCGCAGGCGTACCGGCAGGCCGGGGAGGTCCAGGAGGCCGCAGACGTGGTCCCAGTGTGCGTGGGTCGGGAGGGCGAAGTCCGGCTTGACCAGCGCCGTCTGCAGTGAGTCGATGGTGGCAATGGTGTCCGCCGGCGGCGTGACCAGGCGTCGCAGCATGCCCGGGAGTTCGCTCAGGGCTCGTTCGGGGGCGTCGCGGCAGTAGGACGGATCGACGACGAACGTCGCCTCGGGATGAGTGATCACGAAGCAGGTCATGGCGTTGCGTACGCGCCGGCGGAGTCCTGCGCCCTCGATGAGGCCGCCGGCGGGCAGGTTGCGTGGGACCTGGGGCATCGTGCTGACGGTCACCGTTCGGTCGCCCGGGGGCAGGCCGGCGTCGGTGATCGAGGAGAGAAGTCGCTCGTCCGGGCGGCGCGGACGCAGCATGCCGCGCCCGAATCCGGTCAGGGCGCCGATCAGCTCTCGAGCTGTCGGCGTGGCAGGGGAAGCAGTGGGGTCGCTCGTCACACAAAGAACCTAGCGACCAGGGCACGGTACGCCATCCGAACGCAGTAGGAACCGCATGCGAATATCACCATCATGACGAAGATCGACCTTCCTTTCGACCTCGACTCCATCCCGGGCCGTACGCGCCGGTGGGTCAGGGGCGGGATGAAGCGCACCGAGAGGTGGGGGAAGCGGATGGGCGGTCGGGTCGGCCCGCTCATCCCCAACACGCTCGCCACCGGGGGCACCGACGACTGGACGCCGCAAGGGCTGGGCTACGGCCCGGACACCAACATGCTGGCCCAGAGCTACTACTCCCACGACAAGGGGTCGGCGCTGGTGCTGGTCGACCTGAAGAGCGGGAAGACCGCCGCCGAGGTGCTGCTCGTGGGTCACCACGGCAAGGCCGGTCCCGGGCACGCCGGCGGGGTCGCGATCGACGGTGACGACGTCTGGGTCTCCAAGGGTGCCGGCGGCGGCAAGGGTCGGCTCTACCGCTACTCGCTCTCGGTCATCCGGAATGCGGCGAAGGGCGCCGAGGTCGAGCCGATCGAGGCACCGGCGAAGGTCGCGGCCGGCTCGTACTGCCGGATCCGTGGAAACCGCCTGTATGTGGGCGGCTTCGGAAACCAGACGCTGTTCGCCTACGAGAAGGACGCGAACGGTCAGTGGGACTTCTCCGAGCCGGTCCTCTCGACCACCACCCCGCCCAAGGTCCAGGGTGTCGTCGTGCGCCGCGACGAGTACGTCTTCTCCTCCTCGTTCGGCCGGCACCGGCGGAGCACGATCTTCATCTGCGAGCGGAAGTCCGACGGCCGTGTGGGTGCGGTGCGCCGCAAGTTCAGGTTCCCGAACATGGCCGAGGCGATCGTCGAGGTCTCGGGCGAGCTCATCACCACATACGAGTCCGGCGCCTCCCCCTACAGTCGGCCCTCGGCGCGCGGGTTCGGCATCCTGACCGGCCGGATGTGGGCGAGCACCCACATGACCTGCACCCCGATCGCCTCCCTGGGCCTCGCCCCCGACCCCGAGGCCGGTTGATTTCGTACGCTTCATGGCGGGCCGGTACGCTTTCCTGGTCTAACGGGCAGCGATGCCCACCACGACTTGCAGGAGAAGACATGAAGAAGATCGTCCTCGTACTGCTGGCCGCGGCTGGCATCGTCCTCGCCAAGAAGAAGCTCGACCAGTCCAACCCCGAAAAGGGTCACTGGGCCGCGGCGACCGACAAGGTGAACTGACCGACGGACACCCGTCCGGGGCGTTGGCGCAATTGGTAGCGCACCTGCTTTGCAAGCAGGGGGTTAGGGGTTCGAGTCCCCTACGCTCCACCAGGATTCGAGGCTGCTGAGTGAGCATCCGTCTCAGCAGCGAGGTCTACACCGAGACCTCACCGACTCATCGGGTCAACGAGGACTTCGTGCTCGTCGGGCAGGACTTCGTCATCGTGCTCGACGGTGCGACACCGGTCGCCGGGCTCGAGAACGGGTGCAGCCATGACGTGCCGTGGCTGGTGCGTCATCTCGGCCTCCATCTGGCCGAGGGACTCACCGCTCCTGGCGACGCCGGCCTGGTGAGCATCCTCGAGGATGCGATCCGTCGAGTCTGCGAGGCTCATGCCGACACCTGCGATCTCGACGACCCGAACAGCCCGTCCTCGACGGTCGCGCTCCTCCGCCTCCGGGGCGAGTGCGCGGACTATCTGGTCCTGGCGGACTCGTCGGTCGTGTTCCGGATGACCGACGGCAGCATCCTCCCGATCACGGACGACCGGCTCGATCACCTCGATGACTACTCGGTCGCCGGGTTCGGCGCGGTTCGCAACACCGCCGAGGGGTTCTGGGTCGCCAGCACCAAGCCGGAGGCCGCGCGGCAGGCGGTCACCGGCAGCATCGACCTCGGCTCACGCTCGGTCCATTCCGTCGCTGTGCTGACCGACGGTGCCGCGACGCTGGTCGAGAGGCACGGCCGGACGTGGACGGAGCTCTTCGCCGTCCTTGACCTCGGACCGGAGGAGCTGGTGCGGCGTACGCGGGAAGCCGACGAGGCCGCCACAGCCGAGTTTCGGGGGAAGCGGCACGACGATGCGACCGCCGTGCTGTGCCACCTCGTCGACGGCGACATCCCCTGACGGCGTACGAACGAAAATTCGTTCGTACGCCGGTCACCCGTGCCGGCTACGAGAGCAGCGCGGCGTACGTCGGTCGCAGCTCGTCGGTGCGGTCCTTGACGTGCTGGACGACGCGGGCGGAGGTCTCCTCCGTCATGGGCGACGGGCCCTTGTCGAGGAGGTCGGCGAGCTCGTCCAGGCAGACGTGCCAGCCGACGGCGGTGTCCGTGTTGCCGGTGGGGCTGCCGAGCCAGGTCGTGAAGGTGAGACGGGTGCCGTCGTCGATGGGTTCGAGGTCGAAGCGGAGCAGGTCGGTCAGGTCCTCGCGACCGTCCATCCCCCAGGTGAACTCGAAGGCCCGAGGCGGGTCCCAGACCCGCAGCTCCCCCGCCGAGACGTAGTTGCCCGGGTCGACGCCCATCTCTTCGATCGCCTCGGTGGTGCTCGCCAGCTCCAGGCCCTCGGGCCAGAAGGGGAGGCTCAGCCGCGCCCCGACCGTACGCTCGCCGACGATGTCGGTCGGAAACCAGTGCCGCAGGCCGTCCGTCTCGGTCAGGGCCCGCCACACCTTCTCAGGTGAGTGGCGGAGCTGGCGTACGTAGCGAAGACCCCTCCGCTCGCCGTCGAGGAGCACCTCGCCCATGGGTCCGGTCGTCGTGGTCATCTTTCAGTCCTCCTTGTGGTCAGGGTCGTCGAGCTGGTCCAGGTGACGCTCGAGCGCATCGAGACGGTCGGCCCACATCCGGCGGTACGGCGCCAGCCATTCCTCCAGCTCCCGGAGCCGTTCGGGACGCAGCCGGTAGTGACGGCGCGGTCCGTCGATGCGTACGTGAACCAGGTCCGCCTCGCCAAGTGTCCGTAGATGCTTGGACACATTGGGCTGAGCGAGTCCGAGGGTCTCCACCAGCTCGCCCACCCCCATCTCACGCTGACAGAGCAGGTCGAGGATCTGCCGACGGGTCGGGTCGGCGATCACGCTGAAGACGTCTCGGGTGGGCACCTCTCAAATATGCCTCGGTAGGAATATGCCTGTCAAGGCATGTCAGGGCAGCAGATCGTTGACCACCAGGCCGACTGTCGCAACGGCGGACAGGGCCGCGAGCACCCAGAGAACGGTCGACCCGTGTCCGGACAGGAGGGCGCGCCGGGGCGGCTCGGGGAGCGAATCGGGAGGTGAGATCCGCCGTTCCTGCTCGTCTCCCATCCAGTCGATGTCGTCCCGCTCATCTTCGTCGCGAGCGCCGCCCGGGTAGGCGGAGCCGGGCGTCACGGCCGGCTTCGAAGAAGGACGGAGCCACGGGTCCTCGAGGCCGTGTGCAGCCGCGGGTGCCTTTCGTTCGGTCAGGGCGAGCAGCTGCGCGGTATCGGCGGCGAGTGCCGCGTCCAGGTGAACACGCGCCGGATGTCCCTCGGGAAGGTCTTTGAGGAGTTGGACGTATCGCTCGATCCGGCTGAGGAGACGGGCTCGGCGACTGCCGTTCTTGAATATCCAGGCGAGGCACGCGAGTGCTACCGCGAAGAGCCCCGAGATGACCGCTGCGCCCATGGGTCGGAGCGTAGTGGCCGGGAGCGCATCCCGCTATCCAACTGCGATCGCGATCAGCGCGATGGCGGGGAGCACGGACGCGGCGATGGTCCCCTTGATGCTGCCGCCGCGTGGGAGCCAGTATCCGAGGGCGTCGGCGATCCCCATGAACAACGAGGCGAGCAGCATGTAGATGGTGGTGACGACCACGACGGTGACACCGGTGGACTCGTCGCCGAAGTTCACCATCCAGAGGCCGACGAGCGTGCCGACGCCGGCGAGAGCGTTGCGGGCGCCGATGCAGAACGACCACAGGTGGACGTTGCGGATCCCGTTCGATTCGATCCCGAGGAACCGCTGGACCTCGGGGCGATGGATGAGGAAGGCCTCGAAGGGGAAGACGGCGATGAGGATCAGCGCGGCGATGGCGGCACTGAGCTGAGCGACTGCGTTCATGGGGACCTGCTTGCGACGGGCCCCGACGCGCGAGGCTGTGGAGATCGTGGATGCAACACGCGTCCGGCGGAGCCCCGTGAACAGACCGCTGTGTCTGGACACCGGAGAGCGATATAGTCAGTCTTACTGACTATATTGACCAGGGTGCCGCACAGTGTCAAGGGGTTCGATGGACGTCGCAACGCTCATGTTCATCGCCTACCGGGCGATGGACGAACGGGTCATCTCCGCGATGCAGGAGGCCGGTTACGACATCACCGTCGCGCAGGCCCGGCTGGCCCAGCGGATCGCCGAAGACGGCTCGCGCCTGGTCGACCTGGCTGAGCAGGCCCAGGTCACCAAGCAGACCGCGAGCGTGCTGGTCGCGGCGCTGGAGAGCAAGGGGCTCGTGGAGCGGGTCCCGGACCCGATCGACGGCCGGGCGCGCCTGATCAGGTTCACGGCCACCGGGCAGGACGCCGCTGACCGCGCTCGCGAGGTGGTGATGAGCGTCGAGCAGGAGTGGAACGACCACCTCGGCCCCCATCTGGCCTCAGCCCTGCGGGAGGCGCTCACCTCGCTGCGCGAGCTCGTCGATCCGTACCAGTGACGCTCAGTCGATGGTGGCCAGCAGGAGGACGAGTCCGAGGACGTAGAGGGCAGTCGCGAGTACGCCGCCGGCGACCACGACCAGGACGGCGAGCTTCTTGCGGGCCAGGCGGACGATCCCCCAGATGCCGAAGACGAGCCAGCAGATCCACGGGGCGAAGACCATCACCGCGACGCCGATGTTCATCATCGTGTAGTTGCAGGTCTCGGAGCACCCGTTGCTTGCCATGATGGAGAACGCGCCGAAGAAGCTCCCGATGGCGCATCCGCCGAGACCCAGCACGATCAGGACGATGGTCAGCACCTGGTCGGCCGTCGAGCCGCCGAAACCTGCGGTTGTCCTCGGAGGTGAACCCGGCGGGGTCGTCGCTGTCATGGGGCTCAGGATAGGGGTGCGTACGGCCTTCAGAACCCGGGCTGGACGGGCAATTTGTCGGTAACTGGCAAACCGCAGGGGGGATACATTCCCTAAACAGGTTCGCGGCGATTACGCAAGGGGCCTAATACCTATCGTCTCGATATTTGGACCTATCACTCGTTTGAATTCCGTACGGCGGAACAAAGTGGTCTCGAACTTAGGAAACCCTTTGGTGCGGGCGCCAGAAAACGCTTCTGACGAACCCCTCCACCGCAAAGTCCGAGAGGTCAATGTTGTGGGCGCAGAGTCCGTAGTCACCCGGGTCGAGATGACCCCAGCAGAGTCCCAGGCCGCAGCCGAGCTGTCGGAGTCCTTGCTCGCCCGGTTCGAGAGCCCGGTCTCCTCGGAGTTCCTCGAGACCGCGCCCTTCCTCGGCGGCGAACTCCCCGACAGCGTCGCCAAGGCGATCCGCGCCTTCCGCTACGGCGATGCGACCGACGCCCTGGTGATCAGCGGACTCCCGGTGACAGCCGGCCCGACTCCGCCGCACTGGAACCACCCCGACGCTCAGGCGCCGCACATGGCCGACTTCTGGCTCGCCCTGATCATGGCCCAGCTCGGCGACGCCGTCTCCTGGTCCTCGCTGCAGGGCGGCCAGCTGGTCAACAACATCCTGCCGATCCAGAAGCAGGAAAACCTGCAGACCGGGCACAGCAGCGACGTCGTGCTCGACCTGCACATCGAGGACGCCTTCAGCAACCTGCGCTGCGACCACCTCGGGCTGATCTCGCTGCGCAACGAGGACATGATCCCGACCACCGCGGTCGGCATCAGCTCGATCGACGTGACCGGCCCTGAGTACGCTCCGCTGTTCGAGCCGCGCTACGTCATCCACCCCGACGACGAGCACCTGCGCAACCTTCGCGAGGCCGGCGTCAACGAGGGCGAGCTGCTCGCCGCGCCGACCGCCGTTCTCTCCGGCTCGCCCCAGGCTCCCGATGTCCGGCTCGACCCGCCCTACATGGCGGCTCTGCCGGGTGACGTCGAGGCCGACCGGGCGCTTCAACTGCTCATCATGGAGCTCTCCGCGAACGTCGAGGACGTCGCGCTGGCTCCCGGCGAGATCCTCATCGTCGACAACCACCGTGCTCTGCACGGCCGTAAGCCTTTCACGGCTCGCTACGACGGCACCGACCGTTGGCTCCGCCGCCTCACGACCGTCAAGGACCTGCGCCGCAGTCGGGTCGCTCGGTCCGAGGCCTCCTCGCGGATCATCGACCCGGTGCTCGAGCCTCTTCCCGCATCCCTTGAGCTCACAGGCGCTGGTCGCTGACGCTCGGGATCAAGGAGGCCGCAGGCGCGTTCCGCCTGCGGCCTCCATCTATTTCGTGCCGCCGACCGTGACAGGGATCCGGAATACTCGTTGGGGTGAACGTGACGCGATGGGGCATGTGCGTGCTGGCCGTTGGGCTGGCCCTTGCGCTGGTCGGCTGCGGCGACGACAGCGAGCCGAAGGAGCCGGAAGCGGCGCCGTCGGAGGACACCTACCCCGTGTACGCCGCGACCATGGACCCCGTCGAGGCGGCCATGACGTTCGTGCCGGAGGGCGCGAAGACGCTGGCGGTGACCGACTACGACGAGGTGAAGTCGCTCTTCGGGCTCGACGACATCACCGGCCGGTCGAGCCCCGCGGACCAGAGTGACCTGTGGAACCGGGCCGACAAGGAGGCCGCCCAGGTCAGCGGTGGTCTGCTGCGTGGGGTCGACCAGCGTCTGCGTGACACATACCAGTGGGGCGCGGCCGATGTCGTCTGGGAGGCCAGGTTCACCGGCGGCGGCAAGGACGGGTACGTCATCAAGGTCGCCGACCGGGTCAAGCCCGGACCGGCGATCAAGGCGGGCGTCGGCCCGCTGAAGGGCGCGACGTTCGACCCGGAGACCCACCTGATCACCAAGAACACCGCACGCCCGGACGCGGAGAACTGGGCGGCGCAGGAGGGGATGGTCGCCGTCGCCGGAGGCCCTGCCACCTCGACGTACGTCGTCAAGGGCTGCGCCGAGGGTGGGCCGAAGGAGAAGACCAGGCTGGCGCCGGTCGAGGCCTACTCGGTCGAGTTCGGCGGCGGGCTGGCCACCCTGCGTCTCGGCGAGGACCGTGACGACCTGTTCTACCGGCTGAAGCTGGGCGATCAGGTCGCGGCGTACGAGAAGGTCTTCACCAACGGTGTCGCCGATCCGTCCACGGGGCGGATCGGGTTCCGGGTGACGAACCCGGTGACCGCGGCCACCCTGGTCACCACGGAACCCGTCCCGTTCGCGGTCTGTGACTGAGGGGCCGTACCCTGGAAGGGCTATGGCCGCCCAGACCACTCCCCCGCGCAGTGCATATCCACGTGGGATCGTCTCCCCCAGGTTGTGGGGTGCGCACGCGCTGGTGGTGATCTTCGTGACCGGCGCGGTGTTGCTCGGGGTCTGGCAGTACCAGTCGAGCCAGCAGGACAAGCAGGACCAGATCGCGGAGCTGGTGCACGCGAAGCCGAAGGCGTTCACCGACCTGATCGGGCCCAACGACGCCTTCCCGTGGGAGCAGATCGGCCGCCCCGTGACCGTCTCCGGGATCTGGATGCCCGAGGAGACCATCTTCATCGACGGGATGGAGCGAGGCTCTCAGGTCGGCTTCTGGGCCGTCACACCGGTGCTCGTCGAGGACACCGAGTCGGCCGTCTACGTCGTACGCGGCTGGACCCCTGAGGTCGGCAGCGCACCGCCCGCGCCGCGCGGCCACGTCACCGTCACCGGCTGGCTGCAGCCCAGCGACTGGACCGACGTCGCCGACGACCGCAAGTCCGACAACGTCTTCCCGCAGCTGGACGTCTCCGACCTGATCTCGCGCACCAGCTACGACCTCTACAGCGCCTACCTGGTTCGCTCGCCGGTCGAGGACAACTGGCCGGCCAGCTCGATGCCGGTCAACGACGGGGCCACGGACGTCGCCGACGTGCCCGCCCCGCAGTTGCCCGAGCCGGAGGCCACGACCGGGCTGCGCAACCTCCTCTACGCGATCGAGTGGTGGCTGTTCGGCATCTTCGGGATCTACGTGTGGTGGCGCTACGTGCGCGACACCCTGTGTCCCCGTGATGACGACGAGGACGAAGAAGACCCTGAGAAAATCACTCAGGATGAGCGCGTACCCTCAGACGCGTGAACAAGCTGTTCGGCACCTACAAGGTGCTTGCGTACGTCGTGGGTGTGCTGCTGCTCGTCGGCACGATCTCCTCGCTGTTCAAGTATCTGCTGCCCGAGGGCACCGCCCTGCAGTCCTTCGGCGAGGCGATGACGCCGCTGTGGGTCGCGCACGGCTGGATCTTCATCATCTACGTGATCGTCGCCTTCCTGCTGACGCAGAAGGCCCGCTGGACGATCCCCGAGTTCCTGCTGATGATGATCGCCGGCCTGATCCCCGGTCTGATCTTCTGGGTCGAGCGCCGCGTCGCCGACCGGATCGCTCCCAAGCTCGCTGACGCGGCCTCCTGACCTCAGGTCCGCGACCGACACTGTGGGAGGATCGAGGAGTTACATCCCGTACCAATCCCAATGTCGGAAGGGCAGGTCATGGCTGACCAGAAGGCCATCCTCCACACCAATCACGGTGACATCACGATCACCTTGTTCCCCAACCATGCTCCGGAGACGGTCGCCAACTTCGTCGGCCTCGCCACGGGGACCAAGGAGTACACGGACGACGCCGGCCGCTCCGGTGTTCCCTACTACGACGGTCTCGGCTTCCACCGTGTCATCGCAGGGTTCATGATCCAGGGCGGTTGCCCCCTGGGCACCGGTACGGGCGGCCCGGGCTACACCTTCAAGGACGAGCCGCACCCCGAGCTCACCTTCGACAAGCCCTACCTGCTCGCGATGGCCAACGCCGGCCCCGGCACCAACGGCTCGCAGTTCTTCATCACCACCGGCCAGGCGCCGTGGCTGAACTTCAAGCACACCATCTTCGGTGAGGTCGCCGACGAGGAGTCGAAGAAGGCCGTCGACTCGATCTCCGGCACCAAGACGGGTGCGATGGACCGCCCGGTCGAGCCGGTCGTCATCGAGAAGGTCGAGATCGTCTAGTTGTCCGACTCGACCCCGGTCGGGGTGCCGGTCTGCTACCGCCACCCCGACCGTGAGACGCATATTCGCTGTCAGCGATGCAGCCGGCCTATCTGCCCTGACTGCATGACGCCCGCCTCGGTCGGCTTCCAGTGCCCCGAGTGCGTGCGTGAGGGCCACAAGTCCGTACGCCAGCCCAAGCGCTTCACCGGCGCGCGCGTGAGCTTCCGGGCGCTCCCGGTGACCTTCTCGCTCATCGGCGTCAACGTCCTGGTCTGGCTGAGCATCGTCCTCACCGGTGGATCCGGGTCGAGGATCGCCGACTTCCTCGCGATCCGGCTACAGGGCTACTGCCTCACGCCTGACGGTGGGTTCGCGGTGCCGAACGACGTCTGCCGGGCGAGCGGCTACACCTGGATGCCTGGGGTCGACGACGGAGCGTTCTGGCAGCTGCTGACCTCGACGTTCACCCACGTCTCGATCATCCACCTGGCCGTGAACATGCTGTCGCTCTACATGCTCGGCTCGTTCCTCGAGCCGATCGTGGGCAGGCTGCGGCTCCTGGTCTTCTACCTGATCTCCGGCCTGGCGGGCTCCGCCCTGGTGGTCTGGGCGTCGGCACCGGCCGGGTCGACCGTGGGCGCCTCCGGTGCCATCTTCGGCCTGCTGGGTGTCCTGGTGGTGCTCTTCGTCAGGGCCGGGCAGTCGCTCTCCCCGCTGCTGCCAGTGCTCTTGATCAACGCGGGCATCACCTTCTTCGGCAACGGCATCTCCTGGCAGGGGCACGTCGGCGGCTTCATCGGCGGTCTCGTCGTCGCGGGCATCTTCACCTCGCTCCGGGCCGACCGGAAGGCACCGTTGCAATGGGCTGCCCTGGGTGCCTTCACGTTGGGCTTGCTTGCCCTGATCGGCGTACGGATCATGCTGTTCTGATGCCTTCGAGGCAGGTGTTTTCGGAGCGTTTTCACCGCGTGGACAAATCCACAGGTGTGGATGGCCCTGTGGAGAACTACATCCGTGTAACGCAAAGCGGCGCAAACCAAAGGTTTGCGCCGCTTTCGCCGTCTAACGAGAGGGTCACTCCCACTTCGTGGCGAAGGTGAAGCCCACCGCCATGAAGCCGATGCCGACCAGGAGGTTCTTCTGGCCCAGGTCGTTGAAGACCCAGATCTTGTCCAGGTGGTCGTTGGCGAAGACGTAGAAGACGCAGATCCAGATCAGGCCGATGACGAAGCAGCCGAGCATGCCGACCACGACGCCGCGGCCACGGCCCAACGGGGTCTTCGGGTGAGCGGCGACGGCCAGGCCCAGGAAGAGCAGGACGAAGCCGATCAGGTAGTTCCACCCCTCGAGCTTCTGCACCGGCTTCGGCCCGGTGAAGTCGCCACCGACCTCGTTGGGGCGGACCCCGACGTAGTAGTAGGCGATCCAGCCGATGCCGAGGGCGATCAGCAGCAGGGCGACCCCGAAGCGCGGAGTGAAGATCGGCTCCTTGGGAAGGTCGAGATCACTCTTCTTCGAGAGCTTGAGCTTGGCCACGGGTGATGCTCCTCAGACAAATGTGATTGCTGCGCATACCCTAATGGTCGTGAGCTCCGGAACCCAGGCGAACCCCACACCTAAACCAAAGCGCTGGTCCCGCGTGACCTCTTGGCGGCTTGGTACGCCCGTCGTGGTGCTGCTCTGTGGCGGCCTGCTCGCGGTGAGTTTCGTGAACGCCGACGGCACCGACCTGCGTCCGGGCCGCTACGAGGACCTGGCGACGCTCGTCGACGGCGAGCGGATCCGCTACAACCGCCTCGAGGCCCAGCTGACCGACCTGCAGAGCGAGGTGGACCAGCTCACCAGCGGCGTCACCGACAAGGACGTCAAGAAGCTCCAGCACCAGTCCGCGCGGCTGGCCGATCCGGCCGGCACCTCCGACCACAGCGGCGCCGGCATGCAGATCGTCCTCGGCGACGCGCCCTCGGAGGTCCAGGAGAGCTACACGGGTGACGACCCGAACTCGCTCGTCGTCCACCAGCAGGACATCCAGGCCGTCGTCAACGCGCTCTGGGCCGGCGGCGCCGAGGCGATCACCATCGCCGGCAAGCGGATCATCACCACCACCGGCATCAAGTGCTCCGGCAGCACCGTGCAGCTCGACGGCGTCCCCTACCCCCAGCCGTACGTCATCGAGGCGGTCGGCGACCCCGACCGGCTGCAGGCCGCGATCGACCGCGACAACCACGTGCAGAACTACCGGGCCGACGCCCGCGACCCCAACGTCCAGATCGGCTGGTTCCTCAAGCCGCTGACGTACCTCACCGCGCCGGCCTACGACGGCCTGCTCGACGTGAAGTACGCGAAGCCCCTGCCTCAGGAGAAGTGAGACAGGGGCTTCGGCTGAGCCTCGGCGTCCGGGGCTACGGTGCCGCCGGGGTGCTCGGCGGGAGCGCAGGGTCGCACGTCGGCGGGTCACCCGGGTCGGCGGTCTGCGTGGCCGACGCCGACGGGTTGGCCGGGTCGGTGCCGGGCACCAGCGTCTGACAGCTCGGCAGGGCCTCCTCCTTCGTCGAGACGAAGATGATCACCTCGCCGTCCTGCGCGAGCGGCGTGCCCTTGGCCGGCGTCTGCTCGACGACGGTGCCCTTGGGCTTGTCGGTGTTGGGCTCGTCCTTGCGTACGGGCGTGAACCCGGCGTTGCGGAGGATCTCCTCGGCCTGCTCGGCCGTCTTCCCGACCACGTTCGGGACCTTGTTCGGGCCCTTGGAGACGGTGAGGGTGACCACGGTCGACTTGCCGGTCGTGACGCTCTCGCCGTCGACCGGGTCGGACTCGATCACCGTGCCCTTGGGCTTGTCGGAGTCCTCCGTCTCGATCTTCACCGTGAAGTTGTAGGGATCACCCTCGAGCAGATCCTTGGCCGTCTTCTGCGGGGATCCGATCACGTTGGGCATCTCCCGGTTGGGTGGCCCGGTGGAGACCGTCAGGGTGACGGTGCTGCCCTCTTCGACGTCCTCGCCGGCTGACGGGTCCTGGGAGATCACGACGCCGACGGCGACGGTGTCGCTCGACTCCTGCTTGATCGCGCCCTTCAGCTTGGCCGTGCTCAGCTCGGCCATCGCCTTCTCCTGGGTCAGACCGGTCACGTCGGGCGCAGGGGTGGTCTGCGGCCCGAGGGCCGCAGGCAGGAAGTAGGCGCCCAACCCGATGAGGCCGACGATGACCAGACCGAGCAGGATGAGCACCCACGGGCGCGGGCCTTCGGGGCGGTCGTCCTGGGGCGGGTAGTAGCCACCGTTGGTGGGGTCGCCACCGTAAGGGCCGACAGCGCGGTTCTGGGCGACCTGCGTCTGGTCCATGCTCGGGGGCACGGTCGCCTGGACCGGACGCCCGGCGAGGTAGCGCTCGATGTCGGTGCGCATCGCCTGCGCAGACTGGTAGCGGTCCTCGACCCGCTTGGCCAGCGACTTCATCACGATCGCGTCGAGCTCACGGGTCAGCGTCGGGTCGTGGGCCGAGGGAGGCTGAGCCTGCTCGCGTACGTGCTGGTAGGCCACCGACACCGGCGAGTCGCCGACGAACGGCGGACGGCCGGTGAGCAGCTCGTAGAGGAGGCAGCCGGCCGAGTAGACGTCAGAGCGGGCGTCGACCTGCTCGCCGCGGGCCTGCTCGGGGCTCAGGTACTGCGCGGTGCCGACCACGGCCGCGGTCTGGGTCATCGTCGACTGGGCGTCGTTGAGAGCCCGGGCGATGCCGAAGTCCATCACCTTCACGTCACCGGCCGGCGTCAGCATGACGTTGCCCGGCTTGATGTCGCGGTGGATGATCCCGTTGCGGTGGCTGTAGTCGAGAGCGTTGAGCACGTCGGAGCTGATCTCCAGCGCCCGCTCGGGCAGGATCTTGCGACCCTCACGGAGTACGTCGCGCAGCGTGCGGCCGGCGACGTACTCCATCACGATGTAGGGCTGGGCCACGCCGTCGTCGGACTTCTCCTCGCCGGTGTCGTAGACCGACACGATCGAGGGATGGTTGAGCTTGGCCGAGGACTGCGCCTCGCGCCGAAAACGGGCCTGGAAGGTCGCATCGCTGGCGAGATCGACCCGCAGCCGCTTGATCGCGACGACGCGGCCGAGCCGGTGGTCGGTGCCCTTGCGGACCTCCGCCATGCCGCCACGGCCGAGCAGCTCGCCGACCTCGTAGCGACCGGCCAGGAGAGCTCCCTCAGCCATTGCCGCCCCCGTTGCCGTTGCCGCCGCCGCCATCGGTGTTCTCGTCCCCCGGAAGATCAGGGATGCCCCAGTCGGAGGACTCTCCGTCGGTCGGCTCCTCCTCGTCGCTCTCTTCCTCGTCGGGCTCCTCCTCGGCGGGAGGCTGCTCGACCACGGGGCGCTCGCCGTAGTAGCGGATGGTGATCGGGTCGCCCTCGTAGAGGTTGCGGGTCGGGTCGAGGCCGGCGACCGTGTCGGGCTCGTAGCTGCCGTCGTTGTTCTGGACCGCCACCTTGACGTTCAGCCCGAGATCGCTCAGCTCGGAGCGCACCTCATCGACGTTGCGGCCGACGTAGTCGTTCTCGTCGATCTCGACGCGCTGCGGCTCCTCCTCGGGCTCCTCCGACGGGGTGGGAGTGGGGGAGGCCGACGGAGTGGTGGACGTGTCGTTGGCCGGAGGAGTCTTCGGGTCCGCCGCGAGGGTCGAGATGATCCAGATGATCGCGACGATGACGGCCACGAGCATCAGGATGATGACGATGTTGAACGGCTTCTTGTACCAGGGCTTCTGCTCGTCGTCCTCGTCGTACCGGTCGTACGGGTCCTGGTAGCGAGGCGGCGGCGGGCCCTCGGGACCGCCCGCGGCACCCTGCATGCCGACGTAGTTCTGAGTGGGCGAAGGCACCGGGTCCATGACCGACGTCGCGGTCGCGTCACCGGGCGCCGCCGCGGCGACGACGGTGGTGGCATCGGCGTCCGGGTCAGCGGCGCCGTGACCGATCATTGCGCTGGTGAATGCGGCCGCGTCGGCGTAGCGGAGGCTCGGGTCCTTCTGCAGGCTCCGCATCACGATCGCGGCCAGATCGGCGGGGACGTGGTCGGGCAGCGGCGGGACCGGGTCGTGCAGATGGGCGATCGCGGTCGCGACCGGGGTCTCCTTCTGGAACGGCCGGTAGCCGGCCAGGCACTCGAAGGCGACCACGCCGAGGGAGTAGACGTCGGAGGCGGGCGTGGCCTTCTCGCCACGTGCCTGCTCGGGGCTGAGGTACTGAGGTGTTCCCATCACCTGGCCGGTGCCGGTGATGCCGGTCGAGGCCTGCGCGCGGGCGATGCCGAAGTCGGTGACCTTCACCTTGCGCTGCGGGGTGACCAGGAGGTTGGCGGGCTTGACGTCGCGGTGGACGATGCCGGCCCGGTGCGCGGCGGCCAGAGCATCGCCGGCCTGACCGAGCAGGTCGCGTACGACCTCGGGGGCCAGCGGACGGCCGTCACGGAGCAGCTCGGAGAGCGGCTTGTGGTCGACCAGCTCCATCACCAGGAACGGTCGCATCAGGCCGGAGGCGGTCGGCATCTCGCCGACGTCGTAGACGGCCACCACGTTGGGGTGGTGGAGCGCCGCGGCATGCTTCGCCTCGGACTCGAACCGGGAACGGCCGATCGGGTCCTCGGCGTGCTCGGGCTTGAGGAGCTTGATCGCGACCTCGCGGTTGAGGGTCGTGTCAGTCGCTCGCCACACCTCGCCCATCCCGCCGGTGCCGATGAGCTCGTGGAATACGTAACGACTCATGAGATCGCTGCCTCCATCATGGCCTTCGCGATTGGGCCGCCCAGCCGTCCGCCGGCGATCTCGCTGCGTTCGGTGCCGCTCTTCTGGACCATCACGGCGACCGCGATGGACGGGTTCTCCGCCGGGGCGAACGAGGTGAACCAGGCGTACGGCGGCTTGTCCGGCGTGGTCTGCGCGGTGCCGGTCTTGCCGGCGACGCTCACGCCGTCGATGGCCGCCGCCTCGGCGGTGCCGTTGTCGACGGTGCTGACCATCATCTGGGTCAGGATCTCGGCGGTGTCCTGCGAGACCGCAGGCTGGTTGTCGATCGGGGTCGGGTTGCCCTGGTCGATGACGTCGAGCGAGGAGGACGTCACCCGGTCGACGAGGTAGGGCTTCATGACCTCGCCGCCGTTCGCGATCCCTGCCGAGACCATCGCCATCTGCAGCGGGGTCGCGATCACGCTCTGCTGACCGATCGCGGCACGGGCCTGCTCGGCCTTGCCGTCGTTGGGCGGGTACTGGCTCTTGGCAAGCGGGCCGATGTCGTCGAGGTAGTCCTGGCCGAAGCCGAACCCCTCGGCCTGCTCCTGCATCTCCTCGTCGGAGAGCTCCATACCGAGAGAACCGAAGGCGGTGTTGCAGGAGACCTCGAGAGCGTGGGTGAGGGTGATCTGCTCGCCGCCGCAGCTGGTGCCGTTGAGGTTGGGCAGGTCGGTCGTGGTGCCGGGGAGGTCGAGCGACGCACCGCCGTAGACCATGCTGTCACCGTCCATGCCGAGGTTCTCGATCGCGGCCGCGGCGGTGACCAGCTTGAAGGTCGATCCCGGCGGCAGCGCGGTCTGGATGGAGCGGTTGAGCAGCGGCTCGTTCTCGTCCTTCGAGAGCTGGTTGTAGGACTTCGTCGCAGCACCGAAGTCGTGGTTCGCCAGCTTGTCCGGGTTGTAGGTCGGTGTGGAGGCCATCGCCAGGATCTTGCCGGTGCTCGGCTCGATCGCCACCGCCGCCGCCTGGACGTCGTCGCCGAGAGAGGTCAGGCCCTCGTACGCAGCGTCCTGGACCTTCGGGTCGATGGTGAGCTCGACGTTGCCGCCGGACGGCTCGGAGTTGGTGACCAGGTCGACCAGACGGTTGGTGAAGAGCTTGTTGTCCTGACCGGACAGCACCGAGTTCTGGGAGCGCTCGATCCCGGTCTGGCCGTAGGAGTAGGACATGAAACCCGTGATCGGGGCATACTTCTTGCCGCCGGGGTAGGTGCGCTGCCACTCGTACTTGTCGTCGCTCGGCTTGCTGGTGGCGATCGCCTTCTTGCCGACCAGGATGTCGCCGCGCTGCTGGGAGTAGGCATCTTCGGTGACCCGCCGGTTGTCGGCTCGGTCGTTGTACCAGTTCGCCTTGAAGAACTGTACGTACGTCAGGTTCAGCATCAGCGCCACGAACAGGATCAGGCAGCCGACGCTGAGCGTACGGATGGGGCGGTTCACTTGCTCATCGCCCCTTTGTCGAGCTTGACGATCTGGGTCTCCTCAGCGGCGAGGTCTTCATCGGACGGCGCCGTCGGCAGTGGACGGCGGGACTGGTCCGAGACGCGCAACAGGAGGGCCACGATCACCCAGTTGGCGACCAGCGAAGACCCACCATACGAGAGGAACGGTGTGGTCAGACCAGTCAGCGGGATGAGCCCGGTCACGCCACCGACGACCACGAAGGTCTGCAGCGCGATCGAGGTGGCCAGGCCGACGGAGAGCAGCTTGCCGAAGTCGTCGCGGGCCACGATCGCGGTACGCAGGCCGCGCTCGACGATCAGGCCGTAGCAGAGCAGCAGAGCCAGGAGCGCGGTCAGACCGAGTTCCTCGCCGATCGCCGGGACGATGAAGTCGGAGTTGGCGTACGGAATTCGCCAGGGCTCGCCCGAGCCGAAGCCGCGGCCGATCATGCCGCCCCAGGCCATCCCGAACAGCCCTTCGACCAGCTGCCCCGACGAGGTCACGCCATCATCGCCCACGGGGTAATACTTGAACGGGTCCAGCCAGGTGAACACCCGGACGCGGACGTGGCTGAACAGGGTCAGAGCAGCGAAGACACCACCTGCGAAGAGCAGGCCGCCGACGACGATCCAGCCCTTGCGCTCGGTCGCGACGTACAGCGTCACCACGAAGAGGCCGTAGAACAGCAGGCTGGAGCCGAGGTCGCGCTGCAGCACCAGGATCGCGAGGCTGATCGCCCACATCATCAGCAGCGGCCCGAGGTCGCGGCCGCGGGGCAGGTCGATGCCGGCGAATCGGCGCCCCGCCAGGGCGAGCGCGTCGCGGTGGACCGCCAGATAGCCGGCGAAGCAGATCACCAGCAGCACCTTGGCGACCTCACCGGGCTGGAAGCCCACCGGACCGATGTTGATCCAGATCCGGGCGCCGTTGATCTCCTTGCCGATGATCGGGAGCATCGGCAGGATCAACATGACCACCGCGCCGAGGCCGGCGGTGTAGGTGAACCGCTGCAGCATCCGGTGGTCGGGCACGAAGAAGAGCGTGATCAGGAACAGCGCCACGCCGATCGTCATCCAGGTCAGCTGCTGGCCTGCGAAGTCCGCATTCTCAGCCGCCGGGCGCGACAGGTCGAGCCGGTGGATCACGGCCAGACCGAACCCGTTGAGCATCGCCACCAGCGGAAGCAGCACGGGGTCGGCGTACGGAGCCAGCAGACGTACGCCGATGTGGGCCGCCACCAGGAGCGCGACCAGCCAGGTGCCGTAGCCGACGATGTCGACCGGGATCTCCTCCTTCACCCCCAGACCGACCGCGGCGTACGCACCGATCCCGACCACCAGGGCCAGGATCAGCAGGACCAGCTCCGCTCCCCGCCGTGACCGGTGGACGAAAACGGGCATGGAACTAGCCGGTGTGAAACCGCTCATGACCCGCTTCCCGCGTCCGCGGCGCTCTGGTCCGCGAGAGACTGCACCTTCTCCTGGGCGCCGGCGAGGTCCTTGCTGTGGATCCCGTCCTCGAGCTGGTTCTGGTAGGTCTCGGCCAGGTCGGCGACCTTCAGGTTGGAGGTCTGGTAGGGCTCGGAGAGATCGAGGCCGATCATCGTGGTGGGTACGCCGCGGAAGATCGTGACATTGCCGTCCTGCTCGCCGATGTACCACTGGTTCTGCGACCAGACGAACGCGGTCGCAACGGCGATCCAGACGACGCCGAGAAGGGTCAGCAGCCCGAAGGCCCAGCGCAGCTTCAGATACTTGGCCGGCGCCTGGAGCGCGTAGCGCATCTCCTCCGGGTCGGCGGCGATCGCGCCGTCGGGGATCTCCTCGTCGATCGGGTCCAGCTCGCCGGTGTCGCCCATCCGGTGACCGCGGAAGAGGGCGGTCATCTGGCCGGTCTTGGTGGTCTTCCGCTTGAGCTCGGCCGCCGCGCCCACCATCTGGGCCTCGAGGCCCGGGGACGGGATGGTGTCGCTCGGCACCACGTCGGCGACCACGCAGGTCACGTTGTCGGTGCTGCCGGAGTCGAGGGAGACCCGGACCAGCTCGACGGCTGCGTACTCGGGCGTGCCGGTGGCCAGGATGTCGGCGATCCGCGGGTCGTCGACGTAGCCGCAGACACCGTCGCTGCAGAACATCAGCCGGTCGCCGGCGACGAGGTCGACGATGAACAGGTCGGGCTCGAGCTCCCGGGTGCCGTCGAGGGCCTTGAGGATCAGGTTGCGGTGGGGGTGGGTCTTGGCCTCCTCCTCCGTGATCCTCCCCTCGTCGAGAAGCGTCTGCACGAAGGTGTGGTCGTGGGTGACCTGGTGGATCGCGCCGTTGCGGAGGAGATAGGCGCGGCTGTCGCCCACGTGGCCGACGGTCAGCTTGGAGCCGTCGAAGAGGCCGACGGTCGAGGTCGTGCTGGTGCCGTTGAGCGTCGGGTCGTGGTCGACCAGGTGGCCGATCTCGTCGTGGGCCATGTGCAGCGCGTGGGAGACCAGGCCGATCAGGTCGTCGTCGACCAGCCCGAGGGCCGGCTCCTCGTCGAGCTTGCGCAGCTGCTGGACGGCCGTGCTGGAGGCGATGTCACCGCGGGCAGCGCCGCCGACACCGTCGCAGACGGTCAGCAGCCAGGGGCCGGCGTACCCGCTGTCCTGGTTGTCCTTGCGCACCCGGCCGACGTCCGAGACCGCCGCGAACTCGAGGCGGAAGGGTCGTCCGTCGGCAGAGCCGGGGCTGGGTGCGGGGTCGGGGGTGGGGTCGGTCGCAGCGGTCACTTGCGCAGCTCCAGGATTGTTTTACCGATCCGCACCTGGGTCCCGAGAGAGATGGCGGTCGGCTGATTGATCCGGACGGACCCGATGTAGGTGCCATTGGTCGATCCGAGGTCCTCCACGAACCACTGGTCGCCGGAGACGGCGATCCGGGCGTGGCGGGTGGAGGCGTAGTCGTCATCGAGGATGATCGCGGCATCGCTGCCGCGGCCGATGACGATGGGTGCCTGCGAGAGAGGCACGGTCACACCGGCGTTGGAGCCGGTGGTGACGGCGACATGCGTGGGTACGCCGCGCCGCGGTGCGCGCGCAGCGGCAGCCTTGCCGCGAGCCGGCGGGGCCGCGGGCTGGCCGCCGGCGGAGGCGTTGGTGACCCGCGCGCCGAACATGTCGGAGCGGATCACCGACAACGCGGCCAGCACGAAGATCCACAGGATCGCCAGATAGGCGACCCGGATGAGGAAAAGGGTCAGCTCGCTCAACGGCGCTCCTCCACGATATGCGCGGTGATGACGGTGGTGCCGATGCGCACCTGAGAGCCGTCGTCCAGGGTGGCACTCGCCATCTTCTGCCCGTTGACCAGCATGCCGTTGGTCGAGCCGAGGTCATAGACCTCGACGCGCACACGGTCGCCGGCCTGCTTCGAGCGGAACTCGATGTGGCGGCGGCTGATGCCGGGGTCGTTGATGCGCAGGTCGGCGTCGGTGCCCCGGCCCACGACGAGGTTGCCGTGGAGCGGGTGCCGGGTGCCGTTGATCTCCAGGTAGGCCTGCGCGCGGCTGACCTGGGTGTCGCTCATGTCGGCGCCGGAGACGGCGGCCTGGGCGCGGCTGCGCACCCGGAACCGGCCGATCGTCAGGTCCTTCGCCTCGCCGAACTCGATGCTCACGCGGCCGGGGAAGACGAACCCCTGCGCCTCGGCGTGGTCCATCAGCTGGCGCTTCAGCTCTTCCTTGAGGTGCGGGCCGTACGACTCCAGCTTGCTCAGGTCGCTGGAGGACAGTTCCACGAAGAAGTCGTTGGGGACCAGGCGCCGCTGGCGGCTGAGCACCTGGGCGTTGTTGTCGATCTCGCGCTGGAGCGCGGCGACGATCTCCACCGACTTCACCTCGGACCGGAACGCCTTCGCGAAAGCGCCTGAGATGAGCTGCTCCAACTTCTGCTCGAACTTCTGCAGGCCGCTCACGTTGTTGCGCTCCTCTCAGGTGCCGGGGGTGGGCCGGTCGGGGTGGGTGGTCAGTCGCGTACGGGCACAGTGGTCCCCGGGATTCGGCCCGATCGTATCGGTGCACCCTAGGGGATCTGCCACTTCCCGCATTCTGCGTGGTTTCGATCCTCCCACGATCGGGTGACCACCAGCGTCAAGGCGACCGGGGTGCCGTCGTTTTGGGTCGGTGGACGCCCGTGGGCTAACGTTTCCTCTGCTGCACGCGCGAGTGGCGGAATAGGCAGACGCGCACGGTTCAGGTCCGTGTGTCCGAAAGGACGTGGGGGTTCAACTCCCCCCTCGCGCACCACCACCGAAGCCCCAGGGATGACCTGGGGCTTCGTGCATTTCAGGGCGAATCCTGAAGAACGCAGTCGATCATCCACCAAGGGTGACGCGGCGGGCGCGGTCGGTTGCGACGCTCGGTGGGTATCCGCCGACGACTGGAGCCATTGCGATGCCGAACCGTCCCGACTCTCACGCCCGGACCATGCTGCCGATCCCGGACCGGCCGACTGCGGCGCACACGACGTACGACGCCAAGGATCCCGACACCGCCTACCCGCCGATCGAGCCGCTGCTCCCGCCGGACGGAGCGCCCAACGTACTGGTCGTCCTCCTCGACGACGTCGGCTTCGGCGCGGCCAGCGCCTTCGGAGGGCCCTGCGCCACGCCGGTCGCCGAGCGGCTGGCGGGCAACGGTCTTCGCTACAACCGGTTCCACACGACGGCGCTGTGCGCCCCGACGCGACAGGCGCTGCTGACCGGGCGGAACCACCACTCCGTCGGCATGGGCAGCATCACCGAGACGGCCACCTCGGCGCCCGGCAACAGCTCGCTGCGGCCGAACACCAAGGCACCGCTCGCGATGACGCTCAAGCTCAACGGGTACTCGACGGCACAGTTCGGGAAGTGCCACGAGGTCCCGGTCTGGCAGACCTCGCCGCTCGGCCCCTTCGACGCCTGGCCCTCGGCCGGCGGCGGGTTCGAGACGTTCTACGGCTTCATCGGCGGCGAGAACAACCAGTGGGACCCTGCGCTCTACGAAGGCACCACCGCGATCGAGCCCCCGGCGACGCCCGAGGAGGGCTATCACCTCACCGAGGATCTGGCCGACCACGCGTGTTCCTGGATCCGCCAGCAGAAGGCGCTGATGCCTGACCGGCCCTTCTTCGCCTACTTCGCGCCTGGCGCGACCCACGCTCCCCACCACGTCCCCCAGGAGTGGATCGACAAGTACGCCGGCAAGTTCGACGACGGCTGGGACGTCCACCGCGAGCGCACCTTCGCGCGGCAGAAGGAGCTCGGGGTCATCCCCGCGGACGCCGAGCTGACCGCCCGCCACGACGAGATCCCGGCGTGGGACGACATGCCGGACGAGCTCAAGCCCGTGCTCGCCCGTCAGATGGAGGTGTACGCCGGCTTCCTCGAGCACACCGACCACCACGTCGGCCGGGTGATCGACACCATCGCCGACCTCGGCGTGCTCGACAACACCATCGTCTACTACATCATCGGCGACAACGGCGCCTCAGCCGAGGGCACCGTCAACGGCGCCTTCAACGAGATGGCCAACTTCAACGGCATGGCCGCGCTGGAGACGCCCGAGTTCATGCGGGCGAAGATGGACGAGTTCGGCTCGCCCAGCTCCTACAACCACTACTCGGTCGGCTGGGCGTGGGCGATGAACTCGCCGCTCCAGTGGACCAAGCAGGTCGCGTCGCACTGGGGCGGCACCCGCAACGGCACCATCGTGCACTGGCCGGACGGGATCGACGACCCGGGCTCGGTGCGATCCCAGTTCACCCACGTGATCGACCTGGCGCCGACCGTCCTCGAAGCGGCGGGGCTGCCCGAACCGGCCATGGTCAACGGCGTCCAGCAGTCGCCGATGGAGGGGACGAGCATGCTCTACACGTTCCGAGGCGCGAACGAGCCCGAGCGGCACGACCTGCAGTACTTCGAGATGTTCGCCAACCGCGGCGTCTACCACAAGGGCTGGAGCGCGGTCACCAAGCACCGCACCCCGTGGGTGATGGTCGGCGGAGAGCTGCCGGCGTTCGACGACGACGTATGGGAGCTCTACGACGGCACCACGGACTTCAGCCAGGCGAGGGACCTCTCGGCGGAGCACCCCGAGAAGCTCGCGGAGCTGCAGCGGCTCTGGTTGATCGAGGCGGTGAAGTACGGGGTGCTGCCGATGGACGACCGCACCGGCGAGCGGCTCGAGCCGGCGATGGCCGGCCGGCCGACGCTCGTCCACGGCAACACCCAGCTCTTCTTCCCCGGCATGGGACGGCTCTCGGAGAACAGCGTGGTCAGCATCAAGAACAAGTCGTTCTCCGTCACCGCCGAGGTGACGATCCCCGACGCCGGCGCCGAGGGCGTGATCATCGCCCAGGGCGGCCGGTTCGGCGGCTGGACGTTCTTCGCCCGCGACGGTCGGCTCAAGTTCGTCTACAACGTCCTCGGCATCCAGCAGTTCCCCGTCGTCTCCGAGTCCCTGCTCGCGGCGGGAACCCGCCAGGTCCGGGTCGAGTTCGCGTACGACGGCGGCGGCCTCGCCAAGGGCGGCGACGTCACGCTCTACGACGACGGCAAGCCGGTCGGGGCGGGTCGGGTGGCGATGACCCAGCCGATGGTCTTCTCGGCCGATGAGACCACCGACATCGGCTACGAGTCCGGTACGACGGTCTCCTCCGACTACACCAGCCGGACCAGCCGGTTCACCGGCAAGATCGCGTGGGTCCAGATCGACCTCGGCGACGACGTACATGACCACTACATCGACCCGGACGAGCGGTTCAGGATTGCGATGGCACGTCAGTAGCGATGTCACAGACGCACCGTGTGTCCCGTCGGAGGGGGTGAACATCGGGAATCACCTGAACACAGGGAGACATCATGAACATTGCCCTCTGGATCGTCGCCGGCGTATTCGGCATCGCCTATGTCACCGGCGGAATCGTCAAGCTGACGATGCCGTACGAGAAGTACACGGCCAAGACCCGCTGGCCGGAGGACTTCACGCCCGGCAAGGTGAAGTTCATGGGCGCCGTCGAGACGCTGGGCGGCCTCGGTCTGATCCTTCCGGGGCTGCTCGACATCGCGCCGGTCCTGGTGCCGGTCGCGGCGTCGTGCATGGCGCTCTACATGGCCGGCGCGGTCACCGAGCGGGTGCGGCGCAACGAGTACAAGGAGCTGGCCGGTGACCTGCTGTTCTTGGCGGCGATGGTCTTCATCGCATGGGGGCGCTTCGCGATCGAGCCGTTCTAGGTCCTGAGCGCAGCCACCTTTTGAGTGATGCGCCCGCGGAACCGGGTCGCTAGCCTGACGCCATGGAGCGGCCGTGGCCGCTGACCGGCCGGGACGAGGAGCTGCGCAGGGTGGCGGCGGCGATCCGGCCCGGTGCGGCGGGCGTCATCGTTGCGGGTCGGGCGGGGGTGGGGAAGACCCGGCTCGCCCGCGAGGCGTTGGCGGCCGCTGCCGGTCACAGCGGATCGGTCGTCTTCGCCCAGGGGAGCTCGGCCGCCCGGCAGTTCCCGCTCGGTGCGTTCGCCGGTCTGCTCGACGTCCCGCCCGGCGAGGCGGCCGAGACCATCAGCAGGGCGCTCGACCAGATCACCCGGCAGCTGCCGATCGTGCTCACCGTCGACGACGCTCATCTGCTCGACGAGCACTCCGCGATCGTGATCCATCGGGTGGTGGCCCGGCGGATGGCTCCGGTGCTGATCACGCTCCGCACCGGTGAGCCCGCGCCCGACATCGTGACCTCGCTGTGGAAGGACGAGCACCTCCCGCGCCTGGACCTGGCGCCGTTGGATGCCGAGGAGAGCACCCGGCTGATCGCCCGGGTGCTCGGCGGTCCGGTCGACACGGACTCCGCGCACCGGCTGTGGACGATGACCGAGGGCAGCCCGCTGTTCCTGCGGCACCTGCTTGCCGGCGAGGTGGCGACAGGGAGGTTCACCGCGGCGTCCGGGATCTGGCGGTGGACCAGCGAGCCGGCGATCTCGCCGGAGCTCGCCGGTCTCCTGGAGCGGGAGATCGGGGACCTCGCGGCCGGGGTGCAGGACGTCGTCGACGTGGTCGCCCTGGCCGAGCCGGTGGCGGTCGCGACTCTGTCCGCGCTGACCTCGGCAGCCGACCTCGAGGAGGCGGAGGAGCGTGGGCTGGTGCGTACTGACGGAGTGGTCGCCCGGCTCGCACACCCCCTCTATGGCGAGGTACGCCGCACCGCGATGGGCACGCTGCGTGCCCGTCGCCTCCGCGGCCGGGTGGCGCTCACCCTGGACCCGGAGCCGGACCCGATCCCCCGCGCCGTACTGACCCTCGACTCCGACCTGCCACCGGAGCCGGCGCTGTTCCTGCGGGCCGCCGAGGCCGCGACCCGGATGTACGACCTGCCGCTGGCCGAGCGGCTGGCACGCGCGGCCGCTGCCACCGGCGACATCGCCGCGAGGGTCGTGCACGGCGCGGCGCTCTCCTGGCTCAGCCGTGGGGAGGAGGCCGAGGCGATCCACGAGGACATCGTCGCCACGGCGTCCGACCCCGGGCTGCTCGCGATGGTGCAGCTGCACCGCACCGGCAACCTGCTCTTCACGATGGCCCGGCCCGACGAGGCCCATCAAGCACTGGCCGCCGCCGAGGCCACCGGGGCAGCCCCGGCCCACGTCGCCGCCATGTCGCTCGTCCTGGATCTGGTGGACGGCGAGATCTCGGGCGTGCTCGCCCGGGCGCCGCAGCTGCTGCGGAGCGAGGTCCCCGACGACCTGGCCGGCATCCTCGTGGCCACCGCCGCGTCCGCGGCGGCCGCCGTCACCGGTGACCGCGAGCTCCTCGACGAGGCCGCGATCGTGGGTGGGTTGACCGCAGACCGGGTGCCGACCGTCATCCCCGGTTTCGGGCTCGCCGACTTCCAGGTGCTCGGGCACCGTCTCGCGGGCACACCGGACCGGGGCACGGACCTGGCCCGGAGGATGCGGGCCGCCTCGGCCGACCTCCCTGGGCCGGCCAGGCTCATGGGGCTCGTCGTCGCAGGTCACGCGGCCCTGGCCGAGGGCCGCCTGCTCGATGCCCTCCTCTCGTTACGCGAGGCCTGGGCCGCGCTGGACGGCTCCGGCCACGAGTTCCGGTTCCGGTGTCGTACGTTGCTGGCGACCGCCCTGGCGCAGGCCGGCCAACCGGAGAACGCGGCGCCGCTGCTGGCCGACGTCGCTGCCGGGCACCATCCGGCGTACCGGCTCTATCTGCCTGATGATCGCCTGGCACAGGCATGGGGTGCCGCGGCCGCGGGATGGACGACGGAGGCGATCGGCCACGCGGTCGCCGCGGCGGATCTCGCTCGCGAGGCGGGTTCGCCGGCGTACGAGGTTCTTGCCTGGCAGACCGCGGTCCAGCTCGGCGACACGACGGTGGCGCCGGCCCGCCGGCTCGCCCCGCTGGCCGGACTCGGCCCTCGCGCCGACACGGCCCTGGCCCACGCCCGGGCCTGGGCCGACGAGGACGGCGACGCGCTGCTCCAGGTGGCGCATGCGTGGGCCCGGCTCGGTGACCTCGTCGCCGCGGGCGACGCCGCCGCGCAGGCCGCCGACGTGCACCGCCGCGCAGGGCGGCAGGGGTCGGCCCTGACCGCGGCGGCCACCGCGGCGAAGCTGGCCGAGCGGTCGGGTGCCCGCACCCCGGCGTTGGTGGTCGCGGCCCGGCCGCTGCCGCTGACGGCCCGCGAGCGCGAGATCGCCGCCCTGGCCGCCCGAGGGTTGTCGAACAAGGACATCGCGGCGCGACTGACCCTGTCGGTACGCACCGTCGAGGGCCACCTCTACCGGGCCGGCCACAAGCTCGGCGTCTCCGAACGTGCCGGGCTGGCCGACCCTCTCGGAGTCGAGTAGCGCACTACTCGCACCACCCCGGCTCCAGCGGCGGATGCTGAACGCACCCAACCGGAGGAGGAGTCATGAGCACCACCTACGTACGGCCCGACGAGGGCCGGCACATTCCGATGATCGACGGTGACCACATCGCGAAGGCGGCCGTGAAGGACGCCCAGGGTGCGTTCGAGGTCTTCGAGGTCGTCGCCCCCGCCGCGCCGATGGCGCCGCCGCACGTCTCGCCGTGGAGCGGGGTGCTGTACCTGCTCGAGGGTCGCGTCACCGCGTACGTCGACGGCACGGCCTACCACGTGGAACCGCACGGGATGGTCGTCTGCCCTGCGGGGACGCCCCTCACCTTCGAGGTCGTCGGCGACTCCGCCCGGTTCCTCGCGATCACCACCGGCGACGGCGCCGGCCGCTTCTTCGCCGACTTCGCCAGCTCCGTTCCCGCCGACCAGCCGGCCGCGGACTCGATGGCCGCGATCATGTCGGTCACCGAGCGTCATGGCGTCGCCCTCGCCGGGCCGACCCATTGACAAACTAGTCGCGTGTGTTGATTCTGTGAGACATGTCAAGCGATATGTCTCACAGAGTCGCCACGTACGTCCCTCCGACCGGCGCGTCCTGGGCCGACCCGTGGCCGATGTACGCCGCGCTGCGCGAGCACGACCCGGCCCATCACGTCGACCGGGGTGACTACTGGGTCCTGACCAGGCACGACGACGTCTACGCGGCGGTGCGCGACCACGAGACGTACAGCTCGACCGGAGGGCTGACGACCGCTCATGACGAGCTCGACCGGATCGGGCTGGCCGACAACCCGCCGATGGTGATGACCGATCCGCCGACGCACACGGCGTTCCGGAAGCTGGTGAACCGCGGGTTCACCCCGAAGCAGGTCGAGGACGTGACTCCCCGGGTCACCCAGTTCGTCGTCGAGCGGGTCGAGCAGCTTAGGGCCGCGGGCGGCGGCGACATCGTCGCGGAGCTGTTCAAGCCGCTGCCGAGCATGGTGGTGGCCCACTATCTCGGCGTCCCCGAGGTGGACTGGGGCCGCTTCGACGTGTGGACCGACGCGATCGTGACGGCCAACGCCGCTCAGGACGAGAGCAGCGGGGCCGGTGCCGCCGCCGAGCTGATGGGCTACTTCGCCGAGCTCATCGAGCGCCGCCGGCGGGAGCCCGGCGACGACACCGTCTCCCATCTCGTCGCCGCCGGGCAGGCCGATGATGACGCCGGCCTGCTGCGGGTGCTCGCGTTCGCCTTCACGATGGTCGCGGGCGGCAACGACACGACGACCGGGCTGCTGGGTGGTGGCCTCCCGCTGCTGGCGGACCGCCCCGACCAGCGCGAGCTCGCCCTGCAGGACGTCCCGGCCGCCGTCGAGGAGCTGCTGCGGCTCACCTCGCCCGTGCAGGGGCTCGCTCGGACCACCACCCGCGACGTCACTCTCCACGACGTCACCATTCCCGCGGGCAAGAAGGTCCTGCTCTGCTACGCCGCAGCGAACCGGGATCCGCGCGCCTTCGGCGCCGACGCCGAGGAGCTCGACGTCACCCGCCGGCCCCGGCAGATCCTGACCTTCGCCCAGGGCGCGCATCACTGCCTGGGCGCGGCGGCCGCCCGGATGATGGGCCGGGTGACGCTCACCGAGATACTCACCCGGATGCCGTCCTTCACCGTCGACCACGACTCCCTGCGATGGGCGCCGGGGAGCTACGTACGCAGGCCCGTCAGCCTTCACGTCGAGGTGACGGCGTGAGCTGGCTCGAGGCGGAGCGGACCGAGCTCGCCGCCGAGCGGATCCTCGACGCCGCGGGCGCGCTCTTCGTGGAGCGGGGCGTCGACAAGCCGGGCATGGACGAGGTCGCCCGCGCGGCCGGCTGCTCGCGCGCGACCCTGTACCGCTACTTCGAGAACCGGCAGGCGCTGATCTACGCCTTCGCCCACCGCGAAGCGCGGCTCATCACGAAGCAGGTCGGGGAGGTCGCGGCCGAGGTGACCGACTCCCGCAGTCGCGTGGTCGAGGCCGTCGTCGCCTGCCTCGCCGCCGTGCGCGAGCGCCCCCACCTCGCCGCCTGGTACGCGGGTGACAGCACTCTCCTCCGCGAGGTCCTCCACGACTCCCCTGTCATCCGCGGCGTCGCCCAGAGCTACCTCGCCTCCGACTCGGAAACCACCGATCCCGACCTCGCCGACTGGATCCTGCGGATCATCCTGTCGTTCCTCTCCAACCCCGGCGACGACGAAGAAGCCGAGCGCCGCCTGCTGGAGCGGTTCCTCGTGGTGCCGGCAAGCAGCTAGACCCGTCAGCGGCGGGCGGCCGACGGGGCGGTGCCGTACTTCTGTCGGTGTGCGGCGGCGAAGCGGCTCGCGGAGGAGAAGCCCCAGCGCGCCGCGACGTCGCCGACGCTGGCGGTGGGGTCGGTGGTGAGGTCGGCGTGGGCGCGCTGGAGCCTGATGTCGAGGAGGTAGCGGGAGGGTGCGCAACCCAGCCACTGCTGAAAGCCCTCCTGCAGGCGGCGGACGCTGGTGCCGGCAAGGGTGGCCATGTCGGCGGCGGTCCAGGCCCGGGCCGGGTCGTCGTGGAGGGCCTCGACCACGCGGCGGATCGTCCTCGGCTGCGCAGTTGCGGTGACGCCGCCGTCGGGGCAGCACATCTCCATCAGGCCGGCGGCGACCGCGCCGGCGAGCTGGCGGCGTACGAGCTCGCTGTCGGCGAAGAGGTCCGGGTCGTGCAGGTTGGCGGCCAGGCTGGTGATCAGGCGGTGCCAGGCGCGACCGCGGCCGCGTTCCAGCGACAGCTGCTCCGGGAGGATGGCGCGGGTGTTGACGCGGTCGGTGCCCAGGATCCGCTCGGTCTCGACCTCCAGCCAGTCGCTGTCGAACTTCACGCCGAGCACGGTGCAGGTCGCGTCCCAGTGGGTGATCAGGGACGGGGTGTCGGCCCGGAAGACGGTGCCTTGGCCGACCACCGAGGTGATCTCCCCGAACCGGCCGCGGCTCTCCAGGTGGCCGGTGATCGGCATGTTCACCTCGTACGCGCTCGGGTAGTCGCACTCGATCGCGACGTCCGCGCCCCAGCCGACGTGGCCGATCAGGACCGGCCCGAGATCGAGCGTACGCAGCGTGAGCCGCGGCTCGTGCGCGCCGCCGACCGGCCGGAGCTCGTGCGGGAAGTACGCCTGGGCCACGACGCGCGAGGCCTGGCCCCAGTCCCTGGGAGCGGCTCGCATACGACCGGACATGCCGCTGAGCGTACCTGAGACGAGCGTCACAAATCGGCCGCGCTCAGGGTGCCGAACCCGCGCAATCCGTGTCGCCGCTGCGTCGGGACCGACCTACTTTCGAGTCCTGTTCGGAACCTCCGACCCTCCCGAGGAGCACCCATGACGACCACGCAGCAACCCGGCAAGCAGGACCTCTCCTGGCTCGACGACGTGACGATGACCGAGCTGGAGCGGAACCCCTACCCGACCTATGAGCGCCTTCGCCGCGAGGCGCCGCTCGCCTTCGTCCCGGTCCTCGGCTCCTACGTCGCCTCCACCGCGGAGATCTGCCGCGAGGTCGCCACCAGCCCCGACTTCGAGGCGGTGATCACCCCGGCCGGCGGACGTACGTTCGGGCACCCGGCGATCATCGGCGTCAACGGCGACATCCACGCCGACCTGCGCGGCATGGTCGAGCCCCAGCTCCAGCCGGCCGAGGTCGACAGCTGGGTGGACGACCTGGTCCGCCCGATCGCCCGGAACTACGTCGAGCAGTTCGAGGACCGCGGCCGCGCCGAGCTGGTCGCGGAGTACTGCGAGCCGGTCTCCGTACGCTCGCTCGGCGACCTGCTCGGGCTGCAGTCGGTCTCCTCCGACAAGCTCCGCGAGTGGTTCCACAAGCTGAGCGTCTCGTTCACCAACGCCGCGGTCGACGAGAACGGGGAGTTCACCAACCCCGACGGGTTCACGCCCGGTGACGAGGCCAGGGCCGAGATCCAGGCGGTCGTCGACCCGCTGATCGACCGGTGGATCGAGCACCCCGAGAACACCGCGATCTCCCACTGGCTCCACGACGGCATGCCGCCGGGAAAGACCCGCGATCGCGCGTACATCTACCCCACCATCTACGTCTACCTGCTGGGCGCGATGCAGGAGCCCGGCCACGGGATGGCCTCGACCCTGGTGGGGCTCTTCAGCCGGCCCGAGCAGCTGGAGGAGGTCGTCGACGACCCGTCGCTGCTGCCGCGGGCCATCTCCGAGGGCATGCGCTGGACCTCCCCGATCTGGTCGGCGACCGCGCGGATCAGCACCAAGCCGGTCACCATCGCCGGCGTCGACCTGCCCGCCGGGACCCCGGTGATCCTCTCCTACGGCTCCGCGAACCACGACTCCGGGAAATACGATGCGCCGACGGCGTACGACCTGCACCGGCCGCCGCTGCCGCACCTCGCCTTCGGCGCCGGGAACCACGCGTGCGCCGGCATCTACTACGCCAACCAGGTGATGCGGATCGGGCTCGAGGAGCTCTTCGAGGCGATCCCGAACCTGGAGCGCGACACCGGTGAGGGCGTCGAGTTCTGGGGCTGGGGATTCCGCGGCCCGACCAGCCTGCACTGCACCTGGGAGGTCTGAGCGATGTCCGCCGCGATCAGTGTCTCCGGCCGCCGCGTCGAGTGCGCCGAGGACCAGTCGATCCTGGAGGCGTTCCTCCGCGCCGGCGTGTGGATGCCGAACTCCTGCAACCAGGGCACCTGCGGCACCTGCAAGCTGCAGGTCCTGTGCGGCGACGTCGACCACCGCGACTCGCCGCTCGAGACGCTGACCGCGGACGAGCGCGCGAGCGGTCTGGCGCTGGCGTGCCAGGCCCGGCCGCTCGAGGACACCGAGGTCGCTCTGCGTGGCACGGAGGCGGGCCGCGCCACCCATCCGCTCCGTGACCTCACCGCCACCGTCGTCGACGTCGAGGACATCGCCCGCGACACCCGGCGCGTCCGGCTCGGTCTTGAGGAGCCGCTCGCGTTCTCGGCGGGACAGTACGTCGAGCTGCTCGTCCCCCGCACCGCCGAGCGCCGCCAGTACTCGCTCGCCAACACCGCCCAGGAGGACAAGGTCCTCGAGCTCCACGTACGCCGCATCCCCGGCGGCGTGGCCAGCGACTGGCTCTTCGGGCCGGTGTCGGTCGGCGACCGGGTCGAGGTACGCGGTCCGCTGGGCGACTTCCACGTCCCGGACGCGGACCAGGACGCGGGCGAGCCGATGGTGCTCATCGGTGGCGGCACCGGTCTGGCGCCCCTGCTGGGCATCGCCCGCACCGCGCTCGAACGCCACCCCGACCGGGTGATGGTGCTCTACCACGGCGTACGCACCGAGGCGGACCTCTACGACAACGACCGGCTCGCGGAGCTGGCCGAGAGGTACCCGAGCTTCAGCTTCGTGACCGTGCTCTCCCGGGAGGCGCGACCCGGTCACCGCACCGGCTACGCGCCCGACGCCTTCGTCGAGGACGTCGCCAGCGCCCGCGGCTGGTCCGGGTGGCTGTGCGGCTCGCCGGCGCTGGTCGAGGCCGGGGTCAAGGCGTTCAAGCGGCGCCGGCTTGCGCCCCGGCTCATCCACCGCGAGAAGTTCGAGCCGGCCGACGGGCTCGGGCCGGGCTCCTGACCCGGGAAAACGCCGGCGCCGAGATCGGTTCTTGCCGAGATATATCACGAACCCCCAGGATGGAGCCCGAGCGACCGGATGCCTCCGGCGCCTCGAGAGGAGAGACATGCAGCAGGTCAAGGCCGTCGTCGCCCGTGCCAAGGGCGCGCCCGTCGAGCTCGTCACGATCAACGTCCCGGACCCGGGACCGGGCGAGGCGGTGGTGAAGATCCAGTCGTGCGGGGTGTGCCACACCGACCTGCACTACCGCGAGGGCGGGATCAACGACGAGTTCCCGTTCCTCCTGGGTCACGAAGCCGCCGGGATCGTCGAGACGGTGGGTCCGGACGTGACCGACGTGGCACCGGGCGACTTCGTAGTGCTCAACTGGCGCGCGGTCTGCGGCAGCTGCCGGGCATGCAAGCGCGGTGAGCCCCAGTACTGCTTCGCCACGTTCAACGCCACCCAGAAGATGACGCTCGAGGACGGCACGGAGCTCTCGCCCGCGCTGGGCATCGGCGCCTTCGCGGAGAAGACGCTGGTCGCGGCGGGTCAGTGCACGAAGGTCGACCCGGAGGCCCGGCCTGCCGCTGTCGGACTGCTCGGCTGTGGCGTGATGGCCGGTATCGGTGCCGCCATCAACACCGGCGGCGCGACCCGTGGCAGGTCGGTGGCGGTCATCGGGTGCGGCGGTGTCGGAGTGGCGGCGATCGCCGGTGCGGCCCTGGCCGGGTCGAGCCCGATCATCGCCGTCGACATCGACGCGAAGAAGCTGGAGCGTGCCGCGGCCATGGGCGCGACGCACACCGTGGACTCCTCGCAGACCGACCCGGTCGAGGAGATCCGACGGATCTGCTCGGAGACGTACGAAGGTGCCGAAGGCGCCGACATCGTCGTCGAGGCGGTCGGGCGCCCGGAGACGTGGAAGCAGGCCTTCTACGCCCGCGACCTGGCCGGCACCGTCGTCCTCGTCGGTGTGCCCACGCCCGACATGACGGTGCCCGAGATCCCGCTCATCGACGTCTTCGGACGCGGTGGCGCCCTCAAGTCCAGCTGGTACGGCGACTGCCTCCCCAGCCGCGACTTCCCGATGCTGGTCGACCTCTATCGCCAGGGGCGGCTCGACCTGGACGCCTTCGTGAGCGAGGAGATCGGGATCGAGGATGTCGAGGCGGCCTTCGAGAAGATGCATCACGGTGGCGTGCTGCGTTCGGTGGTGGTCCTGTGACCGGCGTACGCATCGACCACGCCGTCACGAACGGCACGTTCAGCCTCGACGGCGAGACCCACCAGGTCGACAACAACCTGTGGGTGATCGGTGACGACGAGGAGTGCCTGGTCATCGACGCCCCTCATTCGGTCGAGGACATCCTGGCCGTGGTGGACGGTCGCCGCGTGAAGGCGATCGTCTGCACGCACGCCCACGATGACCACGTACGCGTGGCGCCGGCGCTGCGAGAGGCTGTCCGGGCCCCGATCCTGCTGCATCCCGACGACCGGCCGCTGTGGGAGCTCACCCACTCGGACGAGCTGTGGGACGCGGACCTGTCCGACGGCCAGGTCATCGAGATCGGCGACACCTCGGTGACAGTCCTGCACACGCCGGGTCACGCGCCCGGGGCGGTCTGTCTGTCGGTGCCGTCGCTGGGGTGCGTCTTCACCGGGGACACCCTGTTCCAGGGCGGTCCCGGGGCGACCGGGCGCTCGTTCAGCGACCGGCCCACGATCGAGTCGTCGATCCGGGCCAAGCTGTTCACGCTTCCGGGAGACACGGTCGTCCACACCGGGCACGGCGACGACACCACGATCGCCGCCGAGGCCGCCGGTCTGGGCTGACGCAGGACCCCGGCTATCCGCGTCGCTCGGCGGCCGCAAGCTCCGCGCGCATCCAGGCGCACCACTCCAGTGCCGTACGCCGTGACCGGATGCCTCCTTCGAGGGTGATCCGAGTGGCGAACAGCGGGTTCGACGGGTCGCGGACGCCGGGGCGGTCGGCGATCTCGGCCAGCTCCTCGAGGTAGCGGTCGAGTACGCCCTGATGGGCCGCCTCGAGCCGGCAGACCAGCTCGGTGGCGGCGTCGGGCTCGACGGTCCAGATGGACCACAGCCGAAGGACCTCCAGGTCACGGACCGGCTGGGGCTCGAGGTCGCCGACGACCCAGGCAGCCAGGGCGGCCCGACCGGTCTCGGTGATCCGGTACCGCTTCGTCGGCCTGGGGCCGGCGCCCTCGATGACCTCGTGGTCGACCAGGCCGGCGGCGTCGAGACGGTTCAGCTCCGGGTAGATCTGGGAGTGGCGGGCGGTCCAGAAGTAGCCGATCGGCTGGCGCATCCGCTGCGCGACCTCGTAGCCGGTGCTCGGCCGCCGTGCCAGCAGCCCGAGGATCGCGAAGCCGAGGTTGGAAGCGGTCACCCCGGGATCATTCATATGTCAATATTGACATATGCGGAGCATGAAGGGCGTAGCGGCCGGGGCGGCGATCCTCGGCCTGTTGCTGGCAGGCTGCGGCGCCGACGACGCCGACCCGGCGAAGGCGAAGGCGAAGGAGTCGGGTCCGGTGCTGCCCACCGACGGGCCGTACATCGAGGGCGAGCTCGGCGGCTGCTTCCTGCCGGAGACCGACGCCGGGGTGGAGCCGATGCAGGTCTCCGGCAAGAAGCTCGAGCTGCCGGCCATTCGCTTCTCCCCGCCGGACGGCCAGGACCCGTCGGCGGTGCTGGTGATGCTCCACCAGACCGACGGGGACCGCTGCGGCTGGGGAGACTTCGCGATCCTGGCGGCGCTCCAAGGCGTCGCCGGCGTCTCGTTCGACCTCTGCGGCTACGGCGATGCCGACTGCGGGATCAAGGTCCCCGACGACCCGGTGCCGCAGGTGCAGGCCGTGCTGAGCGAGGTCGAGAAGCAGTGGCCGGATGCGCCGGTCGTGCTCGTCGGCGCCTCGATGGGAGGCAGTCAGACCGTCCGGGCCGTCGCCGCCGGCGTGGACGTCGACGGTTGGGTCGACCTGTCGGGGCCGTCGAACTGGGCCGGCGTCGACCTGGCCTCGGTCGCCGACTCGATCAGCACGCCGGGCCTGATCGCCATCGCCGAGGACACCGACGGCGCCGAGGAGGCCGAAGCGGCCCGAGCGTTGGCGAAGGCCACCTCTTCGGAGTTCGTGCCCGCCGACGCCGGACACGGCTGGGAGCTGGTGCTGGAAGAGGGCCGGCTCACGCCGCTCGGTCAGCAGGTCCTCACGTACGCCACCAGCTGATTCTCCTCCCTGATCCTGCCCGCAAGACTCTCCGATCGGGGAGGTTGCTGCGCTCACGCCGTGATTAACGTGCGAACGGTCACCCCGTGAGAGGAGCAGCAGATGGAACCCCAGAACGAGTCGAACCCGGTCGACATCGCCAGCGACGTCGCCACCGAGGACCTCATCGAGGAGGTCTCGATCGACGGAATGTGCGGCGTCTACTGATGCCCGATCGCATGCTCGAGGAGCCGTGGACACTCTCGCCCTCGGTGGCGCTGCGTCCTGAGCCCTTCGGGGCCCTCGCCTACCACTTCGGCAACCGGAAGCTGACCTTCCTCAAGCGGCCGGAGCTGGTCGAGGTGGTCCGGCTCCTCGAGCAGCACCCCCGTCTCGGCAGCGCGCTCGACGCGGCCGGCATCCCGCCGGAGCAGCACGACGCGTACGCAGCGGCGCTCCGCGCCCTCGCCGAGACCGACATGATCCGCCCCCGCCATGAGGAGGCAGTGTGACCCTCGCACCAGAACGCCCCACCACTCCCCAGGGCCGTCCCGCAGGCGGCAGCCTCGTCGAGCAGTTCGAGTTCGGCCTCGACGCCCCGATCTGTCTGACCTGGGAGCTGACGTACGCCTGCAACCTCGAGTGCGCCCATTGCCTGTCGAGCTCGGGACGGCGCGACCCGCGCGAGCTCAGCACCGAGCAGTGCAAGGCGGTCATCGACGAGCTGCAGCGTATGCAGATCTTCTACGTCAACATCGGCGGCGGCGAGCCGACGATCCGCCCCGACTTCTGGGAGCTCGTGGAGTACGCCGTCGACCACCAGGTCGGCGTGAAGTTCTCCACCAACGGCTTCCGGATCACCCCCGAGCGCGCTGCCTTCCTGGCCTCGACCGACTACGTCGACGTGCAGATCTCTCTGGACGGCGCGACGGCGGAGGTCAACGACCGGGTCCGCGGAGCCGGCTCGTACGACACCGCGCTGCTCGCGTTGAGGAACCTTCGCGACGCCGGCTTCTCCGACGCCAAGATCTCCGTGGTCTGCACGCGGGAGAACATCGGCCAGCTGGACGACTTCAAGGCCATCGCCGACGAGCACGGCGCGACCCTGCGCCTCACCAGGCTGCGCCCGTCGGGTCGCGGCGCCGACGTCTGGGACGAGCTGCACCCGCTGCCTGAGCAGCAGCGCGAGCTCTACGACTGGCTGATGGCTCATGGCGAGGACGTCCTCACCGGCGACTCCTTCTTCCACCTGGCCGCTTACGGCGAGTCGCTCCCCGGGCTCAACCTGTGCGGCGCCGGACGGGTAGTGTGCCTGATCGACCCGATCGGCGACGTCTACGCCTGCCCGTTCGCGATCCACGACCAGTTCCTGGCCGGCAACCTGCTCGGTGAGGGCGGATTCCAGGAGGTCTGGCAGACCTCCGCGCTCTTCCAGGAGCTCCGCTCGCCGCAGACCGGCGGAGCCTGCACGAAGTGCCAGCACTTCGACGCCTGCCGCGGCGGCTGCATGGCCGCCAAGTTCTTCACCGGGCTGCCATTGGACGGCCCGGACCCGGAGTGCGTCCAGGGCTACGGCGAGACGGCGCTCGCCGGCGACCGGCTCGTCCCGCAGGCGAGCCAGGACCACTCCCGCAGCCAGGCCAGCCGCAACGCACCTGTGCTGCTCAACCTCGGTGCCACCAGGCGGCGCCCCGTCTCCGCCTGCAACGAAGACCCGCTCGCCGGAGGTGACCTGTCATGAAGCTCGAGAACCCCTGGAAGAAGAACCCGTGGTTCGAGTCGGTCGCGGTGGCCCAGGAACGTGCCCGGCGCCGGCTGCCCAAGCCGGTCTACGGCGCGCTGGTCGCCGGCTCCGAGCGCGGCCAGAGCATGACCGACAACCAGGCCGCCTTCGCCGAGCTCGGCTGGGCGCCCCACGTCGTCGGACAGCACGCCAAGCGTGACCTGGGCACGACCGTCTTCGGCCACTCCGTCCCGCTGCCGGTCCTGATCAGCCCGACCGGCGTCCAGGCCGTGCATCCCGACGGCGAGGTCGCGGTCGCCCGTGCCGCCGCGGCCCGCGGCACCATCATGGGGCTGTCCAACTTCGCCTCGCGGTCGGTGGAGGAGGTGGCGGCGACCGGTGCCACCACGTTCTTCCAGATGTACTGGACCGGCGACCGTGACACGATGATCCAGCGCATGCAGCGGGCGCACGCCGCCGGCGCCCAGGGCCTGATCGCCACCCTCGACTGGTCCTTCTCGATCGGCCGTGACTGGGGCAGCCCCGAGATCCCGGAGAAGGTCGACCTGCGGACGATGCTGCGGCTGGCGCCGCAGGTGGCGGCCCGGCCCCGGTGGGCGTGGCAGTTCGGGCGTACGGGCTCCTTCCCGGATCTCACCGCGCCCAACCTCGCCCCGCCGGGCGGCAGCGCGCCGACGTTCTTCGGCGCCTACTACGAGTGGATGACCACTCCGCCGCCGAGCTGGGACGACGTCGTCTGGATGCGCGAGCAGTGGCACCAGATCAGCGGCACGCCGTTCGTGCTGAAGGGCGTGTGCCGGGTCGACGACGCGCTCCGCGCGGTCGATGCCGGGGTCGCGGGCATCTCGGTGTCCAACCACGGCGGGAACAACCTCGACGGCACCCCGGCCGCGATCAGGATGGTCAAGCCGATCGCCGACCGCGTCGGGGACCAGGTCGACGTGGTGATGGACGGAGGCGTACGCCGCGGCTCCGACGTCGTCAAGGCGCTCGCGCTCGGGGCGAAGGCGGTGCTGATCGGCCGGGCGTACCTGTGGGGTCTGGCCGCCAACGGCCAGGCCGGGGTCGAGAACGTCCTCGACGTGCTCAGCGGTGGCATCGACTCGGCGCTGCGGGGGCTCGCGGTCGGGTCGGTCGCCGAGCTGAGCCCGGAGCACCTGATCGTCCCGGACGGCTTCCATGTCCACGCTGGCTGATGCCACCTGGCCTGAGGTGGGCAGGGGCACGGTCCTGCTGGTGCCCGTCGGATCGCTGGAGCAGCACGGACCGCATCTGCCGTTCGACACCGACACCACCATCGCGGCCGCGGTCACGCAGGGGGTGGCCGAACGGCTCGCGGAGCAGGGTGTCCAGAGCTGGGTGGCGCCGCCGATCGCGATCGGCTCCAGCGGCGAGCACCAGTCGTTCCCCGGCACGGTGTCGATCGGGAGCGATGCGCTCCATCTGGTCGTCGTCGAGCTCGTCCGTTCGGCCCGCACCTGGGCCGAGCGGGTGGTGCTGGTCAACGGCCACGGTGGCAACGCCGCCGCACTGACCAGCGCGGTCAACCAGCTCACCTTCGAGCGGCAGTCCGCGTGCTGGCTGCCGTGCCGCACCGAGGAGTTCGACCTGCACGCGGGCCGCACCGAGACGTCCCTGATGCTGCACCTGCGGCCCGAGGCCGTACGCATGGACCTGGCCGAGCCCGGCGACACCCGGCCGCTCGCGGAGATCCTCCCGGCGATGCGGGCGGGCGGGGTCGCGGCGGTCTCCGCCAACGGCGTGCTCGGCGACCCGACCGGCGCCACCGCGGCGCAGGGAGCCGAGGCGCTCACCCTGATGATCGAGCAGACCACGATGGACGTGCTGGCTCCCGGCGGCGTGGCAGTGGGGTGAGATTCCCGACCGGCTTCCGGGTCCGAGTCCGGGAGGACGTACGCCGCATCGACCGGCGGCTGCTGGTCGGTGGTTCGCCGCTGCGTGCCGTCCGGCTCACCGATGCCGCACTGGCCCGTCTCGACGACGGCGAGGTCACGGTGGTCGACGCGGCCACGGAGGCGCTCGCGGCCAGGCTCGTCGACGGGAACCTGGCCGATCCCGTGCTCAGCGGCCCCGGGGTGGACCCGGCTGAGCTCACCGTCGTGATCCCGGTGCGCGACCGCCCCGACCAGCTCGACCGTGCGCTCGGCCCGCTGGCCGGTCTCGAACGCATCGTCGTCGACGACGACTCCCACGATCCCGACGCGGTCGAGAAGGTGGCCCGTCGCCACGGGGCGCGCATCATCCGGCTGCCGGAGAACCTCGGCCCGGCCGGCGCGCGCAACGCGGGCCTGCGGGCCGTCCGCACCCCGTACGTCGCCTTCGTCGACTCCGACGTCACGGTCGAGGCGAGCACGCTCCTGGCTCTCTCTCGCCACTTCGCCGACAGCCGAGTCGCGCTGGTGGCGCCGCTGGTCCGCAGCCGCGCACGCAGCCGGGCGCCACGGTGGTTCGAGCGCTTCGACGAGGACGACTCCTCGCTCGCGCTCGGTACCCGGGCCTGCGTCGTACGTCCCGGCGCCGCGGTGGGCTGGCTGCCCAGCGCCTGCCTGGTCGGACGTAGGTCCCGGCTCGGCCAGGGCTTCGAGGAGTCGATGCGGGTGGGCGAGGACGTCGACCTGGTGTGGCGGCTGGTCGAGGCCGGCGAGGTCGTCCGCTACGACCCGGACCAGGTGGCCTGGCACGACACCCGCACCACGATCCGCGGCTGGCTGGGCCGCAAGTACCTCTACGGGACCGGCGGCGCCGATCTCGCCGTCCGGCACGGTCGCAAGGGTGCCCCGGCGGTGATGACCGCCAGCATGGCCGCCACCGCGGCCGCGCTGATGGTGCACCGCCGGTGGTCGCTCCCGGTGGCCGCGGTCGGGATCGCCTACGGCACGCTCTCGCTGCGACGACGGCTGCCGGAGACCCCCGGCCGCGATCTTCTCGCGGTCCAGCTCTGCGCCCAGGGCCTCGGCTGGACCATCCGCCAGGAGGCCGCGCTGCTGCTGCGGCACTGGTGGCCGCTGACCGCGCTCCTCGCCCCGCACAGCAGGCTCCTGAGGCGCGCCCTCGCCGCCTCGCTGCTCGTCGACGTGGTCGTCGCCCAGGTCGACAACCCCGGCACGAGATACCGGCCGCTGGCCCGGCGGCTGGACGACATGGCGTACGGCGCGGGGCTCTGGGCCGGCGCGTTCAGAGCACGTTCGGTGACCTGTCTGCTGCCGCGCCGACCCGGCCAGAAGACCGGCCAGAAGACCGGCCAGGGCGGCACCTCTCCCAACGGGTAGGTAGGCCCCTCCCGGGCCGGGCTGTTTCCCGTTCCTCGCCTGTTCGCGGCTCTGTCGGCGTACCTAATGTGCTGAGCGTCACACACCAACCGGAGGTTTGCCATGCAGGTCGACGAACTACTCAAGCCCTTCCCCATCAAGGAGTTCCACCCGTTCCCTCGAGCCCTCATGGGCCCCGGCGCTCACGAGATGATCGGGCCCGAGGCTCTGAAGATGGGCTTCCGCAAGACCCTCGTGATGACGTCCGGCCTGCGCGGCACGGACATCGTCACCAAGATCGTCGAGTCGATGAAGTACCACGGCCTCGAGGTCGTCGTGTACGACAAGGTCGAGTCCAATCCCAAGGACTACAACGTCATGGACTCGGTGAAGCTCTACCAGGAGAACGAGTGCGACTCGTTCGTCTCCATCGGCGGCGGCTCGTCGCACGACGCCTGCAAGGGCGCGCGCATCTCGGTCGCCCACGACGGCCGTAACGTCAACGAGTTCGAGGGCTTCAACATGTCCGAGAACCCCAAGAACCCGCCGCACATCGCCGTCTCGACGACCGCCGGCACCGGATCCGAGACGTCTTGGGCGTACGTCATCACCGACACCACCACCGACCCGGACAACCCGCACAAGTACGTCGCCTTCGACGACGCCTCGGTGGCCAGCCTGGCGATCGACGACCCGGTGCTCTACTTCGACTGCCCGGTCGACTACACCGCGCAGTGCGGCTTTGACGTCCTGGCGCACGCCAGCGAGCCGTACGTCTCCCGGATCAACTTCCAGCCATCGCTCGGCAACGCGCTGCACGCGATCAAGCTGACCTCGGAGAACCTGCGGCAGGCGGTCTGGAACGGCCAGGACCTCGGCGGCCGCGAGGGCATGATGTACGCCCAGTACATCGCCGCTCAGGCGTTCAACTCCGGCGGCCTCGGCATCATCCACTCGATCAGCCACGCCATCAGCGCGTTCTACGACACCCACCACGGCCTCAACAACGCGATCGCGCTGCCGCGGGTGTGGGCGTTCAACATGCCCACGCACTACAAGCGGTTCGCCGACATCGCCCGCGCGATGGGCGTCGACACCCACGGCATGACCGACGTGCAGGCCGCCGACGCGGCGCTCGCCGCGGCCATCCGGCTGCTGCGCGACGTCGGCATCACCGAGCGGTTCGTCGACGTCAAGCAGGACACGTACTCGAAGAACCGGCTCGGCCAGGGGCCGACCGCGTACTACGAGAACGCCAAGGAGATCGTCGGCGACGACACCGACGTCGACCGGATCACCAACCACGTCCTGGGTGACGCCTGCACGCCGGGCAACGCCAAGGAGTGCACGTTCGAGACCGTACGTCCGGTGGTCGACCACTGCCTCAACGGCGACCTGGACGACCTGCTCGGCTGATCGGCCCGCCTGATCCCGCGAACGTGGCGGGTCCGGCCCGCTGAGATCACCGGCCGGACCCGCCACCTCGCCCCATCCACCACCTCGAGGAGTGCACGTGTCGACCACCACCGAACCGATCCAGGGCTTCACCGACGTCGAGAACACCCGCGCCCAGCTGGCGACGTGCGGCTACCTCGCCGACGACCGGCTCGCCACCACGGTCTTCCTGCAGACCCGGCTGGAGAAGCCGGTCCTGCTCGAGGGCCCGGCCGGCGTCGGCAAGACCCAGCTGGCCGAGAGCCTGGCCGCCGCGACCGGACGGCGCCTGATCCGGCTGCAGTGCTACGAGGGCCAGGACGAGACCAAGGCGCTCTACGAGTGGGACTACGGCAAGCAGCTGCTCTACACCCAGATCCTGCGCGAGAAGATCGGTCAGGTCGTCGAGGACGCCGCCGACCTGAACGAGGCCGTCGAGAGGATCGCCAAGCAGGACTCGGTGTTCTTCTCCCAGCGGTTCCTGGCCGCGCGCCCGCTGCTCGAGGCGATCGACTCCGACACCCCGGTGGTGCTCCTCATCGACGAGGTCGACCGGGCCGACGAGGCCCTGGAGGCGGTGCTGCTCGAGCTGCTCGCGGAGTTCCAGATCTCCATCCCCGAGATCGGCACCGTGACCGCCCGGACGATGCCGTACGTCGTCCTGACCTCGAACAACACCCGCGACCTCTCCGCCGCGCTCAAGCGCCGCTGCCTGCACCTCTTCCTCGACTACCCCGACGCGGCCCGCGAGCTGGAGATCATCCGGTCCAAGGAGACCGGGCTCGCCGACTCGCTCGCCGCGCGCCTCGTCGACATCGTCCGGGGCATCCGCGAGCTGGAGCTGCGCAAGGCGCCCAGCATCTCCGAGACCGTCGACTGGGCTCGTACGCTGGCGGTGCTCGGCGTCGAGGAGCTCACCGCCGACGTGCTCTCGACGACCCTCAACGTGGTGGTGAAGTACGAGCGCGACCTCAAGCGGGTGATGGAGGCGCTGCCGCGGCTGGTCGACCCGAACGCCGAGGTCCCCGACCACCTGCACGGCCACGGGCATGGCCATGGTCACGGACACTCCCACGGCCCGAGCGATGACGATGTCGACGGCCGCGCCGAGCGGAAGGCGAAGGACCAGCCCGGCCGGCACAACGCGGGCTACTACGGCGGTGCCGGCGGCACCGGGCCGCGTACGGCACCTTCGGTGTCCACCAGCCAGGGCAGCCGGGCGTTCCCGTCGGCCCGCAAGCGCCCGGTCTGAGCCGGGATCGGGGCCCGACATGGAGACCGCACTCCACCGCTTCATCCGGCTGCTCCGGCTCTACGGCGTACGCGTGAGCACCGCCGAGGTGATCGACGCGATGCACGCGGTCGCCCAGCCCGGGGTGCTCGAGCAGCGCCACCTGCTCCACGCCGCGCTGACCGCGAGCCTGGTCAAGGACCGTCGCGACCTGGACACCTTCGATCTCGTCTTCGACCGGTTCTTCGGGCTGCGCCCGGTCGTCGAGGACACGGACGAGCACGGGCACAGCCACGACGACCTCTCCGACGACGGGGAGCTCACCGACTTCACGCTCTCCGAGGAGCCGGGCGAGGTGCCCGAGGATGGGCACAGCCACGGCAAGCCGGACGACATCAAGGAGTACTTCAAGCCCGAGGACATGGCGCAGCGCTACAACCTCCACCAGGAGGCGAACAAGATCGACATCGCCGCGCTCACCGACGAGATCGTCCTCTCCAACGACCCCAAGTCGAGCCCCGGGGAGGCCGCGCGGGTCCAGCTCTCGACCAGCCGGATGCACAACCCCGGCAACCCGGGCGAGCTGATCCGGGACGGCGGGATGCAGCTCGACACCGAGCTGTCCGTGCAGGAGGAGATCGCCCTGCTGAGCTGGCTCGAGGAGCGCGAACCCGACGGCGGCATCGACGACGATGATGCCCTCGCGGAGCTCCGCAAGGCACTCTCCCCGTGGCTGGCCACGCTGCCCGAGCGGATCCGGGACCACCTCGAGCGGCTGATGAGCATGGAGCGCGAGATCGAGTCGCGGGAGATCCAGGCGGCGCAGGCGGAGACCGTGGCCGAGCACGACCGCGCCGCCCTGGAGGAGTCGCTGCGGAGGCTGCTCCGGAAGCTCCACGGAGCGCCACGCCCGCGGCGTACGGTCGCCGCCCGTGGCATCGTCGACGGCCGGCGGACGATGCGCACCAACATGAAGTACGACGGGGTGCCGTTCCGCCCGGTGACCGTCGCCAAGGCGCACGACCGGCCACGGCTGCTCGTCCTCTGCGACGTCTCCCTGTCCGTACGCTCCACCGCCCGCTTCACGCTGCACCTGCTGCACAGCCTGCAGTCGGTGGCGACCTCCGTCCGGTCGTTCGCGTTCGTGAAGGACCTCGTCGAGATCACCGACCTGTTCGCCGAGCACCGGATCGAGGACGCGCTGTCCCTGGTGCTGGCGGGCCTGCCGGCCGGCGGGGTGCTCGACGTGGACGCGGACTCGAACTACGGGGCCTCGTTCGAGCAGTTCCTCGAGCAGTTCGGCTCGGCCGTGAACCGGCGGACCACGCTGGTGATCCTCGGCGACGGCCGCGGCAACGGCAAGGATCCGGGCTTCGCCGCCTTCGAGGAGCTCACGCGGCGCGCCCGGTCGACGATCTGGCTCACCCCTGAGCCGCGCTACTCCTGGGCGCTCGGGGGCTGTGACCTGCCGGAGTACGCCGAGTGGTGCGACAAGGTCCAGGTCGTCCGCAACCTGCGCGGGCTGGACAACGTCACCCAGACGATGTCGGTCGGCCGATGACCACGCCGCCCGGCGAGCTGGATGTGATCGACGCGCTGCGACCCGGCCCCGAGGTCGGGGTCTACCGCGACGAGCTCGTCAGCGTCCGGGCCTGGCAGGGTCCGCGCCCGCGGCGTCATCTCGGGACGATCCGCACCCGCCACTTCGACGTGCACCGTGAGGGCCACCAGGTCCATCTGATCCACTGCCTGCGTACGGACCAGATCGACGACGACCTCTCGGGTCTGCTGGCCGAGGAGCTGTTCCAGCCCGGTTGGCTGCGCGGCCCCGACCTCTTCGAGCGGCTCTTCACCGGGGTCGTGGTCAGCAGCGCTCAGGACCCGGTGCAGGCGTGGGCGGCGTTCTACCGCAACACGCTGCGCCGCGTGGAGCAGGCGCTGCACCGGCCCGGTCCTGCCGCCCCGGCTCACGGAACCGTCGCCGAGTACGCCCCCGTCTACCGCTTCGTCGAGCAGCAGCTGGCGCCCGGCTCGGTCCTCGAGGTCGGCTGCTGCTTCGGGTTCCTCTCGCTGCGGCTGGCCTCCGCGGGACGGGACGTGACCGCCTCCGACCTCTCCGCCGGCACCGTCACGCTGCTCGGCGCCGCGGCGGCCGGGCTGGGGGTGCCGCTGGCGACGCGAGCCGCGGACGCGACCCGGCTGCCGTGGTCGGACGGGGCCGCCGACAACGTGCTGCTGATCCACCTCCTCGAGCACATCGAGCCGGGCCTCGGCGACCGGGCGGTCGCGGAGGCGATCCGGGTGGCGCGACGCCGTGTGGTGATCGCCGTACCCCTCGAGGACGAGCCCGACGAGACCTGGGGACACGTCCGGACGGTCTCGCTCGACGACCTCGCCGCCTGGGGTGCGGCCTCGGGACACCCGCACCGGGTCGTGGAGCACCACGGTGGCTGGCTCGTCATCGACACCGACCGCTGATCGCCTCTCCGGTGGCGACCTGTCCGTCGGCGACGCGGACGAGCAGTCGTCCTCCCAGGGCCGCGTCAGGCCTGGTCAGGGCCCGGTCCGACCTGTCCGTCGACCGCACGCAACCGCGCTGGAGGGCTACCCGCGGGCAGGTGCGCTACCGCCCGCTCGGCGGGTCCGTCGGTGTGTCGTACGTCACTACTTTGTGAGAACCGTGGCCCAGCCGGACGACGGTTGAACCCTTGGAGGAACGATGACGAACACATCCATCGACGCAGTAGAGACCATCCCAGGCACCGCACCGACGACGTGGGGCGACCCGTTCCCGCTCGGACTGGCCAGCTTCGGGATCTCGGCGCTCGTCCTGTCCACCGTGATGTCGGGGATCGTGGACGCGGCCGCCCTGCCCGCCGTCCTGCCTCTCGCGCTGGCCCTGGGCTTCGCGACCGAGCTCGTGGCCGGCCTGGTCCACTTCCGGCGGGGCGAGACGTTCCCGGCCCTGGTGTTCACCGCGTACGCCGGGTTCTGGCTCTCCTACGCCCTGCTCGTGCAGTTCTACGGCCCGATGGTGACCGCAGGCGGGGCCGCGATCACGGGGATGTTCCTGCTGGCCTGGGCGGTGTTCACGACCTACATGCTGCTGGCCGCGCTCCGCACCAACACCACCACGATCGTGATCTTCGTGCTCCTGGCCGGGGTCTTCTACCTGGCCGCCTTCGGGTCGTTCCTCGGCAGCGCCGCTCTCGGTCAGACGGCCGGCTACGTGCTGATCCTGGACGCCCTGGTCGCGCTCTACGCCTCTGCCGCGATCATCGTGAACACGACCTGGGACCGCACCGTCCTGCCGGTGCCGTGACGTCTCCGGCCGCCGGGTCAGAGGAGGCCGAGCTTGGACGCCTCGTACACCGCCTCGGCCCGGCGGCTGACGCCCAGCTTCCGCAGGATGTTGCCCACGTGGAACTTGGCGGTGGTGTCGGAGATGTAGAGCCGGTGGCCGATGGCACGGTTCGACAGCCCGTGCGCGAGCAGCTCCAGCACCTCCAGCTCGCGGGCGGTGAGCTCGGAGTCGTCGCTGGTCACCGGCATGTTGACGCCACGGATCATCGCGGCCGCGGAGCGCGCGTCGAAGGCGCTGCCGCCGCTCGCGACGTCCCGGATGGCGCGGACCAGCCCGGTGGTGTCGACGTCCTTGACGACATAGCCACGGGCGCCGGCGCGGATCGCCTGCATCACCAGCTGCTCGTCGAGGAACGTCGTCAGCACGAGGATCAGCGCCTCCGGGTGCCGCTGGGTCAGCGCGGCGCAGAGCTCGAGCCCCTCGGCGTCCGAGGACGAGGAGAGCTTCAGGTCGAGGAGCACGATGTCCGGCCGAGCGCTGTTCACCCGGGCGAGCGCCTCCGCCGCCGTCGCCGCCTCCGCGACGACCCGGAGGCCGGGCTCGCGCTCGAGGATCGAGCGCAGACCCTGACGGACGATCGCGTGATCATCGACCAGCAGTACGTCGATGCCTGCTGTGGCTCCGGTCTGGGCTCCGGTCTGGGCCGCGGTCTGGGCCGGGGCCGCCAGGGGTGGGCTGAGCGTGTTCATGGGTTCCTCCTCGAAGCGGCTACTGCGGGTCCTCGATGAGCCCGCAGATCGTTCCCCGGCCGCGATCCACGACCGGCAGCGGCACCCGGAGCTCCACCCGTACGCCACCGAGATGCGAGCGCCGGAACGCGACGGTGCCACCGAGCTCGCTGATCCGGGTCTCGATGTTGGCCAGGCCCCGGTGCCTGCCGTCGATCGAGGCGCCGCGCTCGAGCCGCAGCTTCCGGGCGAGCAGGCCCGGATCCCCACGGCCGTCGTCGGCGACCCCGACGTAGAGCTCGTGCTTGCGGTAGCGGAGCCGGAGCACCGCCTGGCTGGCCTCGGCGTGGATCGCCACGTTGAAGAGCGCCTCGCCGACCGCGCGGGCGATGTCGTGCTTGGCCTCCGCGGGCATCGGGCAGACCTCGCCCTCCACCCGCACCGACACGTCCAGATGCGGACGGTGGTGCTCGGCGACCTCGTGCAGCAGCTCGGGCAGCGACGACACCGTGTCGCGATGCGGCTGGTGCAGGGCGTAGATCGCCCGGCGGAGCTGCTCCACGGCGTCCTGGGTGAGCTTCTTCGCGGTGTTGAGGAGCTCGCCGATCCGCTCCCCGGCCGGGCCCAGCTCCTCCGTCTCGCCGCGCGCGACCTCGACCGACATCCCCGCCGAGAGCACGAACTGGGTGACGCTGTCGTGCAGCTCCCGCGCGATGCGGTGGCGCTCGTGGTCGACCAGCTCGCGCTGGCGTGCCACCAGCAGCCGTTCCTCGGCCTGACGCAGCTCACGGGTGCGCTGCTCGAGGTCCCGCTCCCGGGCACCGACCTCGTCGTAGAGCCGCTGGGCGCGCCGGTGCTGGGCGAGCCCGGCCTGGTACTGCTCGGAGGTGTGCAGCGCGACGGCTGCCTCGTTGGCCAGGATCCGCAGCACCGACAGGTCCCCGGGCTCCGGGTCGTCGGCGAGCCCGTGGAGACCGACCAGGCTGCCGATCATGACGCTCTCCAGCGTCATCGGCACCCGCACCCAGCGAGCCGGCCCCGGCGCCCCGGTCGCATGTCCGGCCCGGATCGCGCCGAGCTCGCGACGTACGACTCCGGGGAGCTCCTCCTCGTCGCCGACCACTCGGCCGTCGTGGTCGACGACGATGAATCTCGGCCGGGCCCCGGTCAGGTGGCCGTCGGCCAGCGCCAGGATCGTCCACTCCGCGGCGAGGTGCACTGCGGCCGCACGGGCCACCTCCTCCAGGAGCGCCCGGGGACCCTCGACCGTGCGCACCAGCGCACGCGAGATCGAGTCCATGGCACGTACGGCCTGCTGCATGCGCTCGTCGGAGCGCAGGAAGGCGCGGTAGTAGGAGCGCTTGCCGGAACGTACGCCGGTCAGTGCTGCCAGGTCGGGAGCGCTCACTGGATCGCCCTCACAGGGCTTCTCGGAAGAGCGCGTGGATCTCGGCGCGGCTCGCCGGGCGAGGGTTCGTCGTCAGGCAGGCATCGTCGAGCGTGGTCACCGACAGGGTGTCGAGATCGGTGTCGGTCACCCCGAGGTCTCTCAGGCCTCGGGGCACACCGACGTCGTCGGCCAGGCGCCGCACGTGGTCGGCCAGCATCTCGGCCGCGACGTACCCCGGGACACCGTCGACCGGCAGTCCGGCGGCCCGGGCGAGGCCGACGAACCGCTCGGGGACCGAGCGTGCGTTGTAGCGGATGACGTGCGGAAGCAGGACCCCGTTGACCACACCGTGCGGAGCGTCGAGCAGCCCGCCGACCTGGTGGCTCATCGCGTGGGTCGCGCCGAGGATCGCGTTGGTGAAGGCCAGGCCCGCCTGCAGGCTCGCCTGCGCCATCATCGCGCGATGCTCCATCGAGGTCGGGTCGGTGACGGTCGAGCGCAGGTGCCGGCAGACGAGCGCGACCGAGCTCATCGCGTGCCCGTCGGCCAGCGGGTTGTGCGCCAGCGAGACGTACGACTCGATGCCATGGGTCAGTGCGTCCAGGCCGGTCGCGGCGTTGAGCGCCTCCGGCATCGTGGTCAGCAGGCGGGGGTCGGTGATCGAGACGTCGGGCACCAGGGCGCGACCCATGATCGTGATCTTCACCCGGCGGTCGGTGTCGGTGACGATGCAGAACTGGGAGACGTCGGCGCCGGTCCCCGAGGTGCTCGGGATCATCAGCATCGGCGGGATCGGCCGGGCGATCTGGTCGATCCCGGCGTAGTCGAGGATGTCGCCGCCGTTGCCCGAGAGCACCGCGACGCCCTTCGCGGCATCCATGCAGGAGCCGCCGCCGATGGCCACGATGACGTCGGCCTCGGCCTCGACGTACCTCTCGTAGGCGCGGCGTACCTCGTGGTCCTTGGGGTTCGGCGTGACCTCGGTCCACAGCACCGGGACGAGCCCCTCGGCCCGGAGCAGCCGGAGCAGCTCGTCGACCCAGCCGGCCTCGACGATGCCGGGATCGCTGACGACGAACGGTCGTCTGGCCCCGAGCCGGGCAGCGGCGTAGCCCGCTTCCTCGAGCGAGTTGTGCCCGAAGACCACCTCGGGAGCCTGGAACTTCACCACCTGGTCGAGCGGGGCAGCGGCCGGCGGGACCTGCTCCTGCCGAGGAGCCACCTCCCAGCTGCGTGCCATCACCGCCGTCGTCGGCGCCATTCCAGCGGTCATCTCAGAGACCGACCTCGCGGTCCAGGCGGGCGATCTGACCGTCGGCGAGCGCCAGCAGCGGCGAGCCGGAGGGCAGCAGGGTCCGGAGCCGGAGCCACATCTCGTAGTCGTCGGCGCCCCATGCCGACCGGGTCCACGTCGAGACCAGGTCGGGCTGGCCCGACTGCAGCACCGCCGCGCGCAGCTGCTGCGCCAGGGTCTCGCGGAGCCGGACCACGCCCGGCGCGACCGAACGCGGCAGGATCGGGCCGCGATAGCAGCGGAGCGCGCCGGCGACGTCGCCGACCGCCAGCCGTGCCTCGACGCCCAGCCAGTCGCCGGTCACCTCGGTCGTGAGCCGGTAGGGCCGCGAGGCGAGGAACTCCTCCCCGAGCAGGTTGCGCAGCCGGTTCAGCTCGGCGCGGAGCGTCGAGGAGCCGCCGTCGTCCTCGTACAGGAGGACCGCGAGCTCGTCGCCCGAGAGGCCGCGCGGGGCGCTGGCGAGGAGCAGGAAGATCTCGCTGTGGCGTGGGGAGAGCCGCAGCTGCGCGCGATGCCCGCGGCCGTCGTCGATCGACAGCAGCAGGTCCTGGCGGCCCAGGGTCTCCACGGCGATGCGCGCCCAGCCCGGCCGGGTCTCGGGCGGCCTCGGCAGCAGCTGCTCGCGGGCGAGCTCGGACTCCGCGAGCCTCGCGGCGGCGCGCACCATCGCCATCGTCTGGGGTACGACGATGGAGTCTCCGCCGGTGATGTCGAGCACGCCGAGCAGGCGCGAGTCGCCTGGGTCGTGGATCGGGGTCGCGGCGCAGCTCCACTGCTGCACCGAGCGCCGGAAGTGCTCGGCGGCGACGACGCTGGTCGGCCGGTCGAGCCGGAGCGCGAGCCCGGGCGCGTTCGTGCCGGCCAGGCGCTCGTCCCAGTTGCTCCCCTCGACGAAGCCGATCCGCTCCGCGCGGCGGAGCGCCGCCGGGGCACCGCACACCCAGAGCAGCTGACCGGCCTCGTCCGAGACGGCCATGATCGCGTCGCAGTCGCGCGCTGCCTGCCCGAGCACGTCGTCGAGGAGCGGGAACACGCGAGCCAGCGGATGGGCCGCGCGGATGTCCCGGAGCTGGTCCTCGGGCAGGGTGATCGGCGCGGACGTGTCGTCCGCGGTCACTCCGGCGGCAGCGGATCGGTGCCACGAGTCCGCCACGGCTGCACGCATGGAGGGGCTCTGCTTCGTATCGTTCATCCGGACCTCCTCAAGTGATGAGGGTCACATTTGAAGGTTGCATTCACGTTGCATCGGTCGCGCAACGTTGCTGCAACCTCGGCGTTCCTAGCGTCTGTGACCACGATCACGCCCCAATGCCTGACTTTGCCTGAGGAGAATTCCCGATGACCGTATACACAGCTCCCGGCCAGCCCGACTCGCTGGTCACCGTCCAAGGCCGCTACGGCCACTACATCGGCGGCGCCTGGGTCGACCCGGTCAAGGGTGCCTACTTCGAGAACATCTCGCCGGTGAACGGTAAGCCGTTCACCGAGATCGCCCGGGGCACGGCCGAGGACATCGAGGCCGCCCTGGACGCCGCACATGCTGCCGCTCCGTCGTGGGGGAAGACCTCGACGACGGAGCGGGCCAACATCCTGCTCAAGATCGCCGATGTGATGGAGGAGAACCTCACCGCGATCGCCGTCGCCGAGACCTGGGAGAACGGCAAGCCGGTCCGCGAGACGCTGGCCGCCGACATCCCGCTCGCCATCGACCACTTCCGCTACTTCGCCGGCGTGCTGCGTGCCCAGGAGGGCACCATCGGTGAGATCGACGAGAACACCGTGGCGTACCACTTCCACGAGCCGCTGGGCGTCGTCGGCCAGATCATCCCGTGGAACTTCCCGATCCTGATGGCGGTCTGGAAGCTCGCCCCGGCGCTCGCCGCGGGCAACTGCGTCGTCCTGAAGCCGGCCGAGCAGACGCCCTGGTCGATCCTCAAGCTCGTCGAGCTGGTCGGCGACCTGCTGCCCGCCGGCGTACTCAACGTCGTCAACGGCTTCGGCGTCGAGGCCGGCAAGCCGCTGGCCTCCTCGCCGCGCGTCGCCAAGGTCGCCTTCACCGGCGAGACCACCACCGGCCGCCTGATCATGCAGTACGCCAGCCAGAACATCATCCCGGTGACCCTGGAGCTCGGTGGCAAGAGCCCGAACATCTTCTTCGACTCCGTCGCCGCGGAGAAGGACGCCTTCTACGACAAGGCGCTCGAGGGCTTCACGATGTTCGCCCTCAACCAGGGCGAGGTCTGCACCTGCCCGTCGCGTGCGCTCGTCCAGCGCTCGATCTACTCCGACTTCGTCGGCGACGCGATCGCCCGGGTCGAGAAGATCAAGCAGGGCAACCCGCTCGACGACACCACGATGATCGGCGCCCAGGCCAGCAACGACCAGCTCGAGAAGATCCTGTCCTACATCGAGATCGGCAAGGACGAGGGCGCCAAGGTCCTCACCGGTGGCAAGCGGACCATCCTCGAGGGCGACCTCGCCGAGGGCTACTACGTGCAGCCGACCGTCTTCGAGGGTGACAACTCGATGCGGATCTTCCAGGAGGAGATCTTCGGCCCGGTCGTGTCGCTGACCGGCTTCGACGACGAGGCCGACGCGCTCAAGGTCGCCAACGACACCCTGTACGGCCTCGGCGCCGGCGTCTGGTCGCGCGACGGGTCGCAGGCGTTCCGGGCCGGCAAGGAGATCAAGGCCGGCCGGGTCTGGACGAACTGCTACCACGCCTACCCGGCCCACGCGGCCTTCGGCGGCTACAAGCAGTCCGGCATCGGTCGCGAGACCCACAAGATGATGCTGGACCACTACCAGCAGACCAAGAACCTGCTCGTCAGCTACAGCCCCGACGCACTCGGGTTCTTCTGATGAGCGCGACCCACGCCTCCTCGCTTCCGGCGCGGGTCGCCGTGACCGACGGGGCGGCGGACCTTCTCCGCCGCCTCGTCGGTATCCACGGGCCGGTCATGTTCCACCAGTCCGGTGGATGCTGCGACGGCTCCGCCCCGATGTGCTACCCGAGCGGCGACTTCATGCTCGGCGACGCCGACATCCACCTGGGTGACCTGGACATCGGGCTGGACCAGCAGGTGCCGGTCTGGATGTCGCGCTCGCAGTTCGAGTACTGGTCGCACACCCACCTCACCATCGACGTCGTCCCCGGACGCGGCGCCGGGTTCTCCCTGGAGGCGCCCGAGGGCGTGCGGTTCCTGATCCGGTCGCGACTGTTCACCGACGACGAGGCCGCCCTGCTCGGCTAGCGCCTCCCCTCCCGCCCTCCCGAGAAAGCACGACGCCATGACCGACCTGACCATCCCCAGCACACCGATCCGCTTCGATCCTCCGGCCGACCTGGCCGCTGCCGCCAACGTCACCGAGGAGGCGTACGCCCGGGCCGAGTCCGACGTCGAGGCCTTCTGGGCCGAGCAGGCGAAGCGGCTGACCTGGGCCGAGCCGTTCACCGAGGTGCTGGACTGGTCCGACGCACCCCACGCGCGGTGGTTCGCGGACGGGAAGCTCAACGCGGCGTACAACTGCATCGACCGGCACGTCGAGTCCGGTCGCGGCGACAAGGTCGCCTTCCACTTCGTCGGCGAGCCCGGTGACACCCGAGACATCACCTACGCCGACCTCAAGGACGAGGTGTCCCGAGCCGCCAACGCGCTGACCGACCTCGGCGTGGTCAGTGGCGACCTGGTCGCGATCTACCTGCCGATGATCCCCGAGGCCATCGTGGCGATGCTGGCCTGTGCCCGCATCGGGGCCACCCACACCGTGGTCTTCGGCGGGTTCTCGGCCGAGGCCCTCGCCTCGAGGATCGAGGACTGCCGAGCCAAGCTGGTGATCACCTCCGACGGCGGCTACCGCCGCGGGGCTCCGTCGGCGCTGAAGCCGGCGGTCGATGCGGCCCTGGCGCGACTGGGCGGCCAGAGCCCGGTCGAGCACGTCCTCGTCGTGCGCCGCACCGGCGAGTACGTGCCCTTCGACGACGCCACCGACCTGTGGTGGCACGACGTCGTCGACAGCGCTTCGCCCGAGCACACGCCGGAGGCGTTCGATGCCGAGCACCCGCTGTACGTCATGTACTCCTCGGGCACGACCGGGAAGCCCAAGGGCATCCTGCACACCACCGGCGGCTACCTGACCGGCGCGGCCTACACGCATCACGCCGTGTTCGACCTCAAGCCGGACACGGACGTCTACTGGTGCACCGCCGACATCGGCTGGGTCACCGGCCACAGCTACATCGTCTACGGGCCGCTCGCCAACGGCGTCACCCAGGTGCTCTACGAGGGCACTCCGGACAGCCCGCACCGGGGCCGCTGGTGGGAGATCATCGAGCGGTACGGCGTGACCCTCTTCTACACCGCCCCGACGGCGGTCCGGACGTTCATGAAGTGGGGGCGCGAGATCCCTGACAGGTACGACCTCACCTCGCTGCGGCTCCTCGGATCGGTCGGCGAGCCGATCAACCCCGAGGCGTACCTCTGGTACCGCACGGTCATCGGCGGCGACCGCTGCCCCGTCGTCGACACCTGGTGGCAGACCGAGACCGGTCAGATGATGATCAGCCCCCTCCCCGGCGTCACCGCCGGCAAGCCGGGCTCGGCGATGCGGCCGCTGCCCGGCATCGGCGTCGACGTGGTCGACGAGGAGGGTCGCTCGGTGCCGAACGGGTCGAGCGGCTACCTGGTGCTCACCAAGCCGTGGCCCGCCATGCTGCGCACGCTGTGGCAGGACGACGACCGCTTCGTCGAGACGTACTGGACTCGCTTCGCGGATCTCGGCTACTACTTCGCCGGCGACGGAGCCAAGAAGGACGAGGACGGCGACATCTGGATCCTGGGCCGCGTCGACGACGTGATGAACGTGTCTGGTCACCGGCTCTCCACGAGCGAGATCGAGTCCGCCCTGGTCTCCCACCCGCGGATCGCCGAAGCAGCCGTCGTCGGCGCCGCCGACGAGACCACCGGCCAGGCGGTCGTCGCCTACGTGATCCTGCGCTCCGGGGACGGCAACACCGGCGAGGCGCTGATCCAGGAGCTACGCAACCATGTGGCCCGAGAGATCGGGGCCATCGCCAAGCCGCGGCAGATCACGATCGTCCCGGAGCTGCCCAAGACACGGTCCGGGAAGATCATGCGCCGCCTCCTGCGCGATGTCGCCGAGGGCCGAGACGTCGGCGACACCACCACACTCAGCGATCCGAGCGTCATGGCCCTGATCGCGAACCGCGACGCCGAAGCTGTCGGGGGATGAGATGACCGTGCCCGCCACAGGCGTCGATCCCAGGACCGTCGGGCGCAGCTGGGTCATCGTGGCCCGGCACCGCCAACCTGCGGGGACAGCGGCTCCTGCGCCCTGGGGCGAGGCGCATCTCAAGCGGATCGGCACGTCCGTGACCCTTTGCGGTGTGCCGACCCAGGGCTGGCACGCGTTCTGGCACCTGCGCTCCGAGGACATCCGCCGGTGGTGCGTCGACTGCTCGGTCGCAGCACGCCCGACCCGCACCGTGTCAGGCTCCCTGAGCACCAAGTGATCCCACCCGAGAGGCGGACGATCCGTGAAGACCGTGATCCGCACCTGCCGATGCCCGGAGGTGTTCCACGATCTCGGGCTGCACACCCGGGAGGGCGTGCTGCGAGGCCCGCGCTGGCTGCAGTTGCTGGCACAGCTTCTGCCCTGATGGGGACGGAGGTGCGTATCGTTCGGGTCTTGCCGGCAACGCTCGGCCCTACTCCATTGCAGGTTGAACCTGTAAAGTAGGGATCGCAACGGCCTTGTAGGCCCGCGAAGTAAGCCCGGCAGTCTTCCGGACGGTGGATGAGCCGGGCTCGCGCCATTTCTGAGGCTGTCAGGTTTCCGCCCACTCGGAGCGGTCAGACCATGATGTGGCGGACATCCACGACCAGTGGCGAAGCCGCGTCGGTCCAACGGCCGCCGCGCTGGTAGCACCAGCACACTGCGTCGCTGATCCACAGGAGCGGTTCACTGCGAGGGACGTCGAGGCGGTACGACGGCTTGTTGGTCACCGGGTAGAGCAGGTCGGAGATCAGTTCGAGATCCGAGCGCATGAGGCTCTCGTCGCGCTCGATGACCAAGTGGGAAGCTCGATCCTTGAGAACATCTTCGACCACAGCGGTCAGGCAGGCTGCACGTCCAGCGCGTTGGTCCTTGGTCTTCGCGACGTAGAGGGTGACCTGGACCTCGAGCCCACGCATCACGTGAAGAACTCGGTCACGATAGGCGTCCTTCTCCTTGGCGAAGTGGATGCGGTCCTGTCGGGGCAGAAGCAGTCCACGAAGCGCCTTGCGGGCTTGCGTGACTTTGGCTGCTGGCAATGTGGCCGCAGCGACGACGTAATCCCTCGTCTTTGTCTCGTCGACGAAGACGTGACCGCGCAGGTAGCGATTGAGATCGTCTGCGCGTCGAAAGGTCACCGGTCCATTGTCGAGGACAGCACCGACAGTGTGTTCGAAGGTGGCGGAGTGTCGTGGCGGCGCAGGACACCGACGGCGAGATGAGGGAGTGACGACGGCCTCAACGCACGGGCGTCACGGAACGCACCTCGGCCGTGAAGCTGCTGCCCGCGAGGGCGGAGAGCAGGTCGGTGGCGGCGACGTCTCCGGTGACGGTGATGCGGCCGGTGCCGCGGTCAGCGGTGAGGGTGGCGATCCCGGGGAGGTCCCGGAGCCGAGCCGTGGCCTCACGGACGCATTGAGGGCAGCGCATGCCCTCGACGTACAGCTGAATGGTCTGCATGGCGGTCTCCTGGTGCCGTCGTGGCCCCGGACGGATCCGGGGCCACGAAGAGGGGCGGACTGCTAGCGGCCGGCGGGAACCGACTCGGCGGCGGTCGCGGTGCGGACCGGCTTCCAGCCGATCCCGGTGACGACCGCACCGGCGAGGGCGATGCCGGCCGCGCCGAGGAAGCCGGCTGAGAAGCCGTCGGTCATGGCGGCCAGGTCGCCGACCTGGTCGGAGCCGTACGCGGAGGCGACGACGGTCATCGCCGCCAGCCCCAGCGCGGAGCCGACCTGGTAGCTGGTGTTGACGATCCCGGCGGCGAGACCGCCCTCCTCGGGTGCGGCCGCGCCGAGCGCCGTGCTCAGCGACGGGATGAACGCCAGCGCCATGCCCGCCGCGGTGACCAGCGTGGCCGGGAGCACGTCGACGGCGAAGCTGCCGTCGGCGTCGATCCGGGAGAGCCAGACCAGGCCGATTCCGAGGGCGACGAGGCCGCCGACGGTCATCGCCTTGGGTCCGTACGCGGCGGTCAGTCGCGGGGCGATGGCGACCATGCCGAGCATGATCGTCACCGTCATGGGCAGCAGGGCGGCGCCGGACTCGAAGGCACCGAGCCCGAGAACCTGCTGGAGGTAGAGGTTGATGAAGAAGAACATCGGGATCCAGGCCGCGCCGAGCAGGAGCTGGGCGATGTTGGCGGCGGCCAGGTTCGGCGCCCGGAAGATCCCCAGGCGCATCAGCGGTGCCGCCGAGCCGGCCTGCAGGGCCACGAAGGCGGCGAGCAGGGCGATGCCGACGAGACCGGCGATGAGCGTGCTGGGCGACCCCCAACCCTGCTCAGGGATGCGTACGACGGCGAACACCACCGCGGCGAGGCCCAGGGTGACGGTGAGCGCGCCGAGAACGTCGATGCGGCCGCGCTGCGCCCGGCCCGCCGGCATCACGGCGGGCGTCAGGAGGAGTACGCCGACGGCGATCGGCACGTTGATGAAGAAGACCCACGGCCAGGACAGGTACTCGGTGAGCACGCCACCGAGGAACACGCCGGCCGTGCCGCCGGCCGGGGCGGCCGCGCCGTAGAGCGCGAGCGCCTTGGTCAGCTCCTTCGGGTTCGCCCCGAACGTCATGAACAGGAGCGTCAGTGCCGAAGGAGCGATGAGTGCGGATCCGGCGCCCTGGACGGCGCGACCGACGATCTCGACCGCGACGCCGTCAGCGAGTCCGGCGACGAGGGAGCCGACTCCGAGGACCAGCCACCCGATGGCGAAGATCCGTCGGGCGCCGAGCAGGTCGGAGAGCCGGCCGCCCAGCAGGAGGAGGCCGCCGAAGGCCACCACGTAGGCGTTGAACACCCAGCTGAGGTCCTGCGGGGCGAATCCGAGGTCGCGCTGTATCTCAGGGAGTGCGACTCCGATGATGGAGGTGTCCATGATGACCATGAACTGGGCGGCGGCGATGAGGCCGAGCGCGAGCCAGCGGCGGCTGTTGGCACCCGCCGCCGGGGATGCTGTGGAAGACATGGTTCTCTCTTTTCGTCAGGGCGGCCGTCCGGCCGCGTGAAAGAGAACCTGTCCCGGGTCACTGTCCCTGGACTGTCCGGCCGCCGTCTGTGCGGCCGCCGGCCAGCCGAGCCAGCGCCTCCTCGGCCCGAGCGGCGACGGCGGTCTCGCCGGCGGCGAGACCGAGCGCGCGGGCCTCGTCGTAGCGCTCCGCCGCCGCCTCCGGCTCGGCGACCTGCTCGTGGCACCGGGCCAGGGCCAGCGTGGCCTTCGCCGTCATCGCGGGCGTCTCCAGCGTCTCGAAGCCCTGGATGGCGCTCGACAACAGCGAGATGGCGCTTGACCAGTCCTGCTGGCGCTCGGCCAGCCGGCCACGTCCGTACGCGGCGAGGACCGACCCGGCGCGGTCGCCGACGTGACGGGACGCGAGCTCAGCGCGACGGAAGGCGTCCCGGGCCGACTCCTCGTCCCCGAGCTCGAGGTGGGTGATCCCGAGGTCGGCGAGGGCCCACTGCACGGTGTTGTGGATGCCTGCGGACGCCGCGACGTCGCTGGCCTGCTCGAGCGTCCGGGCCGACTCCCGCAGGCGTCCGAAGTGCCGCAGCCCGTAGCCGAGGTGGTAGAGGACGGCGCTCTGACCCCACGGGTCGTCGAGGTGACCGAACTCCGCCGCGGTGGCCCGTCCGAGGCGTATCGCAGCCGGCTCGTCCCTGGCCTTCAGCGCGGTCTCGAGCCGGACGAAGCCGGCGACGGCGAGTCCCCAACGGTCCCCCTGCTCGCGGAACCACGTCTCGGCGTCGTCCAGGAGCGCGGCGGCCTCCGGGTCCGTCCCGTTGACGCCTTCGACGGCGAGCAGTACCCGGGAGACCGCGGCGCCGTCGGCGTCACCGTCCGCGAGGAAGATCGCGAGGCTCTCCTGGGCTGCCTCGGCGCAGCGCGGATGGGGGTGGACGACGCAGGCCCGGGGACGCTCGACCAGCGCCACCGCCTGAAGGGCAGCCGCCCGAGCCGCGGCCGAGCCGCGGTCCTGCTCGAGGAGCCGACGCAGGATCCGGCGGCCCTCGAGATGGCGGCCCTGATGCCAGAAGAGCCCCAGATGACCGGCCAGACGCAGCGCGGCGTCGATGTCGCCGGCTGGACCCTCCAGCCAGGCGATGGCCGAGCGTACGTTGGCCTGCTCGTCGACGAGGAGGAGCCTGGCCCGGGCGTCCCCCTGCCCGCGCATCGCCTGCGCCGACCGCTCGGCGACCTGGGCAAAGTAGTGCGCGTGCCGGGTGGCCAGGGCGTCGTTCCGGCCGGTCTGTGCCAGCCGGTCGGCGGCGTACTCACGCAGCGTCTCGAGCATGCGATAGCGGGTGACCGGCCCGCGCTCGGCGACGATCAGGGACTGCTCGACCAGCCTGCCGACGGCATGGATGATCTGGTTCGAGTCGGTCTCGTCGTCGGAGAGGATCTGCTCGGCAGCGGTGAGGGTCCAGCCGCCGTGGAACACGGCGAGTCCTTCGAAGACGCGCTTCTCGAGGTCGTCGAGCAGGTCGTAGCTCCAGTCCACGGTCGCGCGGAGCGTGCGCTGGCGGTCCTCCGCCGTCCGCGCTCCCGAGGTGAGGAGCGTGAACCGCTGGTCGAGCCGGTCGGCGAGGTCGCTCGGGGAGAGCGTGGCCGCGCGGGCCGCGGCCAGCTCGAGTGCCAGCGGCATGCCGTCGAGCGCGCGGGCGATGCGGCCGAGCGGGGCGTACGCCTCTTGGTCTGCCTCGATCCCCGGCAGGACCGTCGCGACCCGGCGGATCAGCAGCTGTACGGAGGCGGTCGCCGCGATCGCCTCGGCGTCGTCGTCCTCGCGCGGGGTCGGGAGCGGCCCGACGAGGGTCTGCACCTCGCTCGGCAGGGCGAGGGGCTCTCGGCTGGTGGCGATGACGGTGAGCCGGGGGCAGCGCGCCAGGAGCTGCTCGACCAGGGTGGCGACGGGGTCGACGAGGTGCTCGCAGTTGTCGATGACGAGGAGCAGGTGCTTGTCGGCGAGGAAGTCGGCCAGCCGCTCCTGGAGATCGATCGCGGAGCCGTCCTGCGGCATCGCCACGGCCGCGGCGACGGCCGGCACGATGTGCTCCCGGCTGCGGATCGCGGCGAGCCGGACGAGGAAGGTGCCGTCCGGGAACCGGTCGGCGACCCGCTGCGCGGTCTGCAGGCCGAGGACGGTCTTCCCGGATCCGCCGGGGCCGACGAGGGTGATGAGCCTGGATGTGCCGACCCGCTCACTCAGGGACGTGAGCAGCTCCTCGCGTCCGACGAGCGGGGTCAGGTCGGTCGGCAGGTTGGAGAGGCCGGACCTGGGGCGGTGCGGACCGGTTGCGGGGGTCGACAGGGTGACCTCGCCGGAGGTGCCGAGCGACGGGTCCTGCCGGAGCACCCGCTCGTGGAGCGAGCGGAGGGACGCCGACGGTTCCAGGCCGAGGTCGGCGTCCAGCGTCGTCCGGGTGCGGGTGAACACCTCGAGCGCGTCGGCCTGCCGGCCGGCGCGATAGAGCGCGACCATCAGCAGCCCGGCCATCGCCTCGTGCGTCGGGTCGGTACGCAGCAGCGGCTCGAGATCGGTGACGACCTCTGCATGCCGGCCCAGCGACAGCGCGATCTGAGCACGCTCGGCGTACGCCGTCCGGCGGAGGTCCTCGAGCCGTACGGACTCGGGCACCGCCCAGGGCTCGGTGGCGAAGTCGGCGAGCGCGTCACCGCGCCAGAGCCCGAGTGCCGCGTCGTAGGCGTCCAGGTCGGTCTCGGTCGGGCTCCCGCCGCCGGCGACCGACGCCCGGACCCCGCGGATCCGGCGCTCGAAGTCCTCGGCGTCGATCGTGACCGGGTCGACCGCGGCCCGGTAGCCGCCGCCGTCGCGCTGAACCAGGTCGAGGCCGGCGGTCTTGAACACCCGCCGCAGCTTGGAGACCCGGAGCTGGAGGGCGTTCAACGGGTCGGCGGGCAGCGACGAGTCGGCCCACAGCCGGTCGATCAGCGCCGAGGCGGGCACGATCCGGCCGCGCGCCAGGAGCAGCACCGCGAGCAGGGCCCGCTCCGCCGACCCGGGGACCTTGACGATGTCGCCGTCGACCGCGGTCTCGAAGGGGCCGAGCAGCCCGAACCGGATGTCACGCGAGGTCGGGGTCGGCAGCACATCGAGATCGTAGTCAGACCGGGCGCAGGCGCCGATCGGATATCTGTCCGGGTCCCGACAATCCCGGGACAGTCCGCGGACAGATCGGCCGAGCAACCTCTGGCACGTCATCGAGATTCGAGCCAGGAGAGATCACATGAACGCCATTGCCAAGGTCGGTGCGTTCGCCGGAGCCGTCGTTGCCCTCGGCGGCCTGGGTTCCGCCGTGGGTGCCTCCGTCGGCCCCGTCGGAGAGCCGGAGCGCCCGACCCACCAGAAGCACGAGGCGACGAGCGCTGGCCACGGCGGTCACGCCGGGCACGGCGCGACGAAGGCGCCCGAGGCCACCGGGCTCAACGTCAGCGAGGCCGGCTACACGCTCGACCTCGTCGAGGACCGCTACCAGCGCATGGCCGACGCCACGCTGCGGTTCCGGATCCTCGACGCCGACCACGAGCCGGTGACCCGGTTCGGGACCGCGCACGGGAAGAAGCTCCACCTGATCGTCGTACGCCGCGACCTGGCGACCTACGAGCACTTGCACCCGGTGATGGCCGCCGACGGCACCTGGTCGGTCACCGCCGACCTGGCCACGGCCGGGACCTACCGCGTCTTCGCCGACTTCCGGCCGGCGACCGCGGCCGAGGGTCTGACCCTCGGTCAGGACCTCTTCGTCGCCGGCCCCCACGAGCCGCAGCCGCTCCCGCCGGCCGCCGCCACCAGCACGGTCAGCCCCTACCAGGTGGACCTGGACGGTCACCTGGTCGCCGGGAAGACCTCGGGCCTCACCCTGTCCGTCACCAAGGACGGCGAGCCCGTCACCGACCTCGAGCCCTACCTCGAGGCGTACGGGCACCTGGTCGCGCTCCGCGACGGCGACCTCGCCTACCTCCACGTCCACCCCGAAGGGGCACCCGGCGACGGGCGCACCGACCCCGGCCCGGAGATCACCTTTTCCGCCGAGGTGCCCTCGGCCGGGACGTACCGGCTGTTCCTCGACTTCAAGCACGCCGGCGAGGTGCGTACCGCTGCGTTCACCGCCGAGGCCCACTGACCCCCTGCCTGAGCAGGGTCCACCACAGAGAAAGGAAAGCACCATGTGCAGCACCACCTACACCGTTTCCGGGATGACCTGCGGCCACTGCGTCAGCTCCGTCACGGAAGAGGTCACCCAGATCGAGGGCGTCTCCTCCGTCGACGTCGACCTGGCCACCGGCCAGGTGACCGTCACCTCCGCGAACGAGCTCGACCGCGTGCAGGTTCAGCGCGCGGTCGAGGAGGCCGGCTACCAGCTCGCCGGCTGAGCCACCCGCGTCGGCTCCCTGTGAGCGGGGAGCCGACGCGCACCACGATCACCCACCCGAAGGACACCAGTGATGACCGTCTCCGGAACCTCTGCCCCCACGACCGACTTCGAGCTCGAGATCAACGGCATGACCTGCGCGTCGTGCGCGAACCGCATCGAGCGCAAGCTCAACAAGCTCGACGGTGTCGCCGCCACCGTCAACTACGCGACCGAGAAGGCGAAGATCTCCGTCGCCGCGGACAGCACCGACATCGACGCGAGCGTGCTGATCGCGACGGTCGAGAGCGCCGGGTACGGCGCCAAGGAGCCTCGCCGCGAGGCGGCTCCTTCGAGTGCCTCCCCCGATGCCGACGCCGACGTCTCGGACCCGGTCGCCCTTCTCAAGCGGCGGCTGCTGGTCTCGACCCTGCTCACCGTCCCGGTGGTGCTGCTGGCGATGGTGCCGGCGCTGCAGTTCGAGAGCTGGCAGTGGCTCTCGCTCACGCTCGCCGCACCGGTCGTCGTCTGGGGCGCGGCGCCGTTCCACCGGGCAGCCTGGACCAACGCCCGCCACGGGGCGGCGACCATGGACACCCTGGTCTCCATCGGCACCCTGGCAGCCTTCGGCTGGTCCCTGTACGCCCTCTTCCTCGGCACCGCCGGCGAGCCCGGCATGACCCACGCGTTCAGCTTCGCCATCGAGCGCACCGACGGGCTCGGCAACATCTACCTCGAGGCGGCAGCCGGGGTCACGACGTTCATCCTCGCCGGCCGCTACTTCGAGGCCAGGTCGAAGCGCCGCGCCGGCGCCGCCCTGACCGCGCTCCTCGAGCTCGGCGCGAAGGAGGTGGCCGTCCTCCGGGACGAGGTGGAGATCCGGATCCCGATCGACGAGCTCGCCGTCGGCGACCTGTTCGTCGTACGTCCCGGGGAGAAGGTCGCCACCGACGGCATCGTCGAGGAGGGATCGTCGGCGATCGACGCGGCCATGCTGACCGGCGAGTCCGTGCCGGTCGAGGTCGCACCCGGCGACGCCGTCACCGGAGCCACCGTGAACGCCGGCGGACGCATCGTCGTCCGGGCGACCCGGGTCGGTGCCGACACCCAGCTCGCCCAGATGGCGCGCCTGGTCGAGGAGGCGCAGACCGGCAAGGCGGCGGCTCAGCGGCTCGCCGACCGCATCTCGGGGATCTTCGTACCCATCGTGATCGCCCTCTCGGCCATCACCCTCGGGTTCTGGCTCGGCGCCGGGGCGGGGACCGCCACCGCCTTCACCGCGGCGGTCGCGGTGCTGATCATCGCCTGCCCGTGCGCGCTCGGTCTGGCCACGCCTACAGCGCTGATGGTCGGAACCGGACGCGGCGCCCAGCTCGGCATCCTGATCAAGGGACCGGAGGTGCTCGAGAGCACCCGCAGGATCGACACCATCGTGCTCGACAAGACCGGCACGGTCACCACCGGCAGCATGACCCTGACCGACGTCATCGCCGCGCCCGGCGAGGACGCCGACGAGATCGCCCGGCTGGCCGGCGCCCTCGAGTACGCCTCGGAGCACCCGATCGCCCGGGCGATCGCCGCCGGGGCCGAGGCCCGCGTCGGCACCCTGCCGGCGGCCGAGGACTTCGCCAACGTCCCGGGCCTGGGTGTCCAGGGCATCGTCGAGGGCCACGCGGTCCTCGTCGGCCGGGTCCGCCTGCTCGAGGAGTGGAGCCAGTACCTGCACGAGGACCTCGCGTCCGCGATGGCCGAGGCCGAGGGTGAGGGCCGCACCGCCGTCGCCGTCGGCTGGGACGGACGGGCGCGCGGCGTCCTGGTCGTCAACGACGTGATCAAGGCGACCTCGGCCGAGGCGATCGCCGAGTTCCAGCGCCTGGGCCTGACCCCGGTCCTGCTCACCGGCGACAACGAGACCGTGGCTCGGAGCGTTGCCGCCGAGGTCGGGATCCCGGTCTCCGCGGACACCGTCATCGCCGGGGTTTTCCCCGAGGACAAGGTCGCGGTGGTCCGTCGGCTGCAGGAGGAGGGCCGTGTCGTGGCGATGGTGGGTGACGGTGTCAACGACGCGCCGGCGCTCGCCCAGGCCGACCTCGGCCTCTCGATGGGCACCGGCACCGACGTCGCCATCCAGGCCAGTGACCTGACCCTGGTCCGCGGCGACCTGCGGGTCGCGGCCGACGCGATCCGGCTCTCCCGCCGGACCCTGGCGACCATCAAGGGCAACCTGTTCTGGGCGTTCGCCTACAACGTCGGCGCGATCCCGCTGGCCGTCGCCGGACTGCTCAACCCGATGCTCGCCGGTGCCGCGATGGCCTTCTCGTCGGTGTTCGTGGTGAGCAACAGCCTCCGGCTGCGCCGCTTCCGCTGACCCCACCGCCGACAACCCACCGATCGCCGAGTCGGCGCGTCATGACGCGCCGACTCGGCGTGGTTTTGCGTCAGGACGCGCCGACTCGGCATCCGGAGCCATGTCCAGCGGTTTCCTAGGCTCCTGACATGGACCATCGGGTAATGCTGATCGTCGGGGTGGCGCTGGCGATCATGATCGCGGCGTCGGTGTTCGCGCGGCGTACGGGGGTGGCGGCGCCGCTGCTGCTCGTGGGGCTCGGGATCGGGGCGAGCTATCTGCCGGGGGCACCGGCGATCGAGCTCGATCCGGAGTGGATCCTGGCCGGCGTACTGCCGCCGTTGCTCTACTCCTCCGCGGTGAACCTGCCGGTGATCGACTTCCGGCGGAACCTCCGCCTGATCAGCTGGCTCTCGGTCGTGATGGTGATCGTCTCGGCGCTGGTGATCGGAGCGGTGGTCCACTGGCTGTTCCCGGAGATCTCCTTCCCGCTCGCGGTCGCGCTCGGTGCGGTCGTCAGCCCCACCGACGCGGTGGCGGCGACGGCGATCGGGCGCCGGGTCGGGCTGCCACCGCGGGTGATGACCGTGCTGGAGGGCGAGAGCCTGGTCAACGACGCCTCCGCCCTCGTCGTCCTCCGGACGGCGGTCGCGGGGATCGCGGCGGCCAGCTCGTTCTCGCTGGGACGTACGGCGCTGGAGTTCGGCTGGGCGGTGCTGGGCGCGCTCGTGATCGGCGGCGTGGTCGGCTGGCTCACCGTGCTGCTCCGCCAGCGCCTGGACGACCCGGTGCTCAACACCACGATCTCGTTCGCGGTGCCGTTCATCGCCTACTTCCCGGCCGAGGAGCTGAACGCGTCCGGCGTGCTCGCCGTCGTCGTGGCCGGGTTGGTGACGGGCGGCCTCGGCAGCCGCCGGTTCAGCGCCCGCGACCGACAGACCCAGACGACCACCTGGGCGACCTTCAACTTCATCCTGGAGAGCGGCGTCTTCCTGGCGATGGGCTACCAGCTGCCCGACTTCGTCGATGCCGCCCAGGGCGAGACGACCCTGGGCGAGATGGCCGGGCTGGTGGCGATCGTGGTCGGCCTGCTGATCCTGCTCCGGTTCGCCGGGCTCGCCGGGCCTGCCCTCCGCGACCGGGAGGAGAGCAAGGAGCAGGTACGTGCCCGCCTGGACCAGTTCGAGGAGAAGATCGAGTCGCTGACCCCGGCCGACGACCGGGAGGACGCCCGGATCACCTCGGCCCGCAGACGGTTGGCCAGAGGTCGGGCAGACATCGACTTCGAGGAGCGGGAGCCGATCACGAAGCGCGGCTTCCTGACGATCGGCTGGGCCGGGATGCGCGGCGTCGTCACGGTCGCCGCCGCTCAGACGATCCCGGTCGGCACCTCCCACCGTGCGACCGTCGTGCTCGCCGCGTTCCTGGTCGCGCTGATCACCCTCGTGCTCTTCGGCCTCGCCCTCCCGGCGGTGATCCGCCGGATGCGGTTCTCCCCCGAGAGCGCCAAGGAGAGGCACAACGCGTTCCGCGCCCTGCTGCGTCAGGTCGGGGAGTCGGCGGTCGACACGCTCGGACCGCTGGAGTCGCAGACCATCGACGGTGAGCCGATCGACCCGCAGCTGGTGACGAAGCTGAAGGACCGCATCCTCCCGCGGGTGCTCGCGGGCGTACGCGACACCCCGAGGCTCAAGCCCGCGGTGATGGAGCAGACGATGATCCTCCAGCTGCGCTACCTCGACGCGATGCGTGACGCGCTCGCCGCCGAGCGCGGCATCGGGGCGTACAGCTCGCAGACCTACCGCAAGGTCGAGTCGCTCCTCGACGACATGGAGAAGCGGCTCGAGGTGTGAGTCAGTCCAGTCGGGCGTCGTAATCGCGTCGCTGCTGATCGATGAGCGGGTTGTGCCGGATCGCCCACTCGGCCAAGGAGACCGCGGGACCGACCAGCGTCCTGCCGATGTCGGTCAGCTCGTACTCCACCCGCGGCGGCACCTCGGGGTAGCTGGTGCGTGCCACCAGCCCGTCGCGCTCGAGGTGGCGCAGGGTGAGCGTGAGCATGCGCTGGGAGACGCCCGGGACGTGCCGCTTCAGATCGCCGAACCGCATCCGACCGCCGTCCAGGGTGGCGATCACGAGCAGGCTCCACTTGTCCCCGATGCGATCCAGGATGCCGCGGATCGCGCGTCCGCCATCGCCCCTGATCAGGCAGGCCTTCTCGTAGTCCGACACGCTCTGCTCCCGCCGCTCCCCAGGCACACCGATGTGCCTTTTGTACGCCCCTCGAAACCCGTCCATGCTGGGTGGTCATTGCTCAGTTACTCATCGTAACCAATGGAGTTCGACATGGCTGTCGCGTACTGGATCGTCGCCGCGCTGCTCGCTGCTTTCTATCTCTATTCGGGCGGGATCAAGGTGGTTCGGAGCCAGGAGCAGCTGGCGCCGATGATGGCGTGGGCCGGCACCTCGATCCCGATGGCGGGAGTCCGGGCGATCGGTGCGGTGGAGATCGCCGGCGCTCTGGGGCTGATCCTCCCACCGCTGACCGGCATCGCCCCCGGCCTGGCGGTCTGGGCGGCGGGAGGGCTGGCCGTGGTGCAGGTGCTCGCCGCGATCTTCCACCTCTCGCGCGGAGAGCGTGGGGACCTGTGGCTCAACGGTGTGCTGATCTTGGTCGCCCTGGCCGCGCTGTTCCTGGCCGTCGGTCGCTAGCTCGGGGTCGTCCGGGGCGGATCTCACCGTCGTGACGGTTACCTTGGCGTCTGCGGACCCGTCATCACCATGACGGAGTTTCCGCGAGGAAGGTAACGACATGACCGGATCAGGTCCACACGAAGCGACGGCGGAGGCCTTCGAGCAGCAGCGGGAGCGCCTGGTGGCGGTCGCGTACCGGATGCTCGGGTCGAGGGCGGACGCCGAGGACGCGGTGCAGGAGGCCTGGATCCGGCTGTCCCGGCAGGACGAGGCCTCGATCGACAACCTGGCCGGCTGGCTGACGACCGTGGTGGGGCGGGTCTGCATCGACGTGCTCCGCTCGCGGAGGACCCGGCCGGAGCTGTCGTACGAGGACCGGCTACCGGACCTCGTGGTGGCCGTCGACGGTGGAGCAGCACCCGAGGACGACGCGATGCTCGCCGAGTCGGTCGGGCTGGCCCTGCTCGTCGTGCTCGACTCGCTCACGCCCACCGAGCGGCTGGCGTTCGTCCTGCACGACATGTTCGCGGTGCCCTTCGCCGAGATCGGCGAGATCATCGGCCGGTCCACCGATGCGACCAAGATGCTCGCCAGCCGGGCGCGCCGGAAGGTGCAGGGCACCCCGCTGCCGCAGGATGAGCCGCGTCGCCAGCGTGCCGTGGTCGACGCATTTCTCGCCGCATCACGGAACGGGGACTTCGAAGGGCTCGTCGCCCTGCTCGATCCGAACGTGACCTGGCGGACGTACCACCCGAAGGGCGTGCTGACCACGGTCGGCGCAGCCGAGGTGGCCGAACCGGTCCTGCGCGGCGCCCGCTCGATGACCTCGACGCTCCCGGTTCGGGTCAACGGCGAGCCCGGGTTCGTGGCCTGGGGCGCCCACGGCAAGGTGCTCGGCCTGGTGGTGTGCACCGTGGTCGAGGGGCTGATCGTCGAGCTGGTGACCGTGAGCGACCGCAAGCGCCTCGACGCCATGGATCTGCCCCCGCGACCCGAGTAGCGCGCCCGTCGTCGCCCCGGGTTGTTACCTCGTGGACAACGGCTCCGTCGTACTGGTGCAAGCATCCGAAGACGAAGGAGACCCAAGATGGAAAGCCGGATCAACCCGATGGGCAACGAGATCGGGGCCGCGTGGGCGAAGCACATCATCTCGTCGAACAAGATCATCGCCGGCTCGACACTGCCGAAGGCGGTGCAGGAGCTGGTGAAGATCCGTGCCAGCCAGATCAACGGCTGCGGCGGCTGCCTCGACATGCACACCAAGGACGCCGCGGCCGCCGGTGAGAGCGCGATGCGGATCAACCTGGTGGGGGCATGGCGGGAGACGACCGTCTACACCGAGGCGGAGCGGGCGGCGCTGGAGCTCACCGATCAGGGCACTCGCCTCGCCGACTCCAGCGGCGTGACCGATGAGGCGTGGGCGAACGCGGCGAAGCACTTCGACGAGGACCAGCTGATGGCCCTGGTCGGACTGATCTGCCTGATCAACGCCTTCAACCGTCTCAACGTGATCACCCGGACTCCCGGCGGCGAGTACCAGCCCGGGCAGTACGCCTGACCCGACGTGCCTCGGCTCGCGGCGGACCCGGCCGGGTCCGCCGCGGCCACAGACCTCATCGATTCTGCCCAGGAGAAGACTCATGAACATCGCACTATGGATCGTCGCCGGCCTGATGGCCGCCATCTACCTGCTCTCCGGCTTCGGAAAGCTGTTGGTCCCCAGGGAAAGGATGGCCACGATGGGCGACGCCTCGCGCTGGGTCCTCGACTTCCGGCCCGCGACCCTCAAGACCATCGGCGGCCTCGAGATCCTCGGCGCCATCGGTCTGATCCTGCCCGCCCTGCTCGACATCGCGCCGATCCTGGTGCCGCTGGCGGCAAGTGGACTGACCCTGATCATGGTCGGCGCCGTGACCTTGCGGATCCGCAGAGGCGAGACGAAGGCCGCGCTGGTGGACGCGACCTACCTCGCTCTGACCGCTTTCGTGGCGATCGGCCGGTTCGCCTGGGTCCCCTTCACCGGCTGATCACACCGTCTCGAAGCCGGCCATCATCGCCATGTCCTCGTGCTCCAGGTTGTGGCAGTGGATCAGGAACCGGCCGGCGTACTTCTCGAACTTCACCCTGACCCGGACGGCCTCGTAGGGGCGTACGTCGACGGTGTCCTTCCAGCCGAGGTCCATCGGACCCGGGCCGCGATTGCCGCGTCGCAGGACCTGGAAGGGAGAGAGGTGGACGTGGACGGGGTGGTGCGCGTCGGTGAAGAACTCCCAGATCTCGGTGGACTCCAGCGGCACCCGGGCCTGCGGCACCGAGGGGTCGAAGGGCTTGCCGTTGATCCCCCAGCCACGGCGGCCGTGCACCTTCGCCTGGCGGAAGTGCCACCTGCGGACGACCGCGCCGTCGGGCGCCTCGGGCTCGGGTACGTCGGCGAGCCGCCCCGCCAGCCGGACGTCGTCGGCCGCGTGCCGGGCGATGCGGAATCGCATCACCTGAGCGGTGCGGCCGGTGCCGAGACGGTTGCGCATCTCGACCGTCGTCCCCGGCGCGAGCGACCGGAAGTCGACGACGACGTCGAACCGCTCGCCGGAGGCCATCGTGATCTCACCGTGCTCGACCGGGGCCGCGAGGAGCCCGCCGTCGGAGCCGATCTGGGTGAACGCCACGGGCCGTCCGTCGGAGGTACGCAGGCTCAGCGCGTAGCGACGCGCGTTGGAGGCGTTGAGCAGCCGCAGCCGATACTGCGCCGCGTCGACCTCCGCCTCCGGCCACGGGGCGCCGTTGACCAGGATGACGTCGCCGAGCACGCCGGCCATGTAGCGGTCCTCGACGCCGGGCTCGCCGAGCAGTTCCGGGTCGAGCGCGGGATAGCGCAGCGTGCCGTCCTCGTCGAAGGCCCGGTCGGCGATCATCAGCGGCATCTCCCGCTCGCCCCGTGGCAGCGAGAGCGCGTCCTCCTCGTCGTCGCGGATGATGTGGAAGCCGGCCAGCCCACGCCACACCTGCGGGGCGGTGAAGTCCATCCGATGGTCGTGGTACCACAGCGTCGTCGCCGGCTGCTCGAGCGGATAGCGGTAGTCCCGCTTCCCCGTCGTGACCTGCGCCTTCGGATCGGCCATGGCCTCGTGGCCACCCCCGTGACCGGCGTGGTGGGCGTGGTCCGACTCGAAGCCAGGAGGCAGCAGCAGATCCGTCGGCCAGCCGTCGCTCTTCGCCGGGGTGTGCCCGCCGTGGAGATGCGTCGCCGTCGGCAGCGTGAGGGCGTTGGTGTGGCGTACGGTCACGGCCTCGCCGCGGCGGGTCTCCAGCGTCGGCCCGGGAAAGACCCCGTCGTACGTCATCATCTCGGTCCGCAGCCCGGGCAGGATCTCCACCGACGCGGTGCGCTGGGCGATCTCGATCAGTTCGCCCGACGGCCGCTTGACCGGCGGCAACGGCAACGGAGTCTCGTACGCCTTCGGCAGCCGTGCCGCGCTGCGCAGGACCCGTCCGGTCTGCCCGGGGGCCTCGCCGCACCCGGCCAGCGATCCGGCGACCGGGGCAGCCAGTCCGGCGCCGAGAAGGGTGCGTCGTCCGATCCTCATCACCGGACCTCCCGCGGGCTGCCGGCGCCGCGGCGTACGGCGGCGACGGCCACGGCCACCGCGATGCCGACGGTGAGGACGCCGACCGGCACGTGCAGCTGCAGGACCCGGGTGTAGCCGAGGATCGCCTGGACGTGGATGAGGAAGAAGAGCGCGACGGACCAGATGAGGAACCACCAGCGCCCGCGCATCGCCACGACGGCGCACGCGGCTATCGGCAGCAGCAGGCCGAGGCCCTGCAGTGCGACCGCGCCCGCGGAGTGGAGGCCCAACGCCTCGAAGGTGCCGGCGAAGTAGGAGCCGATGAAGATCGGTTGCCCGATCGCGAAGAGCGCGGTCAGAACCGCGACGGCTCGGAAGCAGAAGAGGCTGACGCGTGGTCGGCGCTCGCATGTCTGGGTGGTGGTCACACCACGACGATATGTAGCCGCGGTACCTATGGCATCGGGCGTTCCCCTGACTGCCGGCGGATCCTCGTCGGGGTCAGCCCTGGTGGGTGAAGACCTCGTCGCGGGCCGTGTCGAGACCGATCTGGAGGGCACCGCGGAGCACGGGGTCGCCGGAGATCTCGGTGGGAACGACGGTGGGGACGTTGGGGCCGAGGGCGGCGATCGCCTTCTGCACGCGGGCGGCCAGGACCGGCCCGCCGGCGCGTCCGACCTCGCCCGCGAGCACGCAGAGCTCGGGGTCGAGCACGACGCAGATGCCCGCCAGGCCGAGGGCGAGCCTCCTGGCCAGCTCCTCGAGGAACGGCTCGGCGTCGGGGTCGCCGCCGGCGGCCGCGCGTACGCATTCCACGCCGCTGCCCTTCAGCCCGAACGCCCGAGCGAGGACGTCCATGGCCTCGACGCTGACCAGCGACTGGAAGGCCGCGTGCTGCGGGCTGTCGGTGCCGTGGGGCGTGGAGGCGCCCGGAACCGCCAGATAGCCGATCTCGCCGGCACCGCCGCCGGCGCCGCGGTGGAGGCGGCCGTCGACGATCACCGCGAGACCGAGGCCGCGGTCGATCCAGGCGAGCACCGAGTCCTTGACGCCGTGGGAGGCTCCGGCGGACTGCTCGGCGAGCCCGGCGAGGTTGACGTCGTTCTCGATCAGTATCGGCCGCTGGAAGCTGCGGCGGAGGTCCTGGAGGACGCCCGCGCGCCAGTCCGGCAGATCGTTGGCGAAGCGGAAGTCGCCGGTGCGCGGGTCGATCATCCCGGGCGTACCGATCGAGAGGCAGCGGAGCTGCGTCATCGTGATGCCGGCGCTCCGGGTGGCGTCGGCGACGGTGGCCCGGACCGCCTCGACCGGGTCGGAGGTCTCGTGGGGGTCGAGCGCGCCGGTGGCCAGCTCGGTGCCGGTGATGTCGGCGACCGACGCGGTGATCTGGTCGGGTCCGATGTGGAGGGCCGCGACATAGCCCGCCGACGGGACCACGCCGTAGAGCGCGGCGTTGGGGCCGCGACCGCCCTGCTGGGTCCCGACGACCTCGACCAGGCCGCGCTCGCCGAGCCGGGTCAACAGCTGTCCCGCGGTCACCTTCGAGAGGCCGACGAGCTCGCCGAGCCGGGTCTTCGTCACCGGCCCGTTCGAGAGCATCAGGTCGAGCGCGGCGCGGTCGTTGGTGTCGCGGATCAGGTGTGTCTTGGGCGGCTTCGACATCGGCGGCGCTCCTTTCGAGGGTCGGGGTGGCGTACGGAAAGCAACCTAACAATTGCAGGGCTCGCGCCGGTGTTTGTCCACGCAGGGTCTAGACGGTAACTGTAAAGGAACCTTACAGTGGGGCTTCGATCGCCATCCTTCTCAACCCCCATCAAGGAGTTTGGAATGCGTACTACCACGAAGATCGCCGTTCTCGGCGGGATCTTGCTGGCGCCCGTCCTGGCCATGTTGCCGACGAGCCCCGCAAGTGCGCACGGCTACATCTCGAACCCCCCGAGCAGGCAGGCCCAGTGTGCTGCCGGCACCGTCGAGTGCGGGGACATCAAGTACGAACCACAGAGTGTCGAGGGCCCGAAGGGCCTGACCAGCTGCTCCGGCGGCAACTCGAGGTTCGCCGAGCTCGACGACGACTCCAAGAACTGGCAGGCCACGCCCGTCGGCCGGACCCAGACGTTCACCTGGTCACTGAGCGCCCGGCACAGCACCAGCACCTGGCAGTACTTCGTCGGCGGCACCAAGATCGCCGAGTTCGACGACGGTGGCGCGCAGCCGCCGGCGACCGTCGAGCACCAGGTCGACTTCGGGTCGTTCACCGGCCGGCAGAAGGTCCTCGCGGTCTGGAACGTCGCCGACACGACCAACGCCTTCTACGCCTGCATCGACGTGAACATCGGCGGCACCGCCACCGACCCGGAGTCACCGGCGCCGGTGGCCGGTGAGTTCCCGGTCAGCGAGGAGCAGTTCAACCAGCTCTTCCCCAACCGCAACCCCTTCTACACATACGCGGGCCTCGTCGAGGCACTCAGCGCCTACCCGGAATTCACCAATGCTGGGGACGAGGCGACCCAGAAGCGCGAGGCTGCCGCGTTCATCGCCAACGTCGCCCACGAGACCGGTGACCTGCTCTATGTCGTCGAGCAGAACGAGGCCAACTACCCGCACTACTGCGACACGTCCCAGCCCTACGGTTGTCCGGCCGGCAACGACCAGTACTACGGTCGCGGGCAGGTCCAGCTGAGCTGGAACTTCAACTACAAGGCAGCCGGGGACGCGCTCGGGATCGACCTGCTCAACAACCCGAACCTGGTCGCCACCGATCCGGCGGTCGCCTGGAAGACCGGGCTCTGGTACTGGAACACCCAGAACGGCCCGGGCACCATGACGCCGCACGCGGCGATGGTCAACGGCGCCGGCTTCGGCGAGACCATCCGGTCCATCAACGGTGCCATCGAGTGCAACGGCGGCAACCCGGCCCAGGTGCAGAGCCGCGTCGACAACTATCGCGAGGTCACCGCGCTGCTCGGGGTCGATCCGGGCGGGAACCTTTACTGCTGACCGACATCCCGCACAGAAACCGACGGCGTACGCAGCCCCACCTGCGTACGCCGTCGTGTTTCTGTTTTGTGACAAGCGCCCAACGAGGTTCTGCCTCCGTGCCGGTGTCGGCCGCCCGGCCGCGCCCCTACCTTCGAGTAGCAACCGGATCCCCGGACAGCCCGGGGCCGGACGGACGAAGGAGCATGCTCGGTGCTCAGATCACTCTCTCTCCGAATCGCCGCGGTCGCCGCGGCCGTCACTCTCCCCCTCTTCGGCCTGGTAGCGCCGGCCGATGCGGAGAGCCCCTACGAGCGCGGGCCGGACCCGACGTCGGCCAGCGTCCTGGACAACGGCACGTTCTCCCTCTCCACCGCCTCGGTCTCCTCGCTGGTGACCGGCTTCGGCGGAGGGACGATCTACTACCCCACCTCCACCACCGCGGGGACCTTCGGCGGTGTCGTGCTCGCCCCCGGCTACACGGCCTCCTCGTCGTCGTACTCCGCGGTCGCTCGCCGGGTGGCGTCGCACGGGTTCGTGGTCTTCGCGATCGACACGAACTCCCGCTACGACCAGCCCGACAGCCGCGGCTCGCAGATCCTGGCTGCGGTCTCCTACCTGAAGAACAGCGCCTCCTCGACGGTCGCCTCTCGCCTGGACGAGTCGCGGATCGCGGTCTCCGGCCACTCCATGGGCGGCGGTGGCACGCTCGCGGCGGCCAACCAGGACTCCTCGATCAAGGCCGCGGTCGCGCTGCAGCCCTGGCACACCGACAAGACCTGGCCCGGCATCCAGATCCCGACCATGATCATCGGCGCGGAGAACGACAGCGTCGCGCCGGTCAGCTCGCACTCCATCCCGTTCTACACCTCGGCCACGGGGGCCCGGGAGAAGGCGTACGGCGAGATCAACAACGGCGACCACTTCATCGCCAACACCGACGACGACTGGCAAGGGCGCCTGTTCGTCACCTGGCTGAAGAGGTACGTCGACGACGACACCCGCTACTCGCAGTTCCTCTGCCCGGCGCCGTCCTCGATCAACCTGTCCGACTACCGCAACACCTGCCCGGACTGATCCGTCGGCCCCGGACGTACGCAATCGAACCGGCCACCTCGGGGGAGGTGGCCGGTTCTTCTGCACCCACGTTGGAAGATGGGGGCATGACCGCAAATAGTGGAAACGGCGGAAGCAGCACAGGCATCCGCGTCGCGTCCGTCGACGACATCCCGGAGGGCGAGGGGATCGCCATCTCCTCCGACATCACCGGCACCGAGGACGACATCGCCATCCTGCGCGACGACGACGGCACCTGCTGGGCCCTCAACGACACCTGCACCCACGAGACCGCCTCGCTGGCCGAGGGCTGGGTCGAGGACGGCGACGTCGAGTGTCCGCTGCACTCCTCGCGGTTCAACCTCAAGACCGGCAAGGTCGACGGGCTCCCTGCCACCCGCGACACCGTCCCGCACCGCGTCGAGGTGCGCGACGGTGAGGTGTACCTGTTCCCCGGCGAGAGGCCGTGACGGTCTCGTCGGTCCTCGTCGTCGGCGGCGGTATCGCCGGGGTGTCGACGGTCGCGGAGCTGCGGAAGAACGGGTACGCCGGTGAGCTGACGCTCGTCACCGTCGACCCGTTCCCGTACGACCGTCCGCCCCTGTCCAAGGAGTACCTGGCGGGGGCGAAGGACCTCGGCTCGATCGCGCTGCAGGCTCCGGAGTGGTACGCCGAGCAGCGGATCGATCTGATCACGGCTGCGCTGGTGGTGGATCTGGATCCGGCTGCCGGGACGGTGGCGCTGTCGGACGGCCGGATGCTCTCCGCCGACAGGATCGTCCTGGCGACGGGCGGACACTCGCGGTGGCCAGCCTTCGAACGCGTCGTCGGGGAGCGGCTTGATTTTCCGCCACCCGGTGAGGGAATCCCGATCTCGACCACCGGGATCCACACGCTGCGAAGTGCCGAGGACGCCGATGCGCTGCGGCACGTGCTGCTCTCTCGCGCCCGGCTGCTGGTGGCCGGTGCCGGCCTGATCGGGGCCGAAGTCGCCTCGACCGCTCGGAAGCTCGGCTGCGAGGTCGTGCTCGTGGATCCCGCCGACCCGCCGATCGCGCCGGCGGTCGGCACCCGGGTCGCTGCGTGGCTGCACTCCCTGCACGCGGTCCACGGTGTGGAGACGGTGACCTCGACGGTCGAGAAGCTCGAGTCGACGAGGGCCGGAGTCGTGGCGCACATCGCGGGCGAGGTGGAGCCGCGTACGTTCGATGCTGTCCTTCTGGCTGTGGGCATGGTGCCGGACGCCGCCCTGGCGACGGCGGCTGGCCTGGAGGTCGACAACGGCGTCCTCGTCGACGAGCACCAGGTCACCTCACACCCGAACGTCCTCGCTGTCGGTGACTGCGCCCGACGCCGCGGCGATCGCCGCGCGGAACACTGGGAGGCCGCGCTGCACGACGGTCAACGCGCTGCGACGACGATCCTCGGTGCCGACGCCGGACCGGAGACCGCACCGTGGTTCTGGACCGACCGCTACGACCTTCATGTCGAGGTCGTCGGTGAGATGCACGAGCCGGATGCGGATCACGAGACCGTCGTACGCGGCACCCTCGGCGAGCCGCCCTTCGCGGTCTTCACTCTCCGTGGCGAGCGCGTCATCGGCGCGGTCGCGGTCGACGACCCCAACGCCGCGAGAGCAGCACGCAGGCTGATCGATCGTGCTGCCGACGTACGCGCATCGGATCTTGCGGATCCGACCAAGAGCCTCCGAACCCTGCTGCGTCGATAGCGAGCTCGGCGCGGCTTCGCCCGCACGACGAAGAACGGCGCCCCGCGAGCAGCTCGCGGGACGCCGTCCTCAGGGAAAGATCTCAGACGGTCAGCTGAGCCGGCTTGGACTGGTTGGCGACGCGGTTCTCGGAGTCGATGAACCAGGCCAGCTGCTCGACGCGGGTGATGATCGCGTGCAGCAGGTCGGCGGTGGTCGGGTCCTCGGAGTCGATGTCGTCGTGGATGTCACGAGCGGTCTTCGAGGTGGCGTAGAGCGCGGCGGCGGCGAGGTCGGCGGCGGTCGCGGTGTCGACCTCGGTCGCCGGAAGCGGCGCGAGGGTGGTGTCCTCGGCGACGGTGCCGGTGCGGCCGTCGGGGAGGATGTAGAGCGCGCGCATGCGCTCGGCGACCTCGTCGGTGAAGTCACGGGCGGCGTCGACGACCTCGTCGAGGACGAGGTGCATGTCGCGGAAGTTCTTGCCGACGACGTTCCAGTGCAGCTGCTTGCCCTGGAGGCTGAGCTCGGTCAGATCGACGAGCAGGCGCTGCATCTGGGTCGCGAACGCCGGGCTCGGGATGAACGCGGGGTGCGAGGTGTGGGTGGCGCTGCTCGTGGCGGTCTGCGTAGCCATGTTCGGTGTATCCCCCTGGATCGATGTGGGTCTTTCGTGGTGACACCCACTGTGCCACCTTTTCTTGAACCATTCCAGAAAGGTAAGTCTTCCCTAAGTCGCCACGAAGTCATCGCGGGCGGCACCCGCAACGCCGTAGAGTCGGCCTGTGCCGCCAGCCGGAGTCGATCCAGCCCCTCTCCTCGCGCGGGTTCGCCGCCCGGAGGTCTTCGAGACCAGCCGGCTGAACGAGGACGCGCAGGTCGAGGCCTGGGAACGCCACAACGCCAGCGCCCTGGTCGCGCTCTCCTGTCGGCCCATCGACGGCCACGGGTTCGACGCGCAGGAGGTCAACCTGCAGCTCGACGAGATCCATCTGGCGCGGGTCCGAGCCACCCGCCACGTCGTCGAGCGGCCGGCCAGCCTCGTCAAGGAGATCCCCGCCCGGTCGATCGCCGTCTACGCGAGCCTCCGCGGCGAGGCGATCCTGGAGTACGCCGGCCGCCGCAAGGTCATCCGGCCCGGACAGCTGATCGTGTGCGACGTCGACGCACCCTTCCTGCGCGGCTTCGGGCACGGGCTCGAGGAGCTCGCGGTCAAGGTCCCGGTGGACGCCTTCGCGGCCCGCACCGGGATGGCGTCGATGCCGTCGCCGCTCGTCCTCGACGCCGGCCGCGACCAGGACCCGCACGGCCGAGCCCTCGTGCAGATGGTCGGCCGCGCCCTGCGGCCGCACGACCCGGTGCCGGCCGACGAGGGCGCCGTGCTCGACCTGATCTCGGTGATCGCCACCGCCGGAAAGGTCTCGCTGGCCACGGCGCATCGGGCGGCGGCGAAGGCGTTCATCGAGGACCACCTCGCCGACCCCGGCCTCTCCGCCACCACCGTCGCCGCGGGCGCCGGCATCTCCGAGCGCCACCTGTCGCGCCTCTTCGCCGACGCCGGCACCAGCGTCCCCCGCCACATCCTCGGCCGCCGCCTCGAGCTCGCCTACGCGATGCTCGCCACCGGCTCGGACCCGGCCATCCGCACCGTCGACGTCGCCGAGAAGTGCGGCTTCACCTCCGCCTCGTACTTCTCCCACGCCTTCCGCAAGCGCTTCGGCGTCGCCGCCGGAGACGTACGCCGCGCCGCCCGCGCCTGACCCCAGCCGAGTCCGCGCCTGTGGCGTGTCGAATCCTCAGTTGCGGCGTACGAAAGTCGAGTTTCGTACGCCGCAAGTCACTTCTCGGCGCCCAGAAGTCACTTCTCGGCGCGAAAGGGTGACAAGTCCACCAAAAGTCCGATAGGTCTTCCATGCGATTTTCCGCCAACCAGACCCTGCTTCCCACCTGTAGGGGCGGTGGCGGACGACACTCTCGAACACCCCACACTCTCTAAGGAGACGTACGTGCGCAACGGACTCACCACCGGACGCGGCCTGAGCTTGGCAGCCGCCGGTGTCGCAGCGATGGCGCTGACCTTGACGGCCTGCGGGTCGGGCGGCATCGACGACGAAGGCGGTGGCGGCGAGGACACGCTCACCATCGGGTTCGTCTCGACCGAGACCGGCTCCTCCGCGCCGTTCGGCGAGGCGAACAGCTTCGTCGTCGACGAGATGGAGGCCTACTTCAAGGACCACCCGGTCAAGGTGGGTGACAAGGAGCTCGACGTCGAGATCGTGGTGCGCGACGCGCAGAGCGACACGACGAAGGCCGGGGCGGTGGCCGGCGACCTGATCAACAAGGACGGCGCCGACATCATCGTCGCCTCCTCGACGCCCGACATCGTCAACCCGGTCTCGGAGCAGTGCGAGGCCAACTCGATCCCGTGCATCACCACGGTGGCCCCGTGGCAGCCGTTCGCGATCCGCAGCGGCGACAAGCCGGCCGAGCTGAAGTACAGCTACCACTTCTTCTGGGGCCTCGAGGACGTCGCGACGGTCTACGCCGACATCTGGGGCAAGGTTCCGAACAACAAGAAGGCCGGCGGCCTGTTCCCGAAGGACCCCGACGGTGAGGCCTGGGGCGCCAACTTCCCGGCGCTGACCGAGGCATCGGGCGTGAAGATCGACAACCCGGGCAACTACCCCAACGGCACCAAGGACTTCTCCGCGCAGATCAGCGCCTACAAGGGCCACGACGTCCTGGTCGGCGTCCCGATCCCGCCGGACTTCACCACGTTCTGGCAGCAGGCGAAGCAGCAGGGCTACAACCCGAAGGTCGCCACCATCGGCAAGGCGCTCCTCTTCCCGAGCAGCGTCGAGGCCCTCGGCCCGATCGCCCACAACCTCTCCACCGAGGTGTGGTGGACCCCGACCGCTCCCTACGAGTCCTCGCTGACCGGCCAGTCCGCGCAGGAGCTGGCGGACGCGTACGAGGAGAAGACCGGCAAGCAGTGGACCCAGCCGCTGGGCTTCGCGCACGCGCTCTTCGAGGTCGCGACCGCGGCGGTGACCGAGGCCGGCTCGACCGACGCCGACGCGATCACCAAGGCGCTGGCCGGGCTCGAGGTCTCCACGGTCGTCGGTGACGTCGCCTGGGGCAAGGACGCGAACGTCCCGCCGTACGTCGCCAAGACCTCGCTCGCGGGTGGTCAGTGGCGCCAGGTCGAGGGCGGGGAGCACCCGTTCGAGCTGGTCGTCGTGCAGAACTCGCTGGCTCCCGACGTACCTCTCGGGGGCGAGCCCGAGGCGCTCAAGTGACCTCTGCTCAACAAGCGGTCGAGGCCTCCAGCAGCGCGCCCGGCGCGCTGCTGGAGGCCGAAGGCCTGGCCAAGGCGTTCGGCCAGGTCGTCACCGCCCGCTCGGTCTCCTTCCACGTGGCCGCGGGCGAGGCGCTCGGCATCGTCGGGCCCAACGGCGCCGGCAAGTCCACGCTGCTCAACCTGGTGACCGGCACGCTCCCGGCCGACGCCGGCACCATCCGTTTCGACGGCGCCGACGTCACCCGGATGCCGGCGGCCCGCCGTACGGCCCTCGGGATCGGACGTACGTTCCAGGTCCCCCGCCCCTTCGATGGGCTCACCGTCTTCGAGAACGTGCTGGTCGGGTCGACCTTCGGTGCGGGTACGCGCCGGAAGGAGGCCAACGCGCAGGCCTGGGAGGCGCTGGAGACCGCCGACCTGACGCACCTGGCCAACACCCCCGCCGGCTCGCTGCGGCTTCTCGACCGCAAACGGCTCGAGCTCGCCCGCGCGCTGGCCACCCAGCCGCGGCTGCTGCTCCTCGACGAGATCGCCGGCGGCCTCACCGAGCACGAGCTCCCGGCGCTGATCGAGACCATCTCGGCGATCCGCGACAGTGGCACCGGAGTCGTCTGGATCGAGCACATCGTGCACGCGTTGCTGCAGGTCGTGGACCGGTTGATGTGCCTGGCCCAGGGCGACGTCGTCGCCACCGGCGACCCGCGCGAGGTGATGGCCTCGGACGCGGTCGCCGCCGTCTATCTCGGCTCCCCCGACCTGGAAGGCGACACCCCATGACCAGCCTGCTCGAGGTCGACGCGATCGACGTCGCCTACGGCGACTTCCGCGCCCTGCACGGCATCACGGTCCGGGTCGCCGAGGGCGAGACGCTGGCCGTGATCGGTGCCAACGGCGCCGGCAAGTCCACGCTGCTGAAGACGATCGCCGGCCTGCTCCGCCCGACCGCCGGCCAGATCCGCTTCAACGGCCACAACGTCTCCCACACCCCCGCCCATCGGCGGGTCCGCGAGGGCATCGCGCTCACGCCGGAGGGGCGCCGGATCTTCGCTTCCCTCACCGTCGAGGAGAACCTCAAGGTCGGCGCGCACGGACGCCGGCCCGGCCCCTGGAACCTCCAGACCGTCTACGACGCGTTCCCGCTGCTCGCTGAGAAGAGAACGCGCCGCGGGGCCCACCTCTCCGGTGGCGAGCAGCAGGCGACCGCCATCGGCCGGGCGCTGATGTCCAACCCGAAGCTGCTCCTGCTCGACGAGGTCTCGCTCGGCCTCGCCCCGGTCGTGATCGCCGACATCTACAAGGCGCTCCCCACGATCACCGCGAAGGGGACGACCGTGCTCGTGGTCGAGCAGGACCTCACCCAGGCGCTCACCGTCGCCGACCGGGTGCAGTGCCTGCTCGAGGGCCGCACCGTCCTCGAGGGCGCGGCGGCCGACGTCACCCGAGAGCAGGTCCAAGCGGCGTACTTCGGGATCGACGAGCAGGAGGTCGGCTGATGGACTGGATCAACGCGGTCCTCCAGGGACTTCTGCTCGGTGGGCAGTACGCACTCCTCGCCTGCGGCCTGAGCCTCATCTTCGGCGTGATGCGGATCGTCAACCTCGCTCACGGCGTCCTCGCCGTCGCCTCGGCCTACCTCGCCTACTGGCTCGTCCAGCAGACCGGGATGCCGGCGTTCCTCACCATCGTCATCGTGATCCCCGTGCTCGCGGCGGTCGGCTACGCGATCCAGCGCGGTCTCTTCAACCCGGCACTGCGCCACGGGGAGCTGTCGCCGCTGCTGGTCTCGTTCGGCCTGGCCGTCATCGGCGCCAACCTGCTCCAGGAGATCTTCACCGCCGACTCCCGCAAGATCTCGATCGGCACCCTGTCGACCGCGTCCGTCGAGCTCGGCGGCCTGCGTCTCGGGGTGTTCTCGCTGATCACGCTCGTGGTGGCGGTCGGTGTGATCGTCGGCATGCAGCTCTACCTCTCCCACACCCGCATCGGCCGCGCGATGCGCGCGACCAAGGACGACCCCGAGGCGGCCACGCTCATGGGGATCGACGAGAGGCACATGTACGCCCTGGCCACCGCGATCGCGATCGGCACCGTCGCCCTGGCCGGTGTCTTCCTCGGCATGTCGACGCAGTTCAGCCCGACGTACGGGGATCTGGTCCTCATCTTCGCCTTCGAGGCGGTCATCATCGGCGGCCTCGGCTCGCTGTGGGGCACGCTCCTCGGCGGCCTCGTGCTCGGCGTCGCGCAGACCGTCGGCGCCCAGATCGACCCGGCCTACGGCGTCCTCGCCGGTCACCTGGTCTTCCTGGTCGTACTCCTGTTCCGGCCCCAGGGCCTGCTCCCGAAGGCGGTCGTCGCATGAGCTCATCGACAACTCTCGCCGGACAAGACCTGAAGGTCGTACGCGGCGGCTGGCCCTCGCTCGCCGGCGGCGGGGTCCTCGCCGCGATCGTGGTCTTCCTGGCCGCAGCACCATGGTTCGTCTTCAGCCCGGGTGACGTGACCAACCTGGTCACGCTCTTCGCGCTGATCATCCTCGGCACGACCTGGAACCTGATGGCCGGCTACGGCGGGCTCGTCTCGATCGGTCAGCAGGCCTACATCGGTGCCGGCGGCTACGGCGTGATCAAGCTCGCCGACGTCGTCGGGCTGCCGGTCCCGGTGGCCGTCGTGGCAGCCGGCGTGGTCTGCGCCGTGCTGGCCATCCCCACGTCGTTCCTGCTGTTCCGGCTGGTCGGAGGCTATTTCGCGATCGGCACCTGGGTGGTGGCCGAGGTCTTCAAGCTGGTCACCCAGGAGCTCCCGGGCTTCGGCGGCGGCTCCGGCCTCTCGCTCACCGCCTTCCAGGGCGTCGACCGGGTGACCCGGATCGCCACCGTCTACTACCTGGCGCTCGCGCTCGCCGTGCTCGTCGTGCTCGCGACGTACGTCCTGATGCGCTCGCGCGTCGGCCTCGGTCTGACCGCGATCCGTGACGACTCGGTGGCGGCGGCGTCGCTCGGGGTCGCGGTGCGGCGCTCGCAGCGGCTCGTCTACGTCGCCGCCTCCGGTGGTGCCGGCCTCGCGGGGGCGCTGATCGCGGTCAACGGCCTGCGGGTCTCGCCGGACTCGATGTTCTCGGTCCAGTGGACCGCCTTCATGATCTTCATCGTGGTCATCGGCGGGCTGGGGACGATCGAGGGCCCGATCCTGGGCGCGGTGATCTTCTTCGCGCTCCAGCAGCTGCTGGACTCCTACGGCACCTGGTATCTCGTCGCGCTCGGCGCGGTCGCGATCGCCGTCGTGCTGCTGGCTCCGTGCGGGTTGTGGGGGCTCGCGGCGCGGGGTCGCTACGAGGTCTTCCCCGTCGGTCACCAGGTTTATCCACAGGGTTCTCCACAAGGGCCCTAGTCTGTGGATTTCGAATGATTTTGGACTAGCTGGTACTGGTTCGAGGTAGGCTCGGGACATGGCGTTCACCACCAAGGGCATGGCCACGCGCCAGCGGATGCTCGAGGGCGCGGCGGCCTACCTCCGCGGCACCGATCCCGGGAACGCGACGTTGGACGACATCCGGGCAGCCACCCAGACGAGCAAGAGCCAGATCTTCCACTACTTCCCGGGTGGCAAGGAGGAGCTGTTCCTCGAGGTCGCCCGCCTCGAGGCCGCTCGGGTGATCGACGACCAGCAGCCGCACCTCAGCGAGCTCGACTCGTGGGCCGCCTGGGACCGCTGGCGCAAGGCAGTGATCGCGCGCTACAAGGCGCAGGGCGTGAACTGTCCGCTGGCGGCGCTGATGAACCAGGTGGGAAGCGTTCCTGGGGCTGCCGAGGTCTCGACCACGCTGATCCGTCGGTGGCAGGACTACGTGCAGCGCGGCATCGAGGCGATGCAGGCGAACGGGTCCGTGAGCGCCGAGCTCCCTGCCGGGCGTACGGCGGCAGCGATCATCGCCGGTATCCAAGGCGGTGTCTCGGTGCTGCAGGTGACCGGCCGGACCGACCATCTGGAAGCGATCCTGACGCTGCTGATCAGCCACCTGCGCGACTCCGGACCGGTCGCGGCGTAGGCCGCCGTCGACCGCACCCGCACCCGCCGTCGCCCCGACCCGCGGTAGCCACGGCTGCGCGGATCGGGGCGGATGGGTAGGTCAGCCGAGGATCCTGCGGAAGGTCTCCCGGAGGTCGGAGGCGAAGGCCTCAGGATTCTCGTAGTGGACGAAGTGGCCACCCTTCACGTGGGCGTTCACGTTGACGACGTTGTACAGGTCGCGGGTCGGACCGTTCTCGAAGTAGGCGATGCGGTCCTCGACGGTGTCGATGGCGGGCGGGTACGCGTCGCCGAGCAGGAAGGTGAATCCGGCAGGCGCCTGGACGAGGGGCTGGCGGTCGTGAGAGGGCACGAACCGGTAGCGCTCCGCGTTGCGGTACATCCGGATGGAGGTGCCGATGGACTGCGTCACCCAGAAGATGGTCGCCTGGGTGAGGATGAAGTCGCGCGAGAACGCCTCCTCGAAGTCGCCGTGCTTGTCGCTCCAGGACTTCCAGCGCTTCAGCAGCCAGGCGAGCATGCCGATGGGTGAGTCGTTGAGACCATGGGTCAGCGTCGAGCCGTCCAGCATGTGCGCCGCGACGTGTGAGGCGTAGGTGTCGACGAAGTACTTCCAGCCGGCGCGCCACTCCTCCGAGGCGTCATCGGGGGTCTTGGCTCCGTCGGTCAGGTCCCAGAACCGCTCGTTCTCGAACATCCCCGGCGGGAGGGCATGGCCGAGGTGCAGGCCGATGATGCTGTCGGCGTACTTGTGGCCCAGCGCGCTCGTGACGAGGGCACCGTAGTCGGAGCCGGCCACCGCGTACTTCTCGTGGCCCAGCACCTCGGTCATCAGCGTGTGCATGATGTCGGCGATCTTCCAGTAGTTCAGATCGCCTCGGCCGACGGGCGTCGAGAAGCCGAAGCCGGGCAGGTCCGGGATGATCACGTCGAACGACAGCGCGGGGTCGCCGCCGTGGGCGGCGGGGTCGGTCAGCGGCCCGATGAGCTGGTAGCTGAACTCCCCGGGCCACGGCCAGCCGTGGTGGATGATCAGCGGGATCGGGTTGGCCCCCTTGCCGCGGACGTGGACGAAGTGCACCGGCGTGCCGTCGATCTCGACCTGGAACCGGTCGTAGGTGTTGAGCCGCTCCTCCTGGGCGCGCCAGTCGAAGCCGTCGGCCCAGTACTCGATCAGCGGCTTGAGGTAGGCGGTGCTGATCCCGTAATAGCCCTCCTCGTTGTCGAGGTCGTCGAAGAAGCGGGTCCGCCTCAGGCGGTCCCGGAGGTCGTCGAGGGCGTCCTGGGCGACGTCGATCTTGAAGGGGGTGAGCTCGGTGGTCGTGTTCATGGTGTGTGCTGCTTTCCGGGTGAAGGTCGGGATGAAGGTCGGGTGAGGGTCAGCTGAAGTCGAGCCGGACGCGGGTCTGGGTCAGCTCGGCGATCCGCCAGGAGCCGTCGGTCCTGACGAACCGGGCGTGGTAGTGGCCGAACCCGTGCATGTGGCGGAACGGGATGGCCTCGGACACCTCGGCGTCCTCGGGCCGGGTCACGATGTCCTCCATCGCGAAGACGCCCTGGGCGCTCGTCGCGGAGTCGACGTCGATCTCGTCGGAGAACAGGTGGTGGATCAGGGTGACGCCGGGGCCGCCGCTGGCTCCGACGGTCGCGACGATCTCGTCGCGGCCGCTCATGTGCAGCCAGACCGATCCATCGGGCTTGTGTGGGGTGAACGTGCCGTCCTCGGTGAACAGGTTCGCCAGATCGTTCCAGCGTTGGTTGTCCGCGTAACGGACGTAGCGAGCCATCAGGCGCCGTACGTCCTCGGTGATGGCGAGGCGGTCGAGGGTGTCCATGACATTCCTTCCTGTGTGGACTACTTGGTCCAAACAGGATGACTCTCAAAAAATGGACCCACAAGTCCAGAATCACGGCGGAGTGACGGCGACGCCCTACTGGCGGGTAACATTCGCAGGGTGACCGAGACTTCGTCCCCCACGACCACCCCCGAGGCGTACGGAATCGAGCGTGCCGAGGGCACCAGCTTCACGCTGACCGTGGTCCGTGCGGCCGACCCCGAGGCGCCGACCGTGCTGGTCGTGCCCGCGATGGGAATGCCGGCCGGGTACTACGACAAGCTGATCGTGGCCTTCGCGGAGGCGGGGATCAACGTGGGCCGGATGGAGCAGCGGGGCCACGAGGAGCTCGGCGGGCGGGTCGCCGGCTGGTCCTACGACTTCGGCTACGCCGACCTGGTCGACGACATCGCCGCCGCCGTCGAGCGGCTCGGCGAGCTGGTTCCGGCCTCGGCCGGTGCGGCGTACGTCCTCGGGCACAGCCTCGGCGGCCAGGCCGCCAGCGCCTATGCCGCGCTGCACCCCGACCGGGTCGCCGGCCTGATCTACGTCGCCTCGCAGACGCCCTACTGGCGCAACTACGGCCCGGGCTTCCTGGTCGCCAGCCAGGCGATGGGCCTCATCGGCCGCGTCGTCGGCCACTTCCCCGGCAAGCAGCTCAAGTTCGCCGGGCGCGAGGCCCGCACCCTGATGAGGGAATGGGCCAGGTACGCCCGCACCGGCCGGCTCCGCTTCGGCAGCCCGGCCCGCGACGTCACGCCCGCGATGCGCGCACTCGAGAAGCCCGCGCTCATCGTCTCCATCGAGGGCGACTGGCTGGCCCCGAGCGCGACGGTCGATGAGATTCATCGCCGGATGCCCGGGCTCGACGTCGCGAGGGTCCATCTGGACGAGCCCGGCATCGACCACTTCAAGTGGGCCCGGCAGCCGGGCTCGACGATCGCAGCCGTCCAGGAGTGGCTCGTGCGCTAGTCGCGTACGCATTTCCGCCAACCCGGCACCCCACCTTTGATGCGGCCCGAGCGGGCCGCAAGACTCGCCCTGAGGCTGCGATCCCACACCCCACCGCGGCCTCGGAAAGGTGAGGAACATGCCAGTCTTCGACGACGGTCAGAAAGAGACCGAGGTTCCCGAGACCGAGGATGTCGTGACCACCGACGTCCTCGTCGTGGGATCCGGCCCGGCGGGCGCGTCCGCCGCGCTCTTCCTGAGCGAGCTCGGTGTCGACAACATCATGATCACGAAGTACCGCTGGACCGCGAACACCCCGCGGGCACACATCACCAACCAGCGCGCGATGGAGATCTTCCGCGACCTGGGCATCGAGGAGCAGGTGCTCGCCGACGCGACCCCGCACGAGCTCGTCGGTGACACCGTCTTCTGCACGAGCATCGCCGGCGAGGAGATCGGCCGCATCCGCACCTGGGGCACCCGCCCCGACCGCGAGGCCGACTACCAGCTCGCCTCCCCGTGCCTGACGGTCGACATCCCGCAGACGTACCTCGAGCCGATCCTGGTCCGCAACGCGACCGAGCGCGGCTCCCAGACGCGGTTCTCCACCGAGTACGTCTCGCATGTCCAGGACGAGGACGGCGTCACCACGATCGCCCGCGACCGGCTGACCGGTCACGAGTACAAGATCCGGTCGAAGTTCCTCATCGGCGCCGACGGCGCCCGCACCCAGGTCGGCGCCGACATCGACCTCCCGATGGAGGGTGCGATGGACATCGCCGGCTCGATGAACATCACCTTCAAGGCCGACCTCTCCGAGCTCGTCGACCACCGCCCGTCGGTCCTCTACTGGGTCATCCAGCCGGGCTCGAACGTCGGCGGCATCGGCACCGGCCTGGTCCGGATGGTCCGCCCCTGGGACGAGTGGCTGATCGTGTGGGGCTACGACATCAACCAGCCGCCGCCGGAGCTGACCGAGGAATACGCGGTCAAGGTCATCCGCGACCTGCTCGGGATGCCCGACCTGGAGCCGGACGTGACCGGCTACTCGCTGTGGGGCGTGAACGAGATGTACGCGACCCACGCCCAGAAGGGCCGCGTCTTCTGCGCCGGCGACGCCATCCACCGGCACCCGCCGTCGAACGGTCTCGGTTCGAACACCTCGATCCAGGACTCCTACAACCTGGCCTGGAAGCTCGCCGCGGTGCTGCAGGGCTATGCCGAGCCGTCGCTCCTGGAGTCCTACTCCGCCGAGCGTGCCCCGGTCGCCAAGCGCATCGTCACCCGGGCCAACCAGTCCGCCCGCGAGTTCGGTGAGCTCTTCGAGGCGCTCGGCGTCGTCGGCCTCGAGGGCGAGGAGATGGCCAAGGCCATCGAGGAGCGCAAGGCCAACACTCCCGAGGGTGCCGCCAAGCGGGCCGCGCTCGTCACCGCGATGGAGCGCAAGAACTACGAGTTCAACGCCCACGGCGTCGAGCTCGGCCAGTTCTACGAGTCGTGTGCGGTCGTCTCGGACGGCACCCGGCCCGCGCCGACCGACGACGAGGACCTCTACCACCGGATGTCGACCTCTCCGGGTGCTCACCTGCCGCACGCCTGGGTCGGGGACAACGTCGAGAAGCACGCGATGCTCGACCTCGCCCCCTACACGCAGTGGACGCTGATCACCGGCGTCGCCGGCGAGGCGTGGGAGGACGCGGCGGAGGCGGCCCGGACGAAGTTCGGGATCCCGCTCCAGACCGTCGTCATCGGTCCGGGCCGGCCGGTCACCGACCTCTACTTCGACTGGGCCAAGCTCCGCGAGGTCGAGGAGTCGGGCGCGATCCTGGTACGTCCCGACAAGCACATCGCCTGGCGCTCCATGTCGCTTCCCGACGACCCCGGCGCCGCGCTGGGCGAGGCCGTCGCGACGCTGCTGGGCAAGGCCTGACACTTTTCCGGGGCCTGACGGGGGGGATTTCATGAAGTTCACGCACGAGTCGCTGCCGCAGCGGGTCCGCTTCGCCACCGGCGAGGCGCCCGCCGCGGTGGCAGCAGAGATCGACGAGCTCGGCGCGCGGCGGGTGATGGTCATCGCCGGCGCGCGCGAGGCCGAGCTCGCCGCCCGGGTGACGGCCGACGTACCGGTCGCGCTGCACCACGACGAGGTCGTGATGCACGTGCCGGTCGAGGTCGCCGAGCGGGCTCGTGAGCGGGCGGCCGAGTCCGCCGTCGACGCGCTGGTGTGCGTCGGCGGTGGCTCGACCACCGGCCTGGCCAAGGCCGTCGCGCTCACCACGGGGCTGCCGATCGTGGCGGTCCCGACGACGTACGCCGGGTCCGAGGCGACCAACGTCTGGGGGCTGACCTCGGGCGAGACCAAGACGACCGGCATCGACGCCCGGGTCCTGCCGCGGTCGGTCGTTTACGACGCCTCGTTGCTGACCACGCTGCCCGGCGAGATGACCGTGGCCAGCGGCCTGAACGCGCTCGCGCACTGCGTCGACGCGATGTGGGGTCCGCGGGTGGATCCCATCGACCAGGTCTTCGCGGCCGAGGGGATCCGGGGGCTCGCGGGCGGACTGCCGCTGGTCGCGGGCGACTCGGCGAACGTCGAGGGGATCGAGCAGACCCTCTACGGCGCCTACCTCGCGGCGGTCTCGTTCACGTCCGCCGGCTCCGGGATGCACCACAAGATCTGCCACGTGCTCGGCGGCATGTTCAACCTGCCGCACGCCCAGACCCACGCGGTCGTGCTCCCGCACGTGCTCGCCTTCAACGCGCCGTCCGCCCCGGAGGCGGAGGTACGGATGGCGGCGGCGTTCGGGGCAGCCGGCGCCGTGGAGGGGCTCGCTGAGCTGCGTACGACGCTCGGCGCGCCGACGGCGCTCAAGGACTACGGCATGCCCGAGGACGGCATCGCCAAGGCGGTCGCGCCGATCATGGCCGCCATCCCCGACAACAACCCGACCCCGGTCACCGAGGAGAACCTGACCGCGCTGCTGACCGCGGCGTGGGCGGGAGAGGAGAGCTGATGAGCGACGTAGCCGCCGTATCGCCGGAGCAGCAGGCGGTCGAGCAGAGCCTGGTCGACACCGTCGTCGCGTCCTTCGACGCCTGCGAGGACCCGCGCCTGAAGGAGGTCATGGTCTCGCTGACGCGCCACCTGCACGCCTTCATCCGCGACGTACGCCTCACCGAGGAGGAGTGGGCCGCGGCCATCGAGTTCCTGACCAAGGCCGGTCACATCACCGACGACGTACGCCAGGAGTTCATCCTCCTCTCCGACACCCTCGGTGCCTCGATGCAGACCATCAACATCAACAACCAGGCATACGCCGACGCGACCGAGGCCACGGTCTTCGGGCCGTTCTTCGTGGAGGACTCCCCGGCGATCGAACTGGGTGGGGACATGGCCTTCGGTGCTCCGGGCGAGCCGTGCTGGGTCACCGGGACGGTGACCGGAACCGACGGGAAACCGCTGGTCGGAGCGCGGATCGAGGTCTGGGAGGCCGACGAGGACGGGCTCTACGACGTGCAGCGCGACGCGGGCGCCAGGGCCGCCCGGGCGCACCTCTTCACCGACGCCGAGGGTGGCTACCGGTTCTGGGGGCTGACGCCCACGCCGTACCCGATCCCCGACGACGGCCCCGTCGGCCAGATGCTGGCCGCGGTCGGGCGGTCGCCGCTGCGGGCCTCGCACCTGCACTTCATGGTGACCCACGAGGGCTGCCGCACGCTGGTCACCCACATCTTCCCCGAGGGCGACCCGATCGGCTGGAAGGACACCGTCTTCGGGGTCAAGGAGTCGCTGATCAAGAGGTTCGAGCGGCAGGCCACCGGAACGCCGACGCCGGACGGACGGGACGTCGACGGCACCTGGTCGAAGGTGCGGTTCGACATCGTCCTCGCGCCCGCCGGCGCCTGATACGTCCCTGGCGTGCTTCGGGCACAGGGGTGTTGCCCCGGCACGCCAGGGACCCCCTCACGGAGCCGGATGGACGATGTAGGTGAAGTCCTCGTGGACCAGGACGTTGCCGGCGGAGTCGGTGATCGTGAGGTGGTCGGTGACGCGGGAGTCCGGTGGGTACGGGTGGTGGTAGACCGTCGTCTCGGTCCAGGTCGCGCCCTCGGGAACGGTCAGGCCGTTCACGTCGAGACCGCCGGGTGGCGCGGGATGGTCCAGCGTGATCCGGAGGGTTCCCCGCACCCAGCCGTCTGACCCCTCGGGTGTCAGGATCGGCTCGTTGACGGTGAACCGGTCGCCGGCCCGGAACGCCCGGATCTCCGGCCGGACCTGCATCGCCCGGGCGGCGCTCTTCCCGTTCCGGGTCGCCCTGATCGTCACGTTGAACGCGGGCAGGGTCCCGACCGCCGGCGCCTTCGTGACCGCCGTGAACGACGCCGTACGCCGCCCGGCCAGGATGGTGAGCGTGCCCGGGACCGTCACCCACGACGAGCTCGAGGTGAGGCTCACGGCCAGCGAGGTGCGGGCCACGCAGTCGAGCGTGACCGTCCCGGTCGCCCTCTGCCCGGCGTGGACGTAGGCGGGCAACGCGACCGCGGTGGGCACCGGTGTCGGGTAGCACGGGGTGACCGTGCGGACGAGTGCCGCGCGGCGTACCACCTGCCGGTAGACCGCCTTGACCCTGCCGCTGCTGCGGACCGTCGTGGGTGAGGTCCGGACGGTGACGACCCGCGTGCTCCGGCCGCCGGCGACATAGACGTACGCCGGGACCCGGATGCCCGTGCTGGCCCACAGCTGCACCTTGGCGCGCCGAGGAGTCCGGCAGGTGAGGCGGATCGTGGCGGTGGTCGACGTTCCTCCGGCCACGGTGCTCTTGGCGAGCGTCAGCGACTTGAGCGCCGGCCGACAGGCCGCCTCCGCCGACGGTGCCGTCACCGCGGCAGGCACGTTGAGGACCGCGACGGCCAGGACGATGCCGAGGACGAGTCGGGCGAAGCGGCGGGACATCTTCGGAACGTATCGGGACCGCCGGTACGTGCTGCTCGCACGTACCGGCGGTCCCTCAGATCAGGTAGCCCTCGCCCGGTCGCCTACTTCTGGGCGTCGGCGTCGGCCGCGGCGAAGTCGACCTGGAGCGATTCCAGGATCGAGGCGATGGTCTGCTCGGTCCTCGCCTTCTCGATCCCGGCCTCGTGGAGGATCCCGGCGCCGTCCTCGTACTCGAGCAGGGCGAGCAGGATGTGCTCGGTGCCGACGTAGGAGTGCTCGAGCCGCAGGGCCTCGCGGAACGTCAGCTCGAGCACCTTCTTGGCGTCGGCGGTGAACGGGATCATCTCCCCGACCTCGCCGTAGGGCTCCGGCGTGGCGGCGGTCGCCGCGGCGCGCACGGCGTCGAGGGTCACGTCCTGGGCCCGGATCGCATGACCCGCGACGCCCTCTGGTTCGGCGAGAAGACCGAGCACCAGGTGAGGTACGCCGGTCTCCGCGTTCGCGGCCTTCCGGGCCTCCCCCTGGGCGGCGACGACGACGGTGCGAGCGCGCGGGGTGAACTTCGCGAACCCGGCGTTCGGGTCGAGCGCCGTCTCGCCGGCCTTGGGGACGTACTTCTTCTGGGCGGCCTGCTTCGTCACCCCCATCCGGGTCCCGATCTCGGTCCAGGAGGCGCCGGAGCGGCGGGCCTGGTCCACGAAGTGCCCGATCAGGTGGTCGGCCACCTCGCCCAGGTGCTCACCGACCACCATCGCGTCGGCCAGCTGGTCCAGGGGCTCGGTCCGAGCCTTTTTGATCGAGTCGATCAGGGTGTCGAGGCGTACGGCCTTGAGGCCGGGGTCTACATCGCGGGGAGTCGTCATGCGTCAACTCTAGGTTGACGCTCGGTCGGCGTCAACCTAGAGTTGACGATCTACTGACCAAGGACGAGATCGTACGTCTGGCTCCCTCGGCCGATCGTCACCGTGACGTGGACGGTCGTGCCCGCCGCGCTCGGGTCGATGCTGATCGCCGGGACAGTGACGTACCGGGCTCCGGCGGGAACCTCGACGGACGCCGGGAAGGCGAGGAGATCCGGTCTGTCGGTCGTGATGCTGGCGACCGTGCCGGCCGAGGCCTGGCCGGTCATCCAGATCTGCACATCGCGTAGGCCAGTCTCGGCGTTCTTCGGGAAGAAGGAGGACCACAGGCCGGGCTTCACGGCAATCATTCGCGACATGCTCAACCCGGAGGGTCCTGCTTCCACTGCGACGGCCCGTTCCGGCACGCAGCGGAAGTAGTAGCACGCGCCGCCGCCGATGGCCTTGAGCGTAAAAGCTCCCGTTGTCGATCCCGCCGCCACCTCGACATATCTCGGTACGGCGAGCGTGTACGAGTCGGAGGAACGCAAGGGGATGAGCAGGTCGGTGGGCGCGGCACAGCCGAGCGTGACTTGGGCCTGGTAGGCGAGCGGGTCGTAGAAGTCGTTGGTGACGTAGACGTCCTCGGCGACGTCGATGGCCTGCGGTCGGCACTCGTCCGGGATGGCAGGGCCAACCGTGACGGTGGTCGACGTCGTCGCGCCCCGAAGCTCGGCCCGCACGCTCCCGGTCCCGGCGCCGCTGCCGTCGATCTCGAATGTGGCGCTAGCCGCTCCCGCGGGCACGGTGACGGTCGCGGGCACCTCGACGCCGGCCCCCGTGAGCTGGACCGTCTCGTCCTGGGACGAGGCTCCTGCCAAGATGACCGTTGCCGTCGCCGGTCGTCCGGTGATCACAGGCGACGGCACCCGCAGCCCCGTCGGCGCGGGATGGACGGCGTACGACACATCCTCGTAGACGTCGCCGGAGCCGGTGTGGATCGCGAGGGTTCCGCTGATTCGGGAGTCCGCCGGATAGCCGTTCGCATAGACGGGCACCCTCGCGGTGGTCGAGCCGGCAGGGATGTGCGCCTGATGCGACCTGAATTCGACGATGGCGCCCTCCGGGCCTGCTGGATGGTCAAGGATCAGCCGAAGCTCGCCGGTCACGTCGCCGTTGGCCCCGTGGGGTGCCAGCGTCGGCTCGTTGTGCATGACGCTGTCGCCGGCCCGGAACGCTCGCAGAGTCGTCAGCTGAGTCGATATCGCGCGTCCGGCGAGAGTGGCCTTGATCGTCACCGTTTCGTCGTCCGGTAGAAGGTTCAGCTGTGGCTTCACCACCAGAGAGGACCGTCCTGCGGGCACCGTCACCTTGGAAGGGAGAACCAACGAGTTGCTCGACACCGGGACTCCGTCGATGTAGCCCGTAGCGGTGACCAGCGAGACGGTGGTGTCGGTCGTGGCCGGCCCACTGAGTCCGATGGTGAGGTCGACGGCGTTGCTGTCCGAAGCCTGCTTGGCGGAGACAGTGCGGAGGCCGGGCCGGACCTGGATCGTCCGCGAGGCAGTCTTCTGTCCGCGTGTTGCTCTGATGGTTGCGTTGTATGCCGCCTGCGATCCGGTTGCCGGGAGCTTTGAACCCAGCTTGAACGAAGCAGTGCGCTTCCCGGTGGGGACCGTGACCGTCGCCGGCACGGTGACGCCCGAGTTGCTCGACGTGAGGCTCACCGCCAGCGACGTCTTGGCGTAGCAGTCGAGCGTGACGGTGCCCGTGGTCGAGCTGCCGGCGTGGACGTACGTGGGCAACGTGATCGAGGACGGAACAGCCGTCGGATAGCAGGGCGTGATGGTTCGGGTGAGGCTTCGCTTGATGACACGGAGCCGGTACGTCGCCTTGACCGTGCCGGCTACTCGCTTGGTCGTGGGGCTTGTTCTGACGGTCACCTTCCGAGTGCTCGTGCCCTTGGCGACATACACGTAGTCGGGCACGCTGATACCGGCAGTGGCCGCCAGGCGAACCTTCTGCCGTGTCGAGACCCGGCAACTGAGCTTGATCGTCGCGGTCGTCGACTGTCCGCCGGTCAGCGTTGACCTTGCGAGTGAGAACGACGACAACGTCGGGCGGCACGCCGCCTGGGCAGAGGGTGCTGTGACGGCGGCAGGAACGACGACAGATGCGATCAGCACTGCGCCGGCGAGCAGCCTCGCGACTGTGCGCGACATGAAATGGAACCTCGAGGGGGAAGAGCGCCACCCCGGAGTCGGCGCAAGATCGAACAGGCGTCGCGGAGCCTAGCGGATGCAGATCGCCCGCGTCCTGTGATCGTAAAGGTCCCAGTCAGATGTAGAGGGCCGGCCACCACGCGGTGGCCGGCCCTCTACGTACAGGATTGATCAGTGGTTGGAGATCTGGATCATCTCGTCGCGGGGGACGACCTTGATCCGCTCGCGGCCCTGGGCCTCGCCGAGCGAGCGCTCGTGGTTGTCGAGCTTCTCCCAGCCCTCGATGGTGGTGAACTCGACGCCCTTGCCGGACAGGTGCTCGAGCACCGCCGCGGGCGAGCCGAGCTCGGCGGGCTTGAGCTTGTCGAGGTCGTGGAGGAGGTTGTCGATGGTCTCCTTGGCGTCGGACTTGGTGTGGCCGATGAGGCCGACCGGTCCGCGCTTGACCCACCCGGTGACGTACGTCCCGTTGATGTGCTCGCCGTTGAGGTCGAGCACCCGGCCGCCGGCGTTGGGGATGACGCCGTTCTCGCTGTCGAAGGGCACGTCGGGGAGCGCCTCGGAGAGGTAGCCGACGGCGCGGTAGACGGCCTGGACCGGGGTGTCGGTGAACTCGCCGGTGCCGGTGACGGTGCCGTCGCCGTTGTATTCGGTCTTCTCGCTGCGCAGCGCGACCACCTGACCGTCCTCGCCGAGGATCTCGACGGGGTTCTGCATCATGTGGATGACGATCTTGTGGGGCTTGTCGCCGGCGGGCGCCTCCATGTACTTCAGGAGGATGTCGGCCACGAGCTTGGTCGCCTTGTGGCTCTGGATCGCCTTCTCGCCGGCCTCGTCGATCTCGAAGCCCTCCTCCTCGACGACGACGTCGACCGACGGGGAGTGGGAGAGCTCGCGCAGCTCCATCGGGCTGAACTTGATGTGCGCCGGGCCGCGGCGGGCGTAGACGTGGATCGTCTTGGCCGGGTTCTTCTTCAGGCCCTGGTAGACGTTGTCGGAGATCTCGGTGACCAGCTGCTCGTCGGCGGGCTTGGCCAGCATGCGGGCGACGTCGAGCGCGACGTTACCGGCACCGAGGACGGCGACCTCCTCGGCGTCGAGGGGCCACTCGCGGGAGACGTCGGGGTGTCCGGCGTACCAGCTGACGAAGTCGGCCGCGCCGTAGGACTGGGGCAGGTCGATCCCCGGGATGTCGAGCTCTCGGTCGGCCATCGCGCCGGTGGCGAAGATGACGGCGTCGTAGAACCGGTGCAGGTCGTCGAGCTTGAGGTCGGTGCCGAAGTCGACGTTGCCGATGAAGCGGATGCTGTCCTGGTTCAGGACGCGCTTCAGAGCCTTGATGATCTCCTTGATTCGCGGGTGGTCAGGAGCCACGCCGTAGCGAACCAGGCCGTAGGGAGCAGGCAGGCGCTCGATGACGTCGACGCGCGCACCAGGGTGCTCCTTCGTGAGGATGTCGGCAGCGTAGATGCCGGCCGGGCCGGCACCGACGATCGCAACGCGGATGTCACGCATAAGGGAGTTCAACCTTCCGTGGATGTACTAAGGCAAGCCTAAAGGGGGTCGTGTAACCCTCCGAATCCGTTCCACCAGGTGGTTACGAGGTCGTGCGTGGGTTCCACGCTCAATACTAGAACGTGTTCTCGTTTAGGGGTTGCCTGGGGACGTGATCTCGGACACGTACGGCGCGTCATCGGGCCTCGATCGGGTCGGGGATGCTTCGAAGCTGGTGGCCGCCGACCCTGCTATCGATGGTGTTCTCGGTGTCGGTCCGGAGTCAAGGGGCGCTGCTGGCTTCGCCGTTGAGTTCTGGTTTGGTCTCGGTTCACCGCGCTGGAGGTGGCCGCAGTTTCGCCTCGAGGTTCGCCGCCGACCCTTGGTGCGATCGAGAAAGATTTGGCCTGTATCGGGTCGGCGGCGAGGGTGTGGCGCAGCGGATTCAGTTGGGCACGGGTTTGGGGGCTGTGGCGGGTCGTGCGCGCCGGCGGGTCGTGCCTCGTGGGTGCCTACGGCAGTGGGCGTGACCTTGTGAAGGGTTCACAAGCGGGCCGTTGTTCTTGACCGGGTCGGGTTCGGTGCCGGCAGGGTCGCGAGTTTCCCACTGATGGAGAGTTCCCCACGGGCATGGAGGTTCCCCATGCTCCGGAGTGTGGGGAACCTTCACTGGAGCGGGGAAGTGTCCTCGCCGGTGGGGAGCGGCGGGCGTGGAGTCGAGAAGGGTGGCCGAAACGCTCGTTGGGCAGAGGGGCATACGGCTTCAGCGAGAGCCGAGACCGATCGACGGTTGGAGTCGTCAGGCCCGACGGCCGGGACCCGGTGAAGTGGTTCCTCGCCCGGCCGGTTAGGGGCGGCGGGTGAACCGGATGGTGCCGTCGGGTAGTCGCTCGTGGGTATAGCCGGGTGCGTGGGCGAGGCGGTGATGGTGGGGACAGAGCAGGGCCCCGTCCTTCAGGTCTGTCTTGCCGCCGGCGGCCCAGGGTTCGAGGTGGTGGGCGTCGCACCATTCCGGTGGCATGTCACACCCCTCGGCTTGGCAGCACTTGTGCTGGATCCGCATGGCCTTGCGCTGGATGGGTTGGAAGAACCTGCTGCCTCGGCCGGCGTCGAGGACCTCGCTGTCACCACCGAGGACCCAGGGGATGATGGTGGCGTTGCACGCCATCCGCCTCGCTTCGGCCGCGGTGATGGTGGTGCCGTTGGTCTCGTCGTAGCCCAGGGTGGCGATGCCGAGGTCTTTGCGGAGTTCCTCGAGGGAGATGACCACGTTGATGGTGGTCGCATCCCCGCCGTGACGCGGCAGGGCCGCCGGGTCGACGGTCTCCAACAGGCGGGCGAACCCCTGACCCATCAGCCGCTTCCACGGCGGCAACGGAGCACCCTTGCCGACCAACTGCTGTTTGCGGGGCTGGGCCCAGGCCTCCACCAGTCGCTTGAACCGCATCCCCATCGAGGTCGGCAGCACGCCGTCGAAGCCGACGGTGCCGTCGTGGTTGTCCCAGACCCGTAGCGCGGTCTTCTGCCGAGCCCGTTCCTCTTCAGCCAACAGTGCTTTGGCTTCGGCGTCTTCGAACCGGGCCGGGTCGATCTCGGCCAGGATCCGTCGTCCGACGATCCGGAGTTCGTTCGCGGTCAGGCGACCGGCGTAGTCCACGAGGAGCTTCTCGGCGAGGACCAGGTCCTCGGCGCTGGCGACCGGGTCGGTCTGGATCTTGTCGAGCGCCTGGGTGATCACCCGAGCCTTGTCTTGGGACACCACACCCTCGGCAAGACCGTCAGCCACGAGGCCGTACTTGGCCACCGCCGCCGCGAGTTTCACCTGGGAGCGCGCCACGCCCTTGTCGACCAACAGCTCGGTCCGCATCCACCCGGAGGCGTCTTTGGCACCGGTCTCCCCGGCGATATCACCGGCAGAAGCGAGCACCCTCAGCTTCAACGCCGCTTGTTGGGCCTGGAGCTTCTCCAACCGCTCGAGCAGGTCCTTCTTCTGCTCCGTGCGCCAATAGGAGGGATCGGTGGCGAGCAGGTCGTGAAGGGCAGTCTCGATGGCGGCCAAGGCAGCGTCGATCGCGTCGCCGGGGTTGGTGCCCCAGGGGTAGATGTCGCGGCCGAGACTCATTGCTGTCCTCTCCTCGGAGGTGTGCTGTGATGGGTCTGATTCTACGCTCTCTACTCCTGTCTGGCCACCTATTTTCCCTGATCAGAGACCATTTTCGCGGTGAGCGAACGACCTCGTTCCTGTGGATGGTAAGTGGCCCGAAGGGCCACCCTCACGCCCCATCAACCTCACCTGTCTCAAGCAACATTCACTCCGCGCCACACCCGGGCCGCCGCCCCGATAGCCAGCCAAATCTTTTCTCGATCTGGTCCGGAGTCCAGGACCGCCGAAGGCGGCCGGCGAAGCCGGC